>CANJJI010000286.1 GCA_947474545.1 Beijerinckiaceae bacterium | reverse complement strand
CGCTTGCCGCTGTCGATCTCAGTCTTGCGGACCCAGTCATGCAATGTCTGTGGCGCACAGCCGATCTTCCCGGCGACTGACTCAATCGCCGCCCATCGTGACCGATGATCATTCTCATGGTCGAGCACCATCCGCACAGCGCGTTCGCCCACTTCAGTTGAATACTTGTTTGCAGTCTTGCTCATAGTGGCTCCACCTTCTCAGGAGTTGGAGCCTCCGGCAATCCCGCGGCGGTTCACCCGGTGGATGCGGTCGCGCCGGGTAAGCGTGGATGATGTGGCTTTGCAGCTCGGGCACAAGCGGATGCGGGTGACGGAAACCTATACGGCGTTCAGCCCGGATTACCTGCTGGATGCCGCAAACGCGCTTAAGGGACTGGTCGAAGCCACAACGGAGCCAGTGGATTTGGCGGAAAGTCCGCAAGTATCTGAAAAGATGGTGGGCGCGACAGGGATTGAACCTGTGACCCCTCCCGTGTGAAGGGAGTGCTCTCCCGCTGAGCTACGCGCCCGGAGCCGATGAATATCCGGTGCGCCGTATATCCCGGCTCGCACTGGCGAAGTCAAGCCAGCAATTTACGCGGTTAATCCGGTTTGATGCCGTTCTCGCGCACCACAGCGCCCCAGATCTTCATCTGGGTGTCGAAAAACTCCGCGAACGGCTTCGCTGGCGAAAGCTCCAGTTTCACCTGCTGGCCGGATTCCAGTTTTGGCCTGATCGCCGGATCTTCGAGCGAAGCCTTGAGATCGGCATAGATGCGGTCCTTGATCGGGGCGGGCGTACCGGCGCGCACGAAAACGCCCCACCATGCATAGGCTTCGCTGCCCGCAAAGCCGCTTTCGGCAATTGTCGGCACATCTTTCAAGGTCGGCGCGCGCGTCGCGCCCGATTGCATCAGCGGGCGCAGCGTTCCGGCCTCGATTTGCGTCGATAACAGAGCAGCCGAGCCGATGATCAGGTCGATATGCCCACCGACAGCATCGTTCACGGCCGGGCCACCGCCGCGATAGGGCAGGTGCTTGATCTCAAATCCAGCCTTCTTGCTGAGCAGGACCATCAGCAGATGCCCGAGCGAGCCGTTGCCGACCGTTCCAAAGGTCAGGCTGTCCGGCTTGGCTTTCGAGGCGTCGATCACGTCCTTCAGCGATTTGAAGGGGCGCGAGGGATGGCAGGCGAGCACCATCGGCGCAGTGCCGATCAGCATCACCGGGTCGAGGTCGGCTTTTGAATCGTATTGCAGTTTCATCAGGCTCGGCAGCACCGCGTGGGAATCGAACACCACCAGGATATTCGTGCCATCGGGCGCAGATTTTGCCACCGAATTTGCTCCCACCGCGCCGCCAGCGCCTGCGCGGTTTTCCACGATGACATTTGTGGCCAGCCTTTGCTGCAAACCCGGCTGCATCAGCCGGGAGATCGCGTCCACCGATCCGCCCGGCGGAAACGGAGAGACAAGCTTGATCGTCTGCCCTTTCGCCCAATCAGGCTGTTGCTGGGCAAAAGCCAGCCGGGGAGCAAGAAAAAAGGCGAGGCTCGTGCTCAAGACCGAGCGCCGTGTCAGCAGATCCATGCTGGGGTCCTTTCACCAAGGCGTTATCCGAGCAAAGACTATAACAGCACTGTGCGCAGCGCTATCTGTAAACCGCCATCTGGACTGTGTGCGGCCCGATCATTGCCCGGAAAAATATTTTCGCCTGAGCGCACGGTCCGACGCCTCGCCAAAGTAGCTGGAGCTCGTGCCATCGCCGTCTATCCATTGAGCGCTGGGTGCAAGATATTTTCGCTTGAGGACTTCAGCCTGCGTCGAGTTTTTCTTGAACTTTCGTGATTCGCGATAGGCGTAATGACTAAACATCCGCATGAATTCGCCTAGATATATATCCGCTACAGATTTCTCCCCCTTAATGACCAGCATATTCTCATCATTGGTGTCTGTGGATGCTTTCGAAAAATTTGCCGATCCGACGACAATCATAGGTTCGTCTCCCAAGGGATCTACCAGCATGTATTTCGTGTGAACAAATAAAACGTGAGCTTCGTCAGTTGCTTTATCGGTTTCTTGGAGCCATTGATCGAACCGGTTCATTTCGACTTTGTTACCAACGGCAATTGTTGTATTGGGCAATTTGCGAATCCGGTCAATCTCTGCGGCTTGTTCTTTGATTGTTTGGCCGTTCCCTTTCTTCTCCATGAGTGCGAAGCGCAGAACTTTGTCGTCCTGATCATAGACTTTGACAAAACGTTCGTTCATCCCGAATGCAAAGGTCATGAACAGCGCGCGCTTTGCGTTGCCAGCAATTTCCGCATACCAATCAAGCGCATCAAGGTCCCGGCGGGGAGAAAAAACGGATATAACGCCTTTAGAAAATTTGTCTGGTGGCGCAGGCGTCAATTCCTGCGCTTGTTCAGCGGTTGGTTTTTTCGTTTGGTCTTTCTGGAGTATTTTCCAGAAATTGAAATAGGTTTCAGCAATATCGGCATCTCGCACGATATGGGCGTTATTTGAATGCCCGAATAGTCCATTCTCGCTGAGATTTGTTGATCCGGTCCATACTTGTGCGGATTTGCCATTGTTGCGGAACAGCAGAAACTTGTTATGCGCAAAATTACCAGCCTTGGTGCGAGCTTTTACATTGGCGGCTAGACCACTTCCTGTCAGTGCTTCTTCATTTTGTTCACCTTGTGATTTGCCATCATAGAGTATTTTGACTTTCGCTCCGCGTTTCTTAGCCGCCTTCAAAGCGGCATAAATTCTCATATTTTTGAATTCGAAGAACGCCCCAAGTAATTCATCGCCTTTGCCCGCCTGTGCAATAAAATTTTCCAGTGATTCAATAAGGCCTCGCGAGAGCCAGTTGTAAGCAGCTGACCTGCCCCTGCATTTTTCCTCCGCGAGGATTTAGAGTCCGGCCCCTCAGAGGACGGACAGATGAAGCGAGCAAGGTTTACAGAAGAGCAGATCATTGGTGTTTTGCGGGAGCAGGAGGCGGGGGCGAAGACCTCTGATCTTG
>CANJJI010000285.1 GCA_947474545.1 Beijerinckiaceae bacterium | reverse complement strand
CTTGACCTTGATATTGTTGCTGCCGTTGACGATCGCCGCCCCGGTGACGGTCGCGTTCGTCATGGTCTGGTTGCGCGCGTCGTTCATGGGGCGCTGGCCCTCGCCGATGCCGCGCAAGGCGTCCGGGAAAATGCGCAGCTCGGTCGAATGCAATTTGCCGTCCGGGCCGCGCACCGCCGCCGAGGCCACGAAATCGTTGGATTTGATGTCCGCGAGTGTCGCCGCCTTGTTCTCAAGGAGCAGGAGCTTGGGCGCCAGCTTGAAGGTCTGGACGGCGCCGCCGTCATCGGGTTTCACGGAGACGGAGGCGGCGTCGAAGCTCTCCAGCACGCCGTTGACGGCGATGGCGTTGTTGGCCTGCGCCAGCGCCTGCCCGGCCATGAGCGTCAGGAAGGATCCAAGAATGAGTGCTTTGCGCATGGTGGGCTTTTCCTCTTTTATGGCGATGGCACCTGCTTGCCGGATGAAGGTATCATGATTTGAGCCACGCTGAACCGTGACCTTGCGAAGGGGGCTCCCGGCGCATGGTCTCAGGACGGCGCGATGAAGGACCTGACTGCGGTGATCAACGCATCAGGGGCGTAAAAGGCTATGTCATGCATCGAATCCGCGCTCGCCCAGGTGATGTCGGGATAGTCCTTGTTGAGGCGCGCCAGGACGTCGGGAGTGAACCGGTCCGATTTCAATCCCCTGACGAAATACATCGGCGCCTTCACTTTTGGCAGTTCCTCCCAAACATTCAACTCGCGGCGCGGGCGCGTGTCCACAGCGGAGCCGATGGGCGCAGCGTTCGAATAGTCGGGATCACGCTTCAGTCGGAATCCCTCCGCCACCTTTGTCAGCGCCTGCTCCGCCCGGGCTCGATCCTTCGAAATGCGCGGGGGATTGGCGAGCTTTCCAAAACGCTCCATCGCCGCCTCCACGCTAGGAAAGATAACGGGTGGGTTGCCAATGCCCTTCGGTCCGGGCTCCTCCCGACCAAAGGCGCTGTCGACGACGATCACTTTCGAAATTGCATCAGTGTCATGAGCCGCGAAGGAGACGGCGAGGCGACCGGAAAATGAATGGCCAAGCAGGATCGGCTTGCGCCACCCCAGATGGGCGATCAGCGCGCGGATATCTCCCATCATCGCATCGACCGAATAGTTCTTCGCTGGGCTCCAGGTCGATTCGCCAAAGCCCCGCATATCAAAACAGACGACTTCGCGATCCGTCGCAAGTTTTTCCGCAACGGGAATCCAGTCAAAGGAATCGAAGTAATTGGCTCCATGCATCAGGATCAAGGGCGTTTTGCCGGGCTTGCCGAAGCTGCGATAAAAAATGGTGACATCGCCGGATGCAAAGCGGCCATCGGCGCGCGCCAGGGTCGCCAGACCAAGAGAGGCCAGGCTCGCGACGGATATCTGCAGTAAGTTGCGCCGATCAATCAAACGTGCCTCCCCATCTCTCAAGTGATACGACCAAGGACGCGGCCCACATTCCAACACCTGTTTGCATCATGATAGTCGATGAATGGCCAATAAAACAGGGCATTTCATCAAAGCAGACAATGGGTGCCAGCAACGGGACCTTGCGAGAAAAATGATGCGCAGCAGCAAAAAAACGGGCGCTCAGTCTCTATTGAATGTTGGAAACCGAAGGCTTTAGCCTTGTTTCATAATCCGGAGGCACACTGGGGGCAAAGCGCGGGTGCTACCTGCACTTGCGTGGCGGCGGTGGATCTGATTCACCAGCATGAGCAATCAAATCCGGTCGCTTAAGTCACAACTCCTTGATCTGAATTTTACGAAAGCGAACGAGCCCACCACCAAATTGGAGGCTTATGAAGCCGCGATCCGAAGCTGCGTGTCCGTCCCCATTGTTAGGGGCCTTATCGACAGTGGCGGTCCCATCAAGCTTGAATGTGAGTTCAGCTCCCTTGGCCGTGATCTCCATCAACGTCCATTTACCACCTGCCTTGAGGAATTTTCCGGCCTTGGCGGTAGCAACGATGGCGCCGGTGCCATAGGAGGGATCCGGCCTTGCGTCATAAATATTGAATTCGTATCCGTCCTTTGAGCTTGGTTTCGTTTTGTCTGGGAAGCGGATGAAAACCCCGCTATTGGCATTAGCGTCAACCCATATTTCGGCTCGTAATTCGAAATCGGTGTATGCGTTCTTCCATACTAGGTGGCCATTTCCTTTGTCTGCTTGTACGACCCCGTCACCTAACGTAACGTTGGGGTCGCCGACTTGGGTCCATCCATCAAGCGTTCTTCCATCAAAGAGGGTGACCCAGCCCCCGCTTTGTGCTTGTGCTGGCAAGCTCGTAATACCAGCTAAACCAGTTACAATAAATGTTCTGCGGTTGATCATGCTGTCCCCCCGGTCGATCATTTCGATGAGATTTTAAAATGTAGTAGAGTGCCCGGTCGATTATCTGGCCTATCGAACCTTACCATTCTCGTTAACAACAAAGATATCACGCCTTTCAAGGAGGGGACGAGCGGGTGTTGGTGGATGGCCTCTGTCGTGCGGGCACTCCCGTGTTGAACTTGGCCCATAATACCCCCCGAAAAAAAATGTAGTAATTGTATCACTACTCTCCGGGACTGAACACCTAGATTGCATATAATCAAGATTGTCTTTTCCCTGCTTCTGGCTCAGGATCTAACCGCGTCGGCCAGCAAGGGCGGCCAAACAAAGGCCACCGCGCGCTCGCGTTAAGGTGGCGTCGGCCACACAGGGAGAACACGATATGACGGACCCCAAGCCACGCAAGACCGCGAAGGATTTCGATCAGGGCCTGCTGGATCTCTACGATCAATTTTGCCATGGCCGTATCGATCGGCGCCAGTTCATCACCGCCGCTGGCCAATATGCGGTTGCGGGCGTGAGCGGCTCTGCGCTGGTCGAGATGCTGATGCCCGATTACGCCCTCGCTCAGCAGGTCAAGGCGGATGATCCGCGCGTCAAGACCGAGCTGGTGACCTTCGAGTCCCCCAGGGGCAACGGGCCGACCAAGGGTCTGCTGGCCAGGCCCGCTGGCGGCGGCAAGCGCGGCGCGGTGGTCGTGGTGCACGAGAACCGCGGCCTCAACCCCTATGTCGCCG
>CANJJI010000284.1 GCA_947474545.1 Beijerinckiaceae bacterium | reverse complement strand
GCGCAAGCGGCGGATGCCGCGCGTCCGCAATCACGGAAAATGGGCCATGCAAGGCCAGAACGGTATGGCGAACGCCCGGAAACAGCGCTATCCGGCAAAATCAGCCCCAAGCTGGCGAATCCCCCGAAGAGTTTTGCAAGAGGCTCTGGAGGAATATAAAAGCGTTGCTTCGCTGCGCTATACTCTGTTGATCGATCCGGACAGTCCCGAGCTGATCGTTTTTTCCTGGCAGGTTGTCGCGAATTGGATCAGCCGTACCGTGGAGGGGCTTGAAGCACAGGTGGAGTTTCCGGATAAGGATTTTTCGCTACCTTTGGCGGAAATCTACAGCGGGTTGAGGTTCCGCGCCAAACCGGCGCTGGTTGAGCCGGGCGCGTAATCTGCCATGCCAGGGACGGAGCGCCGTTCAGCTCCAGCGCGCGCCTTGCCTGGCTTCTGCCAACGCAAGAGATAGTTCGTGGGCAAAGTCCGCCTTGCTGCATGGATCCAGAAAGCCTGCAATCTCCAGTTCGCGTCCGCGCGACATCACGCGCAATTTCTCCAGGCCAAACTCCTCGTCTTCCTTGCGGTCAAGCCGCACCCAAATCGGGTTGAAACGCCATTCGGCGCGATCGCCTTTGGCGGAAACCTTGGCGACCGCGAACTCGGCGGGAGAAACAGAGACGTCTTCATAAGCACGTGCGGCGCGAAAATTCGCGCGGAAGGCGAGCCAGAAAATCAGAACATCCAGACCCATGAATCCGGCGACCGGCCAGGCGCCTAGGATCAGGAAGGGCAGGGTGGTGAAAAATACTGAGACTGCAAACACGATGAGCAGAAGCCGGAAATTGCGCGGGTTCAGTGATCGGTGCGGGGTCAGGCGCGCAGCAAAAATCTGTGCGTGGTAGGGATCTTCTTTCAGCATAATGCTCGCGCCTCGCTCTGAAGGCGTTAGTATAAGCAATCATGCCGACAAAAACCCCTGCAAAAAAATCATCTGCGGGCGCGCCGAAACGCCGCGCCCGCAAGCCCGCGAAAAAATCGCCAGCAGGCAAGCGCGCGCTGCCCAAGGCTTTGCAGTCGGCCCGCGCGGTGAAGGGCAAGGCCAAACCCGCCGATGCAGCAACGATCCACGCGATCTTCCAGCGGCTGCATGACGCCAATCCGGAACCCAAGGGGGAGCTGGACTTTGTGAACCCGTACACATTGCTTGTGGCTGTTGTGCTGTCGGCACAGGCGACCGACACAGGCGTGAACAAGGCGACCGGTCCGCTGTTTGCCGTGGCGGACACGCCCGAGAAAATGCTGGCGCTCGGCGAGGACAAAGTCCGCGATTACATCAAGACCATTGGCCTTTATCGCACCAAGGCGAAGAATGTGATCGCGTTGTCGGCGCAATTGATCGCCAATCACGGCAGTGAAATCCCGCGCAGCCGGGAGGAACTTGAAAAATTGCCGGGCGTCGGCCGGAAGACAGCGAATGTCGTACTCAACATTGCCTTTGGCGATGAAACTTTCGCCGTTGACACTCATCTTTTCCGACTGGGCAACAGGTTGCGCATCGCTCCGGGTAAAACGCCGCTTGAAGTTGAGCTTGGGCTGGAAAAATGCGTGCCAAAGGAATTCCGCCAGCATGCCCATCACTGGCTTATTCTGCACGGCCGTTATATCTGCAAGGCCGTGAAACCCGAATGCGAGAAATGCGTTTTGGCCGATCTCTGTACGTCAGGCGACAAGCGTATTTGACATGCTGTCAAGACACGACCGGCTTCAACAAGAGAATGCCAGCCCATCCCAGAATGCCGACAACAATTCGCCACCAGGCAAACCATTTGAATCCGTGGCTCGATACAAATTGCAGGAAGCCACGCACCACGAACAGCGCCGAGAAAAACGCGGCTATAAATCCGATGATGATCAGCGCGACATCGTTGAACGCGAGTATCTTGTAGTTTTTCAAAAGGTCATAGGCGAAAGCGCCTGCCATTGTCGGCATCGCCAGGAAGAATGAAAACTCTGCTGCCGATCTCTTGTCCGCACCCAGAAACATGGAGCCGACGATGGTTGCGCCGGACCGGGAAACGCCGGGCACCATGGCGAGGCATTGAAACAGGCCGATCTTCAGGCACATCGGTAGCGGATATTCCATGATGTCGGTGTAGCGCGTTTCCATCTGCATTTCATCGACGGCCAGGAGGATCAGCCCGCCGGCGATCAAAGTCGTGCAGACGATGCGCGGATCAAACAACACAGATTTGATATAAGAACCGGCTATCCCGCCGATCACCATGGCGGGTAGAAACGCCACCAGCAGACCAACGACAAACATCTGCGTCTTCCGGTCTCGCGGGAGCGCCGTCACGATTGCGATCAGCTTCCAGAAATATACCATGAGGATAGCCAGAATAGCGCCCAATTGAACGAGCACTTCAAATGTCTTTCCCTTGGATTCAAAGCCGAGAAAATGGCCAAGAAGCAGAAGATGGCCTGTGGATGAAACAGGCAGGAATTCCGTAAAGCCTTCCACTATGCCTAGAACAAGAGCTTTGACTGCATCAATGATAAACATGGGCGCATCCGCCATCGTGTGCGTGATTCATAAATCGTTAACCGTATTCTCCGGCCACACCTTCCGGCAACACGATCCTGTCTGGCGTATCCGGCGAATCGCTTGCCGGTGAATGATTCCGTGTTTATACGGAGCGCCCGGCGCGATCTACTGACATTTGCCGTGGCAGGCGGAAAGCCGACTGAACAGCTCATGACAATTCTTCTCTATCATCCCATGTGTCCGCATTCGCGCTTCATACGCCTCGCGCTGAGTGAATATGGAATCGATGCGGATCTCGTAGAGGAAAAGGTGCAGGAACGGCGGCAGGATTTTCTGGCCCTTAACCCTGCGGGCACCACGCCTGTTCTGCTGGAAGAGCCGGATATTGTCGTTTGCGGTGCGGGGCCAGCTGCTGAATATCTTCACGAGGTTTACGCTGTTTCCAGCCCAGTTCGCCTCATGCCGGACAATCCTGTCGAGCGTGCAGAAGTGCGCCGGTTGACGGACTGGTTCAACACCAAATTCTTCGCCGAAGTCAGCATGTGGCTGGTGCATGAGAAAATAACCCGCCGTTTTCTGGCCGCCAATCAGGGCGGTGGCG
>CANJJI010000283.1 GCA_947474545.1 Beijerinckiaceae bacterium | reverse complement strand
GGCTGCTGCCCCGCCGATGCTCGGCCAAAATCACGCCACGTTCCTCGCTGCCAAGGTGCTTGTATCGACTGTCCATCGCAACATCCTATGCCCTGCGGGCCGTGGGTGTTGCACTTGAAACTTGAGCCTAAGCTGGTCTAAATACCCCCATTATTTTCAGTTGGTTGGACACCACTCTTGTTTGAAAGAATATGTGAATGCGCCTTACGCGTTTGCCGCTCCTTTTGATTTCCGCCCTTTTTCTCACTAGCCAGGCTCAAGCCCAGACACCGCCGCCGCCCAAGCCCCCCGGGCTTTCCGCAGGTGATGCAATAGTTAGCGGCTTTTCCGGCATCGCAGCGCCTCCCGGCACGGCTGCACAAACGCGCATTCCGCCCGAACGCGCCTTTATCAACCCAGATGGCCCCTCAGCCAAAATCCTGGATGTCGGCAGGCCCGGTCATATCTGGGAAGGCCGGGTGATTCCCACGAACGCCAGGTTCGAAGTCTTTGCCCGAGAGACCGGACAGGTCTTTGGCGTCGCCACAGGCAGTGGCCCCAACGCTGACATCTATCTGGCGGCGACCTCGGCCTATGGCCTGAACCTCGTCGCCCGCAACCGGAACGGTGCCTTTGAACGCCGGAAAAAGGGCGGCCCCGGCACTGGCTGGATGCGCGGCCAGTTTGGCCTTGATCTGCAGGGCGGACCGGGCAGCATCTATAAAGTCGATGGCCGCACTGGCGCCGTCAGCCTGCTGACAAACGTTCTGCTTGAGAATGTTCCCAATCACGGACCGGGCCTCGGCAACCTCGCCTATGACGCCGCCAACAAACAGCTGTTTGTGAGCGATCTCGCCACCGGCATGATCCATCGCATTGGCCTTGATGGCGCAGATCTCGAACAATTCGACCATGGCGTCAACGGACGCCCGGCGGCGCAAATGCAGCCGGTTCCGTTCGATCCGCGCGGACGCGCCAGTATTGCGCGCGCCGAATTCGACACGGAAAATCCGGATACTTGGGGCTTTGCCTCGCCCTCGCGCCGCGTCTACGCGGTCACGATCCATCAGGGACGGCTGTATTACTCAGCTGGCGAAAAATCGCAGATCTGGTCCATCGGCATTGCCCAGAACGGCGCTTTCGCAAACGATCCCCGCCTTGAACTGGAAGTGCCCGGACAGGCGGCGCAGATCGGCGTCACTGACATCGCCTTCTCCGAAAAAGGCGCAATGATTCTGGCCGAACGCGCAGCGACATCTGGCAATTTTGCGATGACCGAGCTGGTGAAAGCCGGCGAGCCCCGCGTGCTGCGCTTCTGGCCGAAACAGCCCAATGATCCCGCCCCCGGCCTCTGGACCCCGCAGCCCGAAGAATATGCTGTCGGCTTTGCCGGGCAATTCCGCAACACCAATGGCGGCGTGGCGCTGGGCTATGGCTACGACAATACAGGCAATCTCGCACGCAACAGCTGCGAGGCTTCGCTCTGGACATCGGCCCAGAACATCCGCAACGCGCTCGCGCTGCGCGACCGGCTGGAGCCGGGCGGACCGCTCGTCCTGCAGGGTTTGCAAGGCATGCCCTCCGGCCCCGTACGCGACGCCTCCAACCAGCCGCCTTGGCTCTCCTACAATGTTGATTACGACGGCAAACCCGGCGACCAGAATACATCGGGCTATATGGGCGGCGTGCGCATCTTCACCGAACCCTGCATACCCCCAGTCGCGAATTTCGGCGGACCCGGCTATCCCGGTGCAGCGCCTTATCTGAGCGCCGCAGCGCCTGCTGGCGTCAGCAATCCGCCCTATATCAGCGGCGGTGATTGCACCGGCCCGAATTGCACTTCTTGTGTGGGATCGCAATGCGATCCGTGCCGCAATGATCCACGCCTTGTCTGCGGAGACATCTCCATCAAGAAGACAGGCGCCACAACGCCCGATCTGGAAACCGGCGCTTACACGTTCACCTTGACAGTCACCAATAACGGCCCGGCCTATACCGCTGCATCAGGCGTCCTGACTGTCACCGACACGGTGCCAGCCAATATGACGATTGCCAATCCAACTGTACCCGGCTGGAGCTGCAATGGCCCCGTAACCGGTCCGGGCACGCTGACCTGCACATATCTCGGCGGGCCTGTCCCCAGCGGCGTGGTGACAACCATCAGCCTTTCAGGAACAGCAACCGGCCCAAGGCCATTTCCGCCCTTCACCAATTGCGCGGAAGTGTTCCCTGGCGCGAGCTATCAGGACTCTGACCCAAGCAACAACAAAGATTGTGTGACAGTCGAGAAGCCAGGCATCCTGATCGTCAAAAAGCAGATCGACAATCAGCCCGGCCCTGTGCTGTTCCCGCCGATGACCTTTCCCGTCACTGTCACTTGCGGATCAACGGTCACGAATCTCACTTTGGCGAGCAATGGAACAACGCAAACCGTGAACAACATCCCGATCGGCACGTCGTGCACGGTCGTCGAAGACACATCCAGCATCGTAACGCCGGCAGGTTATTGTCAGCCCCCGAAAGTTGCGGTGTGGACCGCCAGCTACGTGCCGCCCGGCCCCTACGTGATTACTTCAACGCCGATCACAGTCACCGTGCACAACAAGTTTGAGTGTGATGACAAGAAAACAGGCGACGTCATCGTAAAGAAGGAAGTCATCAACCACAGCCCTATCCCTGTGCCTTCCATGACGTTCCCCGCGACTGTGACATGCGGCGGTACATCGGCTTCAATCAATCTGCCCAGCAATGGCACTCCAATAACTGTCAACAATATGCCGCTCGGCAGCACCTGCACGGTCGCGGAAGGCACGCCCACCGTCAATGCTTGCCCTCCCCCGTTGGTGGATAGTTGGACCAAGGTCTCCGTGCCAGCGTCAACAACGGTCGCCAATCCGCCAAATACAATCACAGTGCAAAACACGCTGGAGTGTAAAAAGGTTGGAGACGGAAGCATCATAGTCAAGAAGGAAGTGTCCGGCGGCGTTGCGGGCAAACCAATTCCGTCCATGACATTCCCGGTTACGGTCGCCTGCGGATCGCAGGTAACAAATCTCACTCTCTCAAGCGACGGTACACCACAAACCGTCAGCAATATTCCTGCGGGCACTGTTGTAGCCCCCTAATTTCCGGACACGCGCTCCACGCTATTTGCGGTTGACCTCATCGCGATGAACTCTCGCGGCGAATGATAGCCGAGAGCGCGATGCGGGTGAAGTT
>CANJJI010000282.1 GCA_947474545.1 Beijerinckiaceae bacterium | reverse complement strand
TATGCTGCGGCGTTTTCGTCGTGGCAACGATAAGGCAGGCGGTGAGCGTCTGGGCCGACGGCACGACGCTTGCGACGGTCAACATACCGGCAGGCCCCGCCTATTGGCTGGCGCCCATCGGCTTCTTTGCGCTCACCCTTCTGATGCTGATTGATTTGCCGAAAGTCGGCAAGGGCGAGGCCATGCTCTTTGCGCAGGATGCGCCCAACCTCTGAACGCACAACAGGAACGGGCCGCTGCGCCATGATGAATTTTCTACCGCTTCTCGTGCTCGTTGCTATGCTTCTGCTCGGCGTCCCGATTGCGATTTCACTCGGTGCGGCGGGCATGTTCGGCATCTGGCTGGTAACAGGCGACATATCCCGGATGATGGGCATCGTCAGCCTTACACCTTTCGGTACAGTCGCCGATTATGGCCTGACAACCATTCCGATGTTCATCCTGATGGCGTATTTCTCTGCCTCCAGCGGACTCGCAAAAGATTTGTATCAGGCGGCGGCAAACTATCTTTCTCACATTCGCGGCGGCCTCGCGATGGCGACAGTGTTTGCATGCGGTATATTTGGAGCCATGTCCGGCGCGAGTGTCGCGGCCGCCTCTGTGATGTCTAAGATCGCCATGCCCGAAATGCGCCGTCATGGTTATTCGGAAGAGCTGGCGGCGGGCTCTATAGGCGTCGGCTCGACTCTCGATATTCTCATCCCACCCAGTATCGCTATGGTGATCTATGGTGTTGCTACACAGACCTCCATCGGCAAATTGCTGATCGCCGGCATCATTCCCGGCATCGTCGTGGGCATTCTGCTGATTGCCGCGATTGCAGTCTGGGTCTGGATCAGCCCGAAGCATGCGCCCGAAACCTTTCGCGTACCGAAAGAAGAACGCCGCGCCAGTCTCGCCCGCGTATGGCCCTCGCTGATGCTCATCGCCATAGTCATCGTGATGCTATACACCGGCATTGCCACGCCCAGCGAAGTAGGTGCGCTTGGGGCTTTGTTCGCCGCAATTATCGGCGCGCTATTCGGCCGTCTCACTTGGGGCGAAGCCGTCGACGCCTTGCGCCAGACCATCCGCACGACGGTGATGATTTTTCTTATTCTCATCGGCGCAACAGTCTTTGGCTATTACATGGCCCTGAGCCGCATTCCCCAGGATATCGTCGCCTGGGTCACACACATGGAATTGAACCGCTGGGTGGTTATCATCGGCATCATGGTGGCCTATTTCGTCATCAGCATGTTTATGGACGAGATCCCGCTGTTGCTGCTGACATTGCAATTGACGTTTCCGCTCATCAAATCGCTTGGCTTTGATCCCATCTGGTTTGGTGTGGTGTCGATGATGCTGGTGGCGATGGGGCTGGTATTTCCACCCGTGGGTATGGTCGCCTTTGTGGTCAGCGCCACGGCCGGCGTCAATCTTGTGAAGGTCTACACAGGCACCAGCATTCTTATGGTGGCGCTGTTCATCACAACCATCCTGATCATGGTGTTCCCCGAAATCGTGTTGTGGCTACCCCGCACGATGAATTGATTGGCGCGAACTCCGGCTCGCATGTGCTTAATCGCACATGAAAATTGAGTGCCCCATGACAGAGTTGTTGTGGGGAATGTCCCGCCAAACAGCCGGATGTCTCCCCGTACGAGCCAAGGGGATAGACGATGCCGGGAACATCGAAATGGCCTGAAATGGGTCCTACGGAGCGCGAACTTGCGGCGCTGGCTGAATCGCAAGGCAATGAAGAACAAAAGCAGCAGTTGGCGAACAATACCAGTGAGGCCTCGTCTTCAGGACTGGGAGACGTCGTGGAGGCCGTTGATGCTGGCGCGTCTATATTGTCCTGGATCTTCGAGTTGTTCTCCTGAGTATTTGGATATCATGAAAACAAGCAGGAAACGGGTGCACCGCTAATCCGCCGGTACACCCGCAACTTTTCAAATCCCGCGATTATGGAAATCGAACAGGCGTTCGATATTCATGGGGAGGAAAGCATTGTAGCCGCCATAACTCTCATATTTCGGGAGCTTGATCCCTTTCATGGCGTCATCATACGACTTGCCCGCATCGACTTCTTTCTTGACCGCTGCTGAGAGGTCATCGAGATAGGCCAGTACATTCTTGGCGTCTTCCTTGGTGCCGGTCTGGCGGCCGCCGGGGCCGGGATGTCCGGAAATCATGCGATCCCAATCCATCGCAATGACTTTCTTCAGGCCCTCCTGGGTATCAGGCAAATAGGTGTCCGCCATGCCGCGGAATTGCACAGCCTGCAGCGGAATCCAGTCAACCGTAAAAATGATCTTTTCCTTGGGCAGCCGCATGACCAGCGTATTGTCGCTATGGTTCTTGCCGACATAGTGAAGTTCCAGCACTGTGCCGCCGAGCCTGATCGTCCGTGAATTGCCTATGCCCTGATCGGGTATGACGACATCGGCGGGCTTGAGCTGTTCAAGGCGCTTCTTGGCGTTATTATGCGCGATAAATGTTGCGCCGATATCCTTGAACGGCTGGCCGCCTGCAATGTGGTCATAATGGCTGTGGCTGTAAATCACATATTTGATCGGCGCCTGCGTGATTTTACGGATCTCATCGATATAGGCTTTTGCAGCCGGCCGCCGCAGGCCAATGGGATCGGTGGCGATCACGCCGTCCTTGGTGACAACGAACATCGACTGATGCCCGCCGAAACGAAAAATATAGACCCCATCTGTGCCCTCGACCTTCGTAGTGGCGAAAGGCGGCGGCGTGGGCGCTGCTGCCGGGGCCGGGGCCGGTGTTTGCGCCTGGGGAGCGGCTACCAATGCCGTCATCAATAAAACCAGTGATAGGCCGCTTGCTCGAAGCACAGACATTTGCTTTCCTCCATTGTGTCCCGCGCCCGGCACTATAAATTTTGGCGGGCCGCTCACGAAAAACTATGGCGTTTTTCGAAACGGAGCGAAAGCTACTTTTCCGTGATCACGGCCAGGAGTTTTTAAGATATTTCCTGACCGTTAAGAATCTGGTTGGAAACAATTTCTATGCAGAAGCTTATTCAAACAGCGCCTTCAGTTTGGGCCCGTCCGCCGGGGAGTTTTTGAACAATCGATCCCAAACCACCTGATTGGCCATAGACACATATTTTTTGCCGGCCGCGGGAGCGAGCGTGAGGACTTCCATGCCGCCTTTGCGCATCACCTCGTCGTCCTGCTTGTCGAGTTTGTCATAGAAGTCATATGATAGACGTT
>CANJJI010000281.1 GCA_947474545.1 Beijerinckiaceae bacterium | reverse complement strand
GCGTTCGCTCATCGTCAATAATGCCATCTGCAAGCCCCACATGTCCGAGCAGCAGGCTCGGGGAGTGAGACATCTCTAAATTGCCAGAGTGAGACATTACTATTTTGCCGCTACAATCGCTAATTCGCAGAATGCGCGTTATGGAACCTGCTGCGCGCCCGATCACCTGTGCGCTGCCCCTCATCCGCCCCTCCGGGGCACCTTCTCCCCGCAAGTAGCGGGGAGAAGGAAACTTGCCACATCCCCTTACCTCACCCCAGCGCAATCATCCGCTCGACACTCGCCCTTGCGCGCGCGGCGAGTTCTGGCTCAATCACCACTTCCTCGCGCAGGTAGATCAGGCTGTCGAGAATTTTTGGCAGGGTGATGCGTTTCATATGCGGGCAGAGGTTGCAGGGTTTGACGAACTCCGTCACGCCGCCGGTTTCCGCCTGCACGTTGTCGGCCATCGAGCACTCGGTGACCAGCAGCACGCGGGCGGGTTTTTGGGTTTTTACATAGTCGATCATCGCCGCTGTCGAGCCGGCAAAGTCCGAGGCTTCGATCACCTCGGGCGGGCATTCGGGATGGGCGATGATCTTGATGCCGGGATCATTGGCCCTGTAGGCGTTGAGTTCGCTGGCGGTGAAACGCTCGTGCACTTCACACGCGCCATGCCAGGCGATGATTTTCACTTTTGTGCGCGCCGCGACATATTTCGCCAGATATTGATCGGGCAGGAAGATGACCGTTTCCGCGCCCAGGCTTTCCACCACTTTCACGGCGTTGGACGACGTGCAGCAAATATCGACCTCTGCCTTCACTTCGGCAGATGTGTTGACATAGGCGACCACGGGCACGCCCGGATAGGTCTTGCGCAGCAGGCGCACATCCGCACCGGTGATGGAGGCCGCAAGCGAGCAGCCCGCGTTGAGATCGGGGATGAGCACGATCTTGTCCGGGTTCAGCAGTTTTGACGTTTCGGCCATGAAGTGGACGCCGCCCTGAATGATGATATCGGCCTGCGAACTCGCCGCCAGTTTGGCCAGCTGCAGGCTGTCGCCGACCACATCGGCCACGCAATTGTAGATTTCCGGCGTCTGGTAATTATGCGCAAGGATGACCGCGTTGCGCTGCTTCTTCAGGTCGTTGATCGCCTTCACATACGGCGCATGAAACGGCCATTCGACCGGCGGCATGACGGCTTTGATCTTTTCGTAGAGATGGGCGGTTTCGCGCTCGACTTCCGGCGTCCAGGCCAGATTGGGCATTGGCAGAACGCCGAGCCGTCGTGCAGCCGCAGACAGAACCGGCGCGTTTGAGCCCGCCATGGCCGGAACCAGATGCGCAGGCGCTGGACGGACGGGTGTGTTGATGCGGACAGCTTCCATGACCGGCTCCTTTTACTCGTATTGAGCATATCCTCCGCCCGAGAAAACCGGCCTTGCGCCGGGATCAGGCAATTCACAGATTTGTTATGCTCATTTCGAGTATAAATATAGCAGAGGCCGCGTGAAAATGAAAGGGGGCGGTCAGCAATTCCTTTGCCCCGCCCCCCGTAACTTTCATCCCCGCAAACAGGGGCGCTGACGAATAACCCTGCGCCGCCTTCACTTGTTGGCGGCGGCGCTGTCCATTTCATCGCGCTGGCCAAGGCCGGAGCCCTGGAAGCGCGTGTGATAGAGCTTGGCCAGAATAACGGCTGCGACAGCACCCACAGCCAGCGGCACCGCTGCCAGCACGTAAAGCAGTGTCACCTGCAGCTTCATGCCGATGAGAATGCCGCCGAGGATAGGCCCGACGATGGAACCAAACCGGCCGATGCCCAGCGCCCAGCCGCTGCCATTGGCGCGGATGGAGGTGGGATAGATCATCGCCGCCGTGGCGTTCAGGCCAAGCTGGATGCCCAGAACGCAGAAGCCTGCCACGAACTCTGTTATGAACAGCAGCGGCACGGAGATGGTACCGACATAGCCGATCATCGCCGTCACAGGCACCGCCAGCGCGAAGAGGATCGCCACCGGCATCAGGCCATATTTGTCGATGGGGCGGGCCAGCACCCAGCCGCCCACTGCGCCGCCAAACTGGAACAGCATGGTTGCCATTGCCGCATTCTGGATCGGGATATTCGCACTGGTGAGCAGATAAGGCGTCCAGCTCAGCAGGAAGAAATAAGCCATGAGGCTCACTACATAAAGCAGCCACAGCAGCGGTGTGATGACGCCCAGCCCGTCGGCAAAAAGATGCTGCGGCGCAAAGCTCGAGCGCTGGGTCAGCTCGTCCTTGATGACAAACTTCGTATCGGCGGCAAACTGACGGTCGGGCCGCAGAATGCCAAGGAGGCGCAGCACTTCGCTCTGCTTGTTACCCTTGATGACCAGAAACTTGAACGATTCCGGCAGCAGCGGATAACACAGCAGGCCGATGATCACAGGCAGCGCGCCGCCCACATGAAACAGCGCCGGCCAGCCATATTGCGGCACCAGAAAATTCGAGACGAGGCCCGGCAGAGCGCCGCCGAATGCCGCCCCGCTGAACATCACAATGATCATGGTCGCGCGATATTTGCGCGGCGAAAATTCCGCCGTCAGCGCAATCGCATTTGGCATCAGCCCGCCGATGCCAACACCAGCGAGAAAGCGCAGCGCGGTCAATTGCGGCAGGGAGGTCGCGAACACCATCGCCCAGGTGAACAGTCCAAAGAGCAGGCAGGAAATGACAATCGCAATCTTGCGGCCATAGCGATCGCCGACATAACCCATGGCCGGCGCCCCGATGAGCATGCCGAACAGGCTGGCACTGAGGACCGGCGTGAAGGCTGCCGGATCAGATATGCCCCAGGCCTTGGCCAGCAGGGGAATGCTGAACGCCATGGCGGCGATATCATAGCCATCCACCATGACCATAATGAAACAAACGATCGCCAGTTTGATGTTGAAAGATGTGATGCCCCGCTCATCAAGCAGGCGCGATGCGTCTACCGGCTCCGCCATATTGTCCTCCCCCTGCGCGCATTCCTTGCGCTTGTTGACAAGCTTAGTTGCCCAAACCGGGAGGTGCAAGCCAAGTTGAATATCCGTGTCGAAATTCCGGTCGGGTGCAAAATCTGCAGGGGAATCGCATTTGAAATAGCGTGCTGTTTCGGGCGCTGATTTTACGTTTTGCTTGAGATGGATTCTACCGGGCCGTGAACGAATCACGGCGCGGGAGAATATTTTGGACAAATTTATTGAATGCTGGGAGGGATTGGACGAT
>CANJJI010000280.1 GCA_947474545.1 Beijerinckiaceae bacterium | reverse complement strand
GCGGTCAAGGATGGCCAGCGGCCACCGCGCAGCGGCGCGAAGCGTCCTTGATGGCCGGACGGCGCCTTGCCATGCTAGGCATGAGGGGCCCGGGAGGCGAGAGCGCAGATGCAAAACGAACTTTTCGAAGCAGCTTTGGCAAAAGAGAAAAATACGAAGTCCGCTATGCGTCGAAATTTTTCCGCATAAAGGTTGCGTCAGTGGTCGGTATCCATGATCTTCGCCGTGCGGTCGACGATCGCGCGCGGCGTCGCATAGACGGCGCGCATATAATCCGTGATGTCCTTCCAGCCGACAACTTCCACTGGTTCAGCGAGCTTCGCCTTGGCGTCGGCGATGAAAGCCGCATCCTTCATCGTATCATCGAATGCCTGCCGCAGTGCTTGCAAACGATCCGCAGGAACACCAGACGCAAGGGAGAAAACACGGAGAAATCTATGGATGCCAAATGCGAGTTCCATGATCTGCCGGTCCTCCTCGCTCTTGACCAGATCGGTCACGATCGGGATATCCTTCAGGGCAGGATTGCGCATAAGCGAAAGTTGAATGATGATCCGAACATAATCCTTTTTGACCCAATCTGGCCTGTCATAGTTGAGGAAAAGCCACGATGTTCCCAGACGCCCATCAAGTTCCCCACGCTCAATGGCGAGATCAATTTCAGGGCCGCCTCTATAGCCCTGGACAATGCGAAACTTCGTACCGATTAACTCGTTTAGGAGCCGTGGATATATAGCACTCGAATCGTTTGGTCCGGTCGCGCCCACAACGACTTCTCGCATTTTTGCGTCCTCGATGCTCTTGATCGAAGAGTCTGTGCGGACATAGGCGATCCCGGTGCCGCGACTGGCGATTGAGCCCAACCAATTGACAGTGGTCGCGTCGAAGAGCGCCCCTTTCACCTTCCACAGGGGAGCAAGCGGGGCGGCGTCAGCGAAGATGCCGATCACGGTCCCATCGCGCGCCATTGAATTGTAGACATTGTTGGCGGCCACAAGACTTCCAGCGCCCGGCATGTTTTGCACCACGATAATTGGCCTGCCTGGAATGTGGCGGCGCATATGGGACGCCAAAACGCGGGCGCTCGCATCATACCCCCCCGAAGGGGGGAAGCCCACAACAAAGGTCATAGGATGAGTCGAATAAAAATCCGCAACAGCATCAGCACGTGCAAAATCGCCGGCCAGCAGTGCCATGTAAATTAGACCCGAGTAAACAGCTACCCGAAAGCGCATAAAGGCTATCATTCCTTTCTCCATCTTATCCTGGATTCACGATGGCTTGCTTGTGGTTGGCGCCGATAATGGTATCGCCCTCCCAATGCCCAACCAAGTGAAGGTCTCACAGCGACGCGGATGCGGACAGAACACTCCGCCCCAACGTCTCTCGCATGCCGAATCAATTCCGGCCTCGGTAAATACTGACGGCAATCAAAGGGACGACGATCCCCCGAGCAATCCTCACTGCGGTAACACGGCGCTGCGGACCTTTTCGATAACCGGCAGCGGCGTCGCGTAGATCTTCCGGATGATGGATTCGAGTTCGACGCCCGACATGGGCGAGATAATCAGTTTCTGCTTATCCGCCTCCGCAAGAAACTCCCTGTCCATCACCATTTGTGCGAAGGCATTCCGCATGGCATCCACGCGGTCCCTGGGGACATCGGGCGCCATGAAATAGGGACGGGTGAAGAGGCCTTGGGCATAGACAATCTCCAGAACTTGCTTCTGCTCAGGCGTCTTCGCAAAACTCAAGGCCATGGGAACGCCAAGCCTGTTCAACTCGGGATCGCCATGGATCGATTCCTGCACCAGCACCCTTACAGGCGAACCGCTTTGGAACCAGTCAGGCCGCTGCCAGGAAATGTTGGCGATCCCCTGCCCGCAAATCCCCTGCACTTCATTCTTGTCCATGGCGAGCATGACTTCGCGGGTTCCAGGATAACCGGCGACGAGCTTCAGTCTGGCGCCGAGCACATTTACGAGCGCGCGCGGCATGTCATGGGTCGTGCCACCGCTGACGCCTATGATGACCTCCTTCTCGAATGCCTCGGCGAATGATTCAAGACCGGCATCATTGCGCACGATACAGGTGAAGAATTCACCATTGGCGCTGCCTATGTAATTGAACTTTAGCGGCTCATGTTTCAGCGAGTTCTTCTCGGCGGACAAGAGTGGATCGAGAAGCGAACCCGGCGACGAGGCGCCGATGACCGTGCCATCGCGGACCGCAATGGAAAAAACATAGTTGGACGCCGTATTGCCCCCCGCTCCATTCATGTTGGAGGGTATGATATTCGGCTTACCCGGAATGTATTTGCCGATGTGACGTCCAACCAGACGCGCATAAGCGTCATAGCCCCCACCCGCGCTCGAACCGATGACCATGGTGACGGTCTTGCCACGATAGAAGGACTCAAGGGCCTCCTGAGCTGCCACGCTTGCAGCCATCGCGAGGACAGCAACGCATGACGCCAGAGCGCGTTTGAACCCAATCATAGTGGACCCTCCCATTTTTCTCATTTTGCAGAGGATAACAAATGGGGGGTCGGGATGCAAACGACCCCGCCCTCCGGCTGTCGATAGCTTCTATAGATGCCCGCTTTAGCAGGCCGCTGAAAAACCAGTTGCGTACCCGCAATCTGGTGGCGTGATCGCAATTTTCAGTCTCCATGGGGCCGAAAATTGCTTCATGAGGTCGAGTTTTCTGCTTATTTTCAGCTATTTCGCCCCTGGATTGAAGCCGTTTTAGCAGGCGCTCGATGTTGTAGGCGGCGAGGGTGAAGTGGAAGACCGCCTTCACCTTGTCGAGACCGCGCACTTTCAATTGCGTCAGCCCGCCAACAGTCTTGCCCCAGCCGAAAACATCCTCGATCCGCTTGCCCATGCGCATGCTGATTTTAAATTCCTCGCTCGCCGCCAGGTCGGGGGGAACGGCCGTGCCGCGCACCTTTCCAAGCTTGCTCACCACGCCCTGAATGGCGACGTGAGACCTGATCTTGCGGGCGCTTTAAACCCTCGACGAAAGACGCTGCGTCATAGCCCTGGTCTGCGCTCAGGGTCGCGCCCTCCTTCAAATTCTGCGTCAACTCGCTCGCCGCATCGCGCTCGGCTGTGCCGTTCGCCTGCGTGGCGTCGCCATCGACCACAAGTCCGTTGCTGTTCTCCATGAGCGCATGGACGAGATAAGCCAGCTGGCTCGCCTGACCACTCCCCTTGCGATAAAGCTTCGCATCGGGGTCTGT
>CANJJI010000279.1 GCA_947474545.1 Beijerinckiaceae bacterium | reverse complement strand
TGTGAATCAGGTGAAGGACATCAAGGACATCGTGTCTGACGAGCTGGGCATCGGCAGCCAGTTCCTCGATATCGAGGAGCCCGGCACCCATCTGGCGACGTCGTCCGGCGCACTCGGCATGGGCCTGGGGCAGGGCCTCGGCGCCAAGCTGGCCAAGCCCGAGCGCAATGTTATCACCACAGTCGGCGATGGCTCCTATATGTTCGGCGTGCCGACCGCGGCGCATTTCGTTTCGCAGGCGGAAAAGCTGCCTGTTCTGACCATGATCATGAACAACAGCCAATGGTATGCAGTGCGGAGAGCCACCACGGGCATGTATCCCGATGGCCTCGCCGCCAAGGCCAACAGTCTGCCCATCGTCGACCTCGCGCCCTCGCCTTCTTATGAAAAAATCGCCGAATCCTGCGGCGGCTATGGCGAGCGCCTCGAAGACCCCGACAAGGTCATCCCCGCGCTCGAGCGCGCGTTCAAAAAGCTGAGCGACGGCATTCAGGTATCGCTGAACGTGATTGTGCGGCCACGCGAGGGGTAAACACTGGCGTCATCCCGGACGCGCGCAAGCGCGATCCGGGACCTTCCGGCGCTTTTACATGTCGTGCCTGCTCGCCAGCTTCACCATGAAGCCATTCTTTGGTTGCAGCCTCTGCTGCCTCAGTTGATATTGCATAAATCGTGCACCCGTGTGCTGCGTTGTTGGGTCTGTGAATGTTGCGTGCGTTTCTCCTCATTGTCGGCCTTTGGACCTCGTTACCCGCAGCGCTAGCCGGGGAGACACAGGTCACTATTGGCGGCTTTGGCATTGTGGCTGGCGCTGGCGGAATTGGCGCAGAAGTCCATCGTGGTCAGCCGCCGCGTCAAAATCAGCGCCAGGTTGAAAACAAGCCCCTGTCCGTGAGCCGTTTCAGCGGTCCATCCATGAATGCGGACCAGCCCTATTGGTGTTGGCGAAATGGTGTCCAGAGCCGGAGCGCCTATCCCTGTACGCGGCCCGACATCGTGCTCAGCTCTTTTGTCTTTTCACGACCAACTTATATCAGACACGCCTGCGATCCCGCATACTACAGAAGCTTCCGGTCTATTCGTAACGGCGAGACGCCTATATTTGAGGGATGCTGATCGGCGGGATGCGGGAATTGTGTTTCGCCTCCTACTGCGGCTCAATCCCCGCGGCCTTCACGATCGCGCTCCATTTCACGATCTCTGCCGCCACATAGGCCTTTGCCTGCTCCGGCGTCATGGGCTTTATTTCCATGATCTGCTTGGAAAAATTCTCTTTTAGCGCGGGGTCGTTCAGCGCCGCCACCACATGCCCGTGAATTTGATCGATCACCGGCGCGGGAACAGAGGCAGGCGCGATCAGCGCATTCCACGCCACGGCCACCACACCCTCGACGCCTGCTTCCTTGAAGGTCGGCACATCGGGCAGGGCGGACGAGCGCTTTTCGGATGTCACGGCGAGCAGTTTCATCTTGCCGTCTTTGGCCAGTTGCAGAACAGATACAGCCGGTAGCACAGTCATCTGCACATCGTTGCGCATCACGGCCATGGCGGCTTCGGGCGAAGATTTCATCGGCAGATGCGTGACTTTAGTGCCGCTCTTGTTGGCGACCAGCTCCATCGACAAATGCGACAACGAGCCCTGTCCGATGGAGGAGAAATTATATTTGCCCGGCTCCGCGCGCAGCTTTTCAATCAGTTCCTTCACGCTGGAAACGCCGACTTCATTGCTGACCGCAAGCGCGCTTGGCTGCTCCGTGAGGATGGTCACGACCCTGATCTCGCTATCGGGATCATAAGGCATGGATTTCATCAGCAACTTGTTCATGCCAAGCCCGCCGAGCAGGCCAATACCGAGCACCGAGCCATCCGCAGGCCCCTTGGCGACCGCCATCGTGCCCGTGTTGCCGCCAGCGCCGGGCCGGTTTTCGACAATGAAAATCTTGCCCGTGCGTTCCTTGAGCTTCTCACCGACAAGACGGGCAATGATATCGGGCGTTGCCCCGGCGGCGAAGGGCACCATGATTGTGACTTGCGCTGGCGGCCATTGGGTCTGGGCACTGGCAGGAAGGGCTAGCGCGGTCAGACAAAGACTGGCAGTCAGAAAACCTGATTTCAAAAACCTCATCTTAACTTTCTCCCGGACGAAATAGGCTTGCTGCCAGTGCGCATATGATGGATAGACGATTTTCGTCGGCTGCGAAACGGCGGTTGCCGCCAGCGGGGGCCCGGGCTGCCGTTAGCTGAAGCCTATTTAACGGTCAGTCCTGCGGCTTTCAGATCTTCCAACAGCTTGATTTGGATCGGCTCGGCCAGCGCCCAGCGCTTCAGGGCGCCCGCAATATCGGCCGAAAATTGTGGAAATTCTTCATTCAGCAACTTATTCCATCTGGCGGCGTTATCTGTTTTTCCGGCGCGATGGGATGAGATGACCCGCGCGAGTATGCCCATCGGGGTTCGTGTGATCTGAGAACGCATGGCATGGCGATGAGCGTTCGCATTGTCGTCCGTCATGTAGGAATGAAGAAAGAAATAGAATTCGAGCCAGGATGGAGTCTGTTCAATGATCTGCGCCACTTCGTTTAACAGGGCCATGCCCTTTGAATATTCGCCACGAAGAATATAGGCGCCGCCCACGCGCGATTTGATCTCTAGAGAATAGGGATTGAATTCGAGCGCCCTTTTTGCCGATTGGAAGGCATCCTCATGACGCCCATCGAAAAACCGCGCCATGAACAGCGCCATGTGAGCCCGGCCCGACTGAGGTGCGAGACGAATCGCTTCATGGGCCGCGCGGGCAGCGGCGGCGAGATTGTCCTTGCCGGTGTGGATGGCATATCCCTTGAGATATCCATCGATTTGCAACAGCGCGAACGTCGCTTGCGCATTGCCGTCCTTTGGTTTGGCGAGCAAAGTCCTTTCGACACACGCGAGCGCTGCCATATAGCTTTGGGTCGTCGGAGTTTCAAAATAGCGGGAGGCGTGTATTATGCATTGATAACCAACTGTTTTATCGGATATCTCAGGCATGCGTCTGTAGATGTCGGCGGCTACGACACCGGACGTTCGCGCCAGCGTCGTAGCCAACGAAGATACCAGTTTTGAGCGTACGTTCGAATTAAGGCCGACAGGCAGATTGCGATAGTCGTGGCTCCAGACGATCTGATTGTCGGAATTATGCACCAGGCTGAAACGTGCGGTTAGGCTGTTGTTTTCACTATTGATGTGACCAGTGAGCCTCTTGCAAAACTCTTCGGGGGATTCGCCAGCTTGGGGCTGATTTTGCCGGATAGCGCTGTTTCCGGGCGTTCGCCATACCGTTCTGGCCTTGCATGGCCCATTTTCCGTGATTGCGGACGCGCGGCATCCGCCGCTTGCGCG
>CANJJI010000278.1 GCA_947474545.1 Beijerinckiaceae bacterium | reverse complement strand
GCGCAAGCGGCGGATGCCGCGCGTCCGCAATCACGGAAAATGGGCCATGCAAGGCCAGAACGGTATGGCGAACGCCCGGAAACAGCGCTATCCGGCAAAATCAGCCCCAAGCTGGCGAATCCCCCGAAGAGTTTTGCAAGAGGCTCTGCTGACTGATATTTCCGATCCCAAACCCATGGGCATATCGCTCTCCGATCATCTGGCGGGCATCACGGCATCGAACGGCGTGCTGGCTGCGCTGGTGGCGCGTGGACGCACGGGCCGCGGGCAGAAGGTGGAGACATCGCTGCTGGAATCGACGTTGTCATTCTGCGGTGAGAATGCCGCCGGCTTTTTCGAAACGGGGAAAACACCCGGCCGGGCCACGCGCACCCATCAGGCGCAGGTTTATGCATTCACGGCTGGCGATGGAAAAGCCTTTGTCATCCATTTGTCGTCGCCAGCCAAATTCTGGGAAGCGCTCGCGCGCGTAGCTGGCAAGCCCGAATGGCTGCTGGATGAGCGTTTTAAAAGCGCAGCGCTGCGCGGCAAACATTACGACGCGCTCAACGCCGGGCTGGCTGAAATATTCGCCCGCGATACGCGCGAAGCCTGGCTGACTAAACTGCAGGCAGCCGATGTGCCCGCTGCGCCGCTCTATACATTCGACGATGTCTTCGCTGATCCACAGGTCCAGCATCTGCGCATGCGTGTTGATGTTGCGCATCCCAAACTGGGTTCGGTCGGCCTTGTCAGAAATGGCCTGCGCCTGTCTGATACCCCAGCAGAAGTGCTCAGCTGCTCGCCAGAGCTGGGCGAGCATAACGAAGAAATTCTCGGAGCCTTGCGTCAGCGCGCTACCACCGCAGGATAACGATCATGGTCAGATTTTCCTCTTGCTTCGCCGCGCTTATTTTAATCCAGCCTGCTTGCGCGCAGGATGACAATGTTGCGAAGTTCTTTGCCGGCAAGCGCATCACGCTTATCGCGGCGGCTTCGACAGGTGGCGGATACGACCTTTATGCTCGTCTGCTCGCAACTCACATGCCGCGCTATATTCCCGGCAATCCCGCGATCACGGTTCAGAATATGCCAGGCGCTGAAGGCATCATGGCGGCCAATCACCTTTATAATGTTGCACCCAAAGACGGCACCGTCTTCGCGGGCCTTCAACGCAACACCGGCCTCACCAGTTTTTATCAGCCAGATCATCCCGGCCCGCGTTTTGATCCGCGCAAGTTCACATGGCTCGGCTCTCCTCAACAGGAAATCGGCCTGCTGATCGTGCGCACGGCTACGGGTGTGCGCAGTGTCGAGGATTTAAAGACGAATGAAATTACGGTCAGTTCTTCAACGCGCAATGCGCCGAGCTCAATTTATCCGCGCTTGCTGAACGCCACTTACGGATCAAAGCTGCGGCCAATCGAAGGTTATGATGGCGCGCAGGGAACCTTGCTTGCAGTTGAACGCGGAGAGACGGATTCGCACGCCTCTGGGGGCTCATCCGCCTCTTTTCGCGCGCGCTACAGGCCATGGGAGAAAGCAGGACAGGCGAAAGTCATCCTGCAATTGGGCATGGTGAGGGATCGGGAATATCCCGATATTCCCACCGCGCTGGAAATCGTACCCGAGGGCGAAGCGCGCCAGATGTTTGAAATTGTATTTGCCGAGCAGGTGATGGGCCGGCCCTTTGTTTTGCCGCCGGGGATGCCCCAGGACCGCGTGGAGGCGATGCGCCATGCCTTCGATGAAACCATGAAGGATAAAGATTTCCTTGAAGAAGCCAGTCGTCGCGGCGCCGAAATCGATCCGGTCAGCGGGGCGCAGATAAACGCATTGTTGGATCGCGTATTCGCCACGCCGCCAGCGCTGGCACAGCGCATCCGCGATATCATAAAGTAAAGTCAGCGTCCCATCACACCTTCGGCACGGGCATGTCTGCATCATAGGCCGCTGGCACCGGCACCTGATGATGCAACATGATTTCTTTGCGCTGTTTGCCAGATTCCATGATCGCCAGGCATACTTCCAGGGTTGCCATGCCCCAGCGCCCGTCATGCCAGAGCGGCGCACCGTGCACGATGGAATTATAGAGTTCCTCAAGTTCCGCGCGCCTTTGCACCATGCCGCCTTCGCCATGCGCGACGACGCTCACATCATGTTTGCCTTCATCGTCATGCACGTAGACGCCGAATTTCGATTGCCTGAGATCTGCGCGATCAAGACTCGCGACAGCAAAGCCCATATCTTCCGGCGTCCAGGGCGTGTTGTCGTCCTCGTAAAAATATTCCTTTTCACGCGCGCCGCCGATGCGGATTTCCTGCTTTTCGCCCGTCTCGTTGCGTGTGCCCGCACGCAAGGCCTTGCGGATGTTGCCGCGCTGTTGCGCTGTATAAATATGCTTGTCCTCGCCCCAGGGCACGAGCTCGGCCCCTACAAAATAGCCGTAGCCATTATGCGTGATATTGGCCGGCATGCCGTTCTCGAATTCCATGAAAGCCGTGTAATAACCAGGTATGCTGCGTTCCTTCATCCAGTCGCCGGTCTGGGCGCGCACTGAACGCACGAGCCCGCCGCCTAGCAGGCGCACGGTGTCGACCTGATGTGGTCCCTGGCGATAGGGTATGCCGCCGCCCTGATTGATGTCGAGCTCGTCGGCGGTGCGGGGCCGCAGCATCCAGTCGGAATAGGAGATGATGTTCAGCGCGCGCAGCTGGCCGTAGTTTCCTGACTCGATTATCTTGCGCATGGCGCGGATGGGCGATGTGAATGCGCGTGTATGCCCGGCGAGCAATTTGACGCCGTGCTTTTCAGCGGCCTCCACCATCTGCCCGGCCTGGGCAAGCGAGATCGCCATCGGCTTTTCCACGACGATATGTTTGCCATGGGTCGCCGCGAGAATTGTATGTTCGGCGTGAAAGCGGTTAGGGCTTGAAATCCATACCGCCTCCACATTCGGGTCGCGGCATAATTCTTCCGCCGTGAGATAGGTTTTTGAGCCCGGGAAGCGCTCCTTGAAGCGCACCAGCGTTTCCGGCACCACGTCGGCGCCCGCAACGACGTCGATATTGTCCATGGCGGCGATGGCGCGCAGGATTTCCGCTCCGCCGACGCCGATACCTATCATGCCAAGCCGCATTTTGCGGCGTGTGGTTGCGCTGCCCGTCATGTGAACTCCATGTTTTTATGTGGGACGCAGTTTGACAGCGTCTCCTCCCGCGGACATCAGAACATGGTTTGGAAGGTTTTTCCAGACCTCACCCCGCAGGGGAATCGCATTTGAAATAGCGTGCTGTTTCGGGCGCTGATTTTACGTTTTGCTTGAGATGGATTCTACCGGGCCGTGAACGAATCACGGCGCGGGAGAATATTTTGGACAAATTTATTGAATGCTGGGAGGGATTGGACGAT
>CANJJI010000277.1 GCA_947474545.1 Beijerinckiaceae bacterium | reverse complement strand
GCCGCAGCGCCCGGCTCGCAAAGCGCGGGCCGCCCTTCCGCACAAGGCAGGCAATGGCCGCAACTCGGCACAAAGACCATCACGACATGATCCCCGGCTTTCAGATCGGTAACACCACGCCCGCATTCCACGACTTCCCCAGCCGCCTCATGTCCCAGAGCCATCGGCACCGGTCTCGGCCTGTCGCCATTGATGACGGAGAGATCGGAATGGCAGAGCCCGGCCGCGCGTACCCGCACCAGCACCTCGCCATCCCCCGGCGGGGCGAGATCCACCTCGTCGATAACAAGCGGTCGCGATTGCGCATAAGGCGCAGGCGCGCCCACAACAGTGAGAATGGCGGCGCGAGTTTTCATAAAAGGTCCTCCCCTGGCATCCTCGCAGATCGCCGTAAAAAGCTCTACCCTTTGCCATCAGCGAATCGGACAGCGATATGATCGGCAAACTCAAGGGTATAATCGACAGCTACGGCGAGGATTTCGTGATCCTTGATGTGAACGGCGTCGGCTATGTTGTGCAATGCTCTGTGCGCACGTTGCAGAACTTGCCCCGCCCCGGCGAGGCTGCAGCGCTGGCGATTGAAACGCAGGTGCGCGAGGACGCCATCCGCCTTTTCGGTTTCACCAGTGATGGCGAGCGCGACTGGTTTCGCTTGTTGCAAAGCGTACAGGGCGTCGGCGCGAAAGTCGCGCTGGCCATTCTCGGCACCCTTTCGACGGGCGAACTCGCCACTGCCATCGGGACCCAGGACAAGGCCATGATCGGCAGAGCCCCCGGCGTCGGCCCCAAGTTGGCGCAAAGGCTGGTGTCTGAACTGAAAGACAAGGCCCCCGTCTTCGGCCATGTCGACCCTGCCGTTGTCAGGCTGTCGGGCGACGACGGCGCCAAGAGCGCGCCAAAACCGGTGCAGGACGCCATCTCTGCATTGGTCAATCTCGGTTATGGAAGGCCACAGGCAGCCGCCGCCATCGCGGCGAGTGTGAAAGCACTGGGGGAAGAAGCGGCGACAGGCGCGCTGATCCGGCAGGGATTGAAGGAACTGGCAGGGTGAAAAAGGCTGACTTGATGAGGCCAGAGCAAACCTTTACACGCTCCATCCAATGATAAGCGCGCCGCAAAAAACTGAAATCTATTACTCCCACTTACGCATGCTGAGCTTGTTTACAGGCGCGGTTGGCTTTGTTGTGCTGGGTTACTTCCTGGCGCGCGGCGCATTTGGCGGCGGGGCGGGAAGCCTTAAGGAATTCATCGGCTATGCCGCCATTCTCTTCTTTGGCGCTGCTTCAATTCTCATTCTGCGGCAATGGTTTTTTACCTCGGGTCCGGTGGTGACGTTGACCGGAACAGGCATCACCGATGTCCGCATAGCCAAAGAGGAAATCCCGTGGAGTTCGATTTACAATCTCGCCATGTGGCAGCAGGGACGCCAGCGTTACCTCGTCCTGTCGATCGATCCACAAGTTGAGGCCGGACTGACACTCACGCGAATTGCGCGCTGGACGCGCGGGCCAAACAAGTCCCTCGGAGTCGACGGGCTCTGCGTGGCGGCAACCGGCCTCAGGATCAAATTCGAACCATTGGCCGAACTGGTCGCGGAACGGTTCAGGATCAACAGACCGCCACCGTCTGGGGATATTCCGGCCTGACGCGCCAAGCGCGCCCGACTCAGTTAAAAGAGGCCCATGGCCAACGCACCCCGTCCCGGACTATTGAACCCAGAGAAACGCGAAGACGATGCGGACGCGTCGATCCGCCCACAAACCCTGTTGGATTTCACCGGGCAGGAAGCAGCGCGCAAAAATCTCAAAGTGTTCATCGAAGCCGCCAAGTCACGCGGCGATGCACTGGACCACGTCTTGTTCGTTGGTCCACCAGGCCTCGGCAAGACAACGCTCGCGCAGATCGTCGCCCGGGAATTGGGAGTCAACTTCCGCTCCACATCCGGCCCGGTTATCGCCAAGGCCGGCGACCTCGCAGCGCAACTCACCAATCTGGAAGAGCGGGATGTACTCTTCATCGACGAGATCCATCGCCTGAACCCGGCAGTGGAGGAAATTCTTTATCCTGCGATGGAGGATTTTCAGCTCGATCTCATTATCGGCGAAGGACCGGCTGCCCGATCGGTCAAGATCGATCTTGCCAAATTCACGCTTGTCGGCGCCACAACGCGCGCGGGCCTGCTGACGACACCCTTGCGTGACAGATTCGGCATACCTGTCAGGCTTAATTTTTATACGGTCGAGGAATTACAAAGCATTGTTGCGCGCGGTGCGCGCGTATTGGGTGTACCCATGAGCGAGGATGGCGCGAATGAAATCGCACGCCGGTCTCGAGGAACGCCGCGGATCGCCGGACGTCTACTGCGCCGCGTGCGCGATTTCGCCATTGTTGACGGGGACGCCAGCGTCACGCGAGCGGTCGCGGACAAGGCGCTGCGCCAGCTTGATGTGGACGCTATCGGCCTCGACCAGATGGACCGGCGTTATCTAGTCATGATCGCAGAAAATTTTAGCGGAGGGCCTGTCGGAATCGAGACAATTGCAGCCGCCCTGTCTGAACCGCGCGACGCCATCGAAGATATCATCGAACCCTATCTGTTGCAGCAGGGCTTCCTGCAACGCACGCCACGTGGTCGGTTGCTCACGGCTAACGCCTTCCGCCATCTCGGCATGGCCGAACCCAAACGCGAGGGTCTTCAGATCGGACTATTTTCAGATGATGAAGAATGATCGTAATTGTCGACAATATATAGCACAGCAGCACAAACAAAAACCCCGCGGGCGAGAGCCTGCGGGGTTTTGAAATCTCCAAACGCAATTGCGTTGAAGTTTGGTTGCGGGGACAGGATTTGAACCTGTGACCTTCAGGTTATGAGCCTGACGAGCTACCGGGCTGCTCCACCCCGCGTCAACCTTGAACTAACCCACATAAGCATTGTGAGGCGGAAATGCAAACGGCGGCTTTGAACAGCCGCCGTTAAACAATTATGATCGTGAGTTTTGAAACGTCTGTTCTTTGCAGGCCTGGCAACGACCTACTCTCCCGGGTCTTGAGACACAGTACCATTGGCGCTGAAGCGTTTGACGGCCGAGTTCGGGATGGGATCGGGTCTTATCACTTCGCCGAAGCCACCAGGCCGGCAAAAAACAGACATTGAAGCAAACTGTGATGCGATTTCTCGCTGCAACCTCCGCAGAGGCGTCTTTCCTTTAAGCCCATTATCCCAAGTCAGGGATCAATAATGGACATCGATTAATGAGAGCGTTCAAGCCAATCGAGCTATTAGTACCGGTAAGCTCCATGCGTTGCCGCACTTCCACACCCGGCCTATCAACGTGGTCGTCTTCCACGGCTCTCGAGGGAGAACTCGTCTTGAGGTGGGTTTCCCGCTTAGATGCATT
>CANJJI010000276.1 GCA_947474545.1 Beijerinckiaceae bacterium | reverse complement strand
CTGGCCATCCTTGACCGCCGACCAACGCCTCGCCCCGGGGAAGGCAGGTCGGGACGGAGGGATGGTCTGCCCGCTCTAACAAAGGGATACCCTGATGCGCGTCGTCACCTGGCAAGCGCCCTAACCCACTCGGTTTTCAAAAGAGGCGTAACTTTGATGAAGCATATGGGAAGCACGGCACTGTAGGCACATTATAGAACTTAGGCCACGACTACTGTGCGCTAAATTCTTAAGTTTTAAAATCTGGATAACTTGCATCACGAGCATCGATAACCATGGGTTTTATCGGCCAAGAAAAATTAAACATGGGGTCGTTCCATCGCAAACCGGCGTCGAACCCGGTCACGTAAAGGCGGTCGATGCAATAAAGAACATCTGTCTGATCTTCGAGTGAGAGAAATCCATGCGCAACGCCCGGTGGAACATAAACGCCTCTTATGCAATCGGCGTCGAGTTCCACGCCAAAACTTTTTAAAAAAGTCAAACTTTTCGGACGAACGTCAAACAAAACATCGAGAATACGTCCACGCATGCAGCGAACGAGTTTGGCCTCCGGTTGCATGCAATAATGCATACCCCGCAAGGTATGACGCACAAGATTGTGCGACAAACTCATTTGGAGTGGTGTGAAATCGATACCCGCACGCGCAAATTCCTGCGGACAGGATAAACGTGCGAAGAACCCTCGATGGTCCTGATGTAAATCGGGTTCAACGATCTTCACACCAGCGATGGGGGTATCTTCAAAGCGCATCAGAAAATCCGAACTGTGGGCACCGCTGTGACGAAACGCCCTCCCCAAGCGGCGATTTCAGACATAGAGGCGCGGACCTCTTCAGAAATGTTCCACGGCAGGATGATCAGATAATCGGGTTTCAAATCCCCGATCCGGTCCGGCGACAGGATGGGAATATGTGTCCCCGGCGTCAGTTTGTCCTGTTTGGCCGGATTGCGGTCATAGACCGCCGCCACGACGGGATGGTGGACGCCGCAGAAATTCAGGAATGTGTTGCCTTTTGCGGCGGCGCCATAGGCGGCGATGGTCTTGCCCTCGCGTCCGGCCTGTTCGACGAAGGCGACGAAAGAGGCCTTCACCGCGTCCACCCGCGCGGCGAAACCTGCGTAGCCGTCCAGACTGTCCAGCTTATGCGCGTGTTCGCGCGCGCGCAGATCGCGCACAGCCTGCGTTTCGCCATGGCTTGCATGGGCGTGGCAAACGAAGAGACGCAACGAGCCGCCATGGGTCGGCAGTTCCGCAACGTCGAAGACGCGCAGGCCCGCGCTCGCCATGATCTTCTCCACCGCCACCAGCGACAGATAGAAGAAATGCTCGTGGTAGATCGTGTCGAATTGAACCTGATCGATCAGGTTAAGGAGATGTGGAAATTCGAAGGTCGCGACGCCTGAATCCGCGAGCAGTTCGGCGAAACCGCCAACGAAATCACGCGTGTCTGGCACATGCGCCAGCACATTGTTGGCGGCCATCAGATCGGCCTTGCGCCCGCGCGCCGCGATCATGCGGGCGGTTTCGACGCCAAAGAAGGCGACTTCGGTTGGCACGCCACAGGCCTCGGCAGCAAGGGCCACATTGGCTGCGGGCTCCACGCCCAGCACCGGTACGCCCGCCTCGACGAAGTGGCGCAACAAATAACCGTCGTTCGAGGCGATCTCGACGACGAGGGAGTCGTGCGTCAGCTTGAACCACTCGCGCATGTCCTCGCTATAACGCCTGGCATGGGCGACCCAGCCCGCCGAGAAGGAGGAGAAATAGTCATAATCGGAGAAGATATCCTCCGGCGGCACTGAATCGTCCACCTGTACAAGGAAGCATTCCGCACAGACGCGCGCGATGAGGGGATAGAGCTTCTCTCCGGCCACCTCGTCGGGCCGCAGATTGCGGTTGGCGAGCGGCGACAGCCCGAGATCGCAGAAAGTGTGACGCAGCGGGGCGCTGCAGAACCGGCAGGAAATGGGATGCAAGGTTGTCATGCCAAAAGCCGTTCTTCTATGACCTCGACCATATGCGCGCGCATGTCGTCGCCGCGCACATAGGCCAGATACCAATCCGCCGTCGCCTTGATGGCGTCAAGGCCGACCAGACGATCCATGAAACCGAGATATTGGCGCGCCGCCGAACAATCAAGCGACAAGGCCTGCATCTCCCGGGGTTGCAGCCCCTGCGCCATGGCCCAACCCGCAGGCGAACAAAGCGCCTGCTGCATCGATTCGACCAGGAGGCGCACGGGCGTCCGGGCCGCGTCGAGCGGGCCAAAGTTCAACGCATGGGGAAGCGCGCGACCCTGGGCCAACGCCTGTGCGAAGCCCAGATAACCTTCGAGACAATCGAGCACATGCTGCCAAGGCCGCGTCGCCTCTGGATTGCGAAGCTCAAGCTGAACGCCCGCCCGCATGGCGCGAAACACGTCGGGGACGATCCGGTCTTCCGAGAAATCGCCGCCACCGATCACATTGCCGCCGCGCGCGGTGGCCAGCGGAACGCCCTTGGCTTCGAAATAGGTGCGCCGATAGGAGGACGCCACCATCTCCGCAGCGGCCTTCGAAGCCGAATAGGGATCATGCCCCCCGAGCGGGTCGCTTTCGCGAAACGCTTGTCCGGTTTCGGGATTTTCATAGATCTTGTCGGTGGTGACGACGAGGATGGCTTCGACCCCATCGACCCCGCGCAGGGCTTCCAGCAGATGCACCGTGCCCATCACATTGGTGTCGAAGGTCTCCACCGGCAGGCGCACGGAACGGCGCACCAGCGGCTGCGCCGCCATATGAATGACGATCTGCGGACGGGCTTGCGCCACGGCCCTGCGCACGAAGGCGACGTCGCGAATGTCGCCGATGCCATCAGGGCCCTGTCCATCTAGCCCGGCTATTTCATAAAGATTGGGATTGGTTTCAGCCGCCAGAGCGAGCCCCGACACCTGCGCGCCCATGATCTGCAACCAGACGGCGGCCCAGGCGCCCTTGAACCCGGTATGACCGGTGAGGAGGACGCGCCGCCCGTTCCAGAAATGCCGATCAACGAGGCAAGCCATCAGGCCCAAACCTTCCAGGGTGCCCGCCCGGCCTGCCACATGGCCTCAAGCTGGTTCTTGTCGCGCAGCGTATCCATGGGCTGCCAGAAGCCCGCATGGCGCCAGGCCTGCAATTCACCAGCGCGCGCCAGCGTCTCCAGTGGTTCGGCCTCCCAGGGGGTCAAATCGTCCCGAACAAGAGAGAGCACGGAGGGGTCGAGCACGAAGAACCCGCCATTGATAAGGCCATTGTCGCCCGGCGGCTTTTCGATGAACTCTTTCACATTGTCGCCCTCCATCAGGAGCGCGCCATAGCGGCCCGGAGGCGTGACGGCGGTGAGGGTCGCGCGCTTGCCATGGCCGCGATGGAAGGCG
>CANJJI010000275.1 GCA_947474545.1 Beijerinckiaceae bacterium | reverse complement strand
TTGCTGCGCCAGATGTTCGATACGGCCGACAAGATTACCCAAAGTCGGGTGTTGCTCCTCGACAACCGGAGCGCAATTCTCGCATGCGGGGTCGGCGACAAGCACGTTCACTTCATAGCGGTCAAATGGTCCACCGACGCGGGTGCGCGCGGCCTCCACTGCCGCCTCCGTCTGAGGTTGTGCAAACAGTTCGACATTGTCTATGAGATCGCGCTGGACCGCTTCCAGATGGGCGACGACTGCAGGGATGTCGCCAAAGAGTTCTTTCACTTCAACAATATTTTGTTCGACTGCGTACTGAACAATTTCGCGATCAAGCTTGCGCAGTGCGTCCCGCCGGTTCTTTTCCAGTTTGGGCAAGGAGCGCAGCGTCTGCTCGAGCTCGGGTTCCAGCTCGTGCATAGCGGCTTGAATGGCTTCTTGTTCTGCTTGCGGCAATCCCATGAACTCTTCAGGCGGTACAACCTTACCTTTCCGCACCGGTACAAAACCGAAACCCATGGGTGTGCGCACAACCGCCAATGCGCGCGCAGTTGCTTTGTCGCGTAACTCGCCAAATGCCTGCTCTTGCTGGCTTCGCGCGGTATCCTCTATGGCGGCACGCTGGTTTTGATAGTCGCTATTCTCGAACGCCGCTGGCAATGCAAGTTTCAGATCCTCGATCAGTTCATGCATCTTGTCGCGGAACATAAGTGCACGGGCCGACGGAAGTTGAATGGCGACCGGCTTGTGCGGAATTGAGAAGTTGTTGACATAGACCCAGTCAGGAGGCGGCGGCAGGGACTGGGCCTTAGCCTGCAAACGGGCACGTACGTTTTCACGCATACCCAAGGCGTCAGGGCCAATAACAAAGACATTAAAACCCTGTGACTTTGTACGTGTGCCAAAATCCAGGGCATCAAGGGCCCGCTCTTGTGCTGTCAGCGGGCCCGAGGCATCGAGATCGGCTGTCGTTTCAAAATCGAGCCGATCAAGGCTGGAGGCTGTGAACAAATCTCCCACGGAAAGGCGCAATGTTGTTTCAAGTGGCGCTGCTGCTTGCACTGCCGTCATGAAATTCTCCTGCCTTCGACCAGATCTTACTCGCAGACTATGCTTGCAGCGTCTCCGTAATTTGAATGTTTAGCGGTCCAGTACTCTGACCGCCTTGCGCAACATCAATCAGCAACAATTATTCCCAGGTTGCGAAAGCCATACCGCTGCCGGTGCCCGCTTCAGAACGATAACAGGGCACATAGTCCAGAAGTTCCATTTTCAGTTTGGTTTCGGCAATAATACCTGCCATCACGATCCAGTTCTTCGTTTCCGACGTGCCGGAACGGAACATGATCTGCGGTTCGTTGCAAATCGTGTCCCAATCGTTGGCCTGCATGGCCTTGAGGATGCGATAGTCGAAATCTTCGTCCACCACGAAATGGCTGACGCCGCCCGATGCGGCCACCGCAACACGCTTGCCGGGTCCCCATGCCTTGATCGCACGGCCCAGTGAGCGGCCGAATTCAAAGCAGCGCCGTGGGGTTGGCTGGTTTGGCGGATAAAATGTATTGATGAGGATCGGCACCAGCGGGATTGGCTTTGAATTCAGAATACGCCGGTAAATAAAGCCATAAGCATGGCCGAGTTTGCGCGGCTGACCGCCTTCCTGTGGCTGTGTTGCGCAGGCCGTCACATCAAAGCCCTCATCCATCGCGCGGTGGATCATGGATTCGGCAAGATCAACCGGCGTCGGATAAATTTCATCTTTTGGCGGAAAATACACTTTCATCGCATAGCCGCCGCCGCGCGCGATTGTTTCTTCTTCCTCTTTTTTTGTCAGGGCGCGATTGAACACCTGCTGGCCGTGAAAGATGGCGAATGTCGGCTGGGTGTCAGGAAAGAACCATTCGTGCTGATCATCACCGACGATGACAAGCACATCAAAATCCCGCGACAAGGTGCGCCTGCCCAATTCGTCCAATTGTGTCTGGCAGCGGTCATAGCGTTCCGTGCGCACTTCCAGGGTATTCTGTTTTTCAAAGCCATCGGCCTTACGCAGAGCTGCGAGCTGGGCAAAATCGTAGGTGCCGTCGCGATAGGCAAGTTCTGGATTCTTGCGATCGACATTGGCGCGCAGATCCCATTCATGCGGAGGCGTGGAGAGCAGCGGACCATGCGACGCGCCGAAGGCATAGACGATTTCAGCCATTTTCTGATTTCCTTTGAATGTTTCTTCCCGTGGTTTCAAACTTAGTCGAGAGACCGGGTAAAGCGCAATTGAAAACACCGGGGCGAGCCCGGCGAAAATGCGTATCAGTTATGCAAGTTCAAACTATTTTCGAGGCTCGTTTTGGCCAAAGGCGTCGCGGCGGATAACCTCCAGAGCGGCGAGATCATCCAGCAGACGCCGGGGGGCGCCGGAGTTTTCGGAGACATCGGTCAGGCGCTCGACGGAAATAGAACTCGCGGTCTCGCAATAGCGATAGGTGAGGCCATCCTTGCTGGTCACGTCGCGGCATTCCTGTGGAATGAACAGCTTTGCGCAGCCGCCCAAGAGCGTCATCATGAGGCTCAACACCAGAACGGACCGCATCTTTACCCCTCGTTTTCCCGTAAACGAGGCGTAAAGGAACATGGTTAACAAAGGCTTTGCCCGGCTCCAAATCAGTTCTTTTCAAATTACAGATTTTAGCGCACATTGTTGACGCGGCATTGTTTTGCGAAGAATGGGTGCCCCATGCGTAACGTGCTTTTTATCGGAATTCTGGGCCTTACGCTCGTAGGTTGCGATCCAACCGGCAACCGGGCTTCCCTCAGCGATATCGGCTCCCCGGCCGGTGGAATGTCCGCAGCAATACCTACCACCTCCCAACCCATTGGATTGGCTGTCTCTTCTCCTGACGGAAATGTGCCGGCCTTTCATACCCGAATTGAAACCTGCAGCCGGAAAAACGCCCGCGCCAATGCAGCCATTCAGAGGCGGATAGACCGCGAAGCGGCCTTGCAGAGCAGTACGGGACCAATTCGTTTGGAGGTACGGGGCGCTGATGTCGATCGTGCCAACGCTACATTTCAAAGGTGCATAGAGGCTGCCGGTTACCGTGTACAGTAGTCTGTCTACTGTGCGGCAGCCAGGAACCTGCAAAAAGGCAACGTGACATTTTTGCGAATGAATTCTTATGTTTAGATGTCAACATTTGGTCGGTTTTACGCGTTACTCCATGGTAAACAAATCATTAATTCAAACTTGACATCGCCAATCTTATTTAGGACACTAAGTCCAATGCGGCTGACCTTGCCCCCAAGTTTTATCCAGTTGTGAGTTCGTATCTGGCGTTTGGTTTGCCCATTTGGGCGGGTTGAGCGCCGGGCTCTGGCGCGGAGCTTTTCATGTTGCGCAGCGCCTGAGCCCGGCGCGGTTCGAAGCGCATGGAGAA
>CANJJI010000274.1 GCA_947474545.1 Beijerinckiaceae bacterium | reverse complement strand
TCGTCCAATCCCTCCCAGCATTCAATAAATTTGTCCAAAATATTCTCCCGCGCCGTGATTCGTTCACGGCCCGGTAGAATCCATCTCAAGCAAAACGTAAAATCAGCGCCCGAAACAGCACGCTATTTCAAATGCGATTCCCCTGGGATGGCTTTTTGCAGCATTGTGGCTTGCCTGAAAGTCCATTCCGGGGCAGTTCCTTTGGACTCCGCAACCGGTTCCGGAAATCTCACATGTTTTTCGCCAGCGACAACGCCAGCGGCGCCTCCCCAAAAATATTCAATGCCATAATCGCCGCGAATGATGGCTATGCGCTGCCTTATGGCGCAGACGATTGGTCCAAAGCTGCGGAAGTGCGTGTCAGCGAGCTTTTCGAGCGGGACTGTGCTGTATTTCTCGTGCCCACCGGCACTGCCGCCAATGCGCTGGCGCTGGCCGCGTTTACGCCAGCCTATGGCGCGATATTTTGTCACGACGATGCACATATCATGGATGATGAATGCGGAGCGCCGGAATTCTTTTCCGCTGGCGCCAAGCTCGTTGGAATACCCGGCTCTCTGGGCAAGATCACCGAAGCCGGACTTGCCGCAACTTTGGCGGCCTACCCACGCGGCCTTGTCAAACAGGTGCAGCCTGCGGCCCTTTCGCTTTCGCAGGCGACAGAAAGCGGCACGCTTTATTCGGTGGCCGAAATTGCGGCCTTTTCGGAAATGGCTCACCGGCATGATGTGGCTGTGCACATGGATGGCGCACGTTTTGCCAATGCAATCGCGTCGCTCGATGTCAGCCCGGCTCAGTTGACTTGGAAAGCCGGTGTGGATGTGCTGTCGCTGGGCGGCACCAAGAATGGCGCGATTATGTGTGAAGCGGTGGTGTTTTTTGATCGCGACCGCGCAGCTGATTTTCTTTATTTGCGCAAGCGTGGCGGACATACTGTTTCAAAGGGCCGCTTCATCGCCGCGCAGATGCTGGCCTGGCTTGATGACGGACACTGGCTTGAGTTAGCGCGTCATGCCAATGAGCAAGCACAAAGGCTCGCTTCGGGCCTGCGCATAATTTCCGGCGTGCGGCTGCCATGGCAGCCTCAGATCAACGAAGTTTTCGCGGTTTTGCCTAGTGCTGCCGACAAGGCGCTGAAAGCGGCGGGGGCACGCTATTACGATTGGGGCGGACGGGGCCTTGAGGGAGACGGCAGACTCAAACCGGGCGAGGTTTTCGTTCGCATGGTGACGTCATTTGCGACCCGCCCGGAGGATGTTGAAAGGTTCCTGGACGTCGCAGGGAAAGCTGTAAACGGCTAGATTTCCGTCTCACCATCGCCTTATTCTCACTTAAAACTATGCCGCAAGGTTAATGGCTGCCCGTCGCGAAGGAGCGCGGGCGAGCTGACCGGGAGAGCGAAATGACTTTTATTTCGGGTGGAATTCGTCTGGCTGCAATCACTTTGAGCGTATCAGCTTTGCTGAGCGGTGCGGGATCCAGCAGCGCGTCTGCCCAGGCTGTTTACTGGCTCGCGCCAAGCCCTGGCTATGGCTATGTGCCCCCGATGCCAATCTACAGGCCGGAACCGCGTTATTTTCCGCGTCCGGATTTCCCTGAGGATATTTATGAGCGCGGACCCCGCGCCCGGCCACTCAGCCCTGCGCAGGTTCGCAACATGCTGAATGAACGGGGCATGCGGGTCACAGGCGCCCCCACCCGCAACGGCCGGGTGTTTGTTGCGGACGTACGCGATCGCAATGGAATTGAGCGACGGGTTATCGTCGATGGGCTGCATGGCCAGGTTCTCCAGAGTTTTCCTGCCTCTTTGGTCCGGCAGGCGCGTCCTCCCGTGGGCCCAGGGCAGGGCGGACAGGTCTATGCCGGCCGTCCCCTAGATCCCGAAGTCGATCCGGATTACGTGCCTCAGATCGAACCGCGGGTTATTCCCGGCATAGGCAGGAATGGCGCATCGGAGCACAAACCGCTGCCGGGTTCGCGTATCTCCAATCAGAAGAAGGGCAAGCCGGCAAAAAAAATAGCGGCCAAGCCGCCGATAGGGAAAATTGCGCCGGGTGTCGCGCCTTTGGCTCCTGCATTGGCTGCTCCCTCTGTCCCGGCTCCGGCGGTTGCAGCGCCGGTAACGCCTGTCGCGCCAGCACCGGTCCAAGCGGCTCCAGAACAAGTGCCGCAACCTGTTGCAACGACCCCGGCAATGCCAGCTGAAAATAACGCAGCGCCAATTTCGCCGGCCACGCCCGCTGCCAGCACTTCGCCTGTTACGGGAGAACCGGAAATGCAGCCGCCACAGCCCCACCAGGCAGTCAAAGCGGCGAAAGAGCCGGAACCGCTGGTAGACAGGGCCCGGCGGCGGGTACGGTTTTTGAAACCCGATGCGCCCGTCGTGCCCGAGGGCGTTCAGCAGCCGGGTGTTGTTGCAGCGCCTGCTCCGCCGGTGGATTCGCCCCGTCCGGTTGCGGCTAAGCCCGCTGCCCCTGCCCCAGCACCATCCGTTCGTGATGAAGCGCCGGTCGTACCGGTCGCGCCACTCGAATAGGCCAACGCATAAGGGCGTCCCTGCGGACGCCCTTCGCAACTCAAAACGCTACCTTACGCTTACGCAGCCTGTTTAACCTCGGCGTCGATGACCTTGCTGCCATTTGTTCCGTTGCCAATGGGGATACGGCGGGGCTTGGCGGTTTCGGGGATTTCGCGGACAAGGGAAACGTGGAGGAGGCCGTGCTCCAGATTGGCTCCCGTCACGTGGACATGATCGGCTAGCTGGAAGCGGCGCTCGAACGAGCGTCCGGCAATGCCCTGATAAAGAAACTCCTTCTTTGCGCCCTCTGCGGCTGTTTCTTTCGAACCGCGAATGGAGAGCACGTTCTCCTTCTGCTCGATGGCTATTTCGGATTCGCCAAAGCCTGCGACAGCCAAGGTGATGCGATAGGCATCTTCGGCAGTGCGCTCGATATTATAGGGCGGGTAGGTGTTAGCGGCTTCGGGCCCGGAAACCTGATCCAGCATGGAAAACAGGCGGTCGAAGCCGATGGTCGAACGATAGAGCGGTGAGAGATCGTAACGCATATTCACATCCTCCTTGAGAAGCGACATGAGCGGAACCTCCCGACCCGACTGTATTCCCAACAGGCGAATACTTTTTAGTCGGGCGAACGAAGCTCCGTCCGGTTTCGCGCGTCCGGTATGGCCCGCGCCAAACTGATGTAGGAAGGGTTTTGGAGGGTTCAAGGGGGAGGAAGTGTCACGGTTTGTGCTGTGCGCGTTAGCGGAATGCGGACCTCCGGCCCGCACTTAAGCGCAGGGGCGCAGTGGAGCTCCGCGCGCCCAGCGCCAAATACCTCGCCGTGCGTTGCACGCGAGGGGATAGGGGCCGGGACATGCCGGGGATCATCAAGACGTATCAAGCGCCAGCGCATTGCGGGCGAGCTTGTCGCATTCGCGCAGCACGTGATCGAT
>CANJJI010000273.1 GCA_947474545.1 Beijerinckiaceae bacterium | reverse complement strand
TGTGTTTTCAACCGGCAATGAGCTGGTTTCGCCGGGCCAAAGCCAAAGTCCACCGCAGGTCTACGATTCCAACCGCTTCATGCTGATGGCGCTGTTGCAGCGTCTTGGCTGCAACGTCGCAGATCTCGGCATTCTCCGGGATGATCGTGCGGTCCTCGCACGCGCTCTTGCCAGCGCCGCTGAAGACCACGACTTCATACTCACAAGCGGCGGCGTCTCGACCGGGGATGCAGATCACGTCAAGGGCGCAGTCGAAGATGTAGGCAAACTGACCTTCTGGCGCATGGCGATCAAGCCCGGCAGGCCCGTCGCCATGGGCATGATATCAGGCACCCCCTTTATCGGATTACCGGGAAACCCCGTCGCCAGTTATGTCACGCAGGCCTATGTTGTTCGGCCCGCAATTCTCGCGCTCATGGGCGCACGGCCCGCTCCACTCATGGCGCTGCCGGTTCGTTCAGCCTTCTCATACAAGAAGAAAGTAGGACGCCGCGAATTTGCCCGTGCGAATTTAATGCGCGCGCCTGATGGCGTGATTGAAGCTGTCAAGTTTCCACGCGAAGGCGCTGGTCTCTTGTCGTCGCTGGTGGAAACTGATGGCCTCATCGAACTGCGCGAAGACATCACACACGTGGAGCCTGGCGATAGCGTCGATTTTATCCCCTATGCTTCTCTTTACTGATCCGGAAGCAAAACTCAATGCGCGCCGATCAGGTTGGATCCGGGCTCGCCGACACGCGTACGGCCTGTCGAAAACGCCGTTGATGTGTCGTGTTGGAGACCTGTCAGCATAAACGGCGCAGCCGCAGCCACGACAAGCGCAAACACGACAGCCGACAAAAACGCCTTCATGGTTATTCCCCGATTTCAGTAGTAATCATTTTAACACATATGTCTCCTACTTAGCCAGCAAATCCAGCCCTATCTTGGCGCTCCCGCCACACGCAAAAAGTCTATGAGCGCCTGGCGCTCTTGGGCATTGCCAACAGTCTGTTCGGGCATTTTCGTACCAGGCGTGAAGGCTTGAGGGCCAATTTCAAATAGACGCGAAACCGTCTTCTCAGTCCAGACGAGATCTAGGTTACGGAAAGCATCCGAATAGGAATAACCCGGCAGCGACCCGGCCTTACGGCCGAAAAGTCCATAAAGCGATGGCCCGGCCCGCCCTGCCCCGTCTGGCTGCAAGGTATGGCAAACCGAACATGCCTTGAAGATATCCGCGCCGGGCATTTCCCGGTAAGGACCGGGAACACCGTCATCGCCCGCGCCCGCGATAGCGCCAATATGCTCGCCGCTTGTTGCGTCCCATCGGCGTACGATGCGGTCGGCTCCGCCGGTCAGCAATTGCCTGCCATCTGGCGTGAACGCCATCGACCACACCGGCAAACCCGGACCGTTCAGAGTAAAGCGCAGATTGCGCGCAGCAATATCGATCAATGCCACGGCCCCGCGCGGGCTTCCTGCAGCGAGCGTGCGCCCATCAGGACTCATGGCGAGTGATGTCACGGGCGTTTCCGTTGCCGCAACGGAAACTGCAATCTCCCCTGCATTATTGAGAAAAACAACTACGCCATCGGCGCAACCCGCCGCCATCGTTCCATCTGCAGCGATGACCAGCGCGCTGACGGGCGCGGGCAGTACTACGGTGCGCAGGACATCCCCTGTCAGCGAATATATGATGATGCGGGCGTCGTAGCCGCCACTCACCAGTGATTTCCCATCTGCCGTAAAAGCGACCGCATTCACAATTTCCTTGTGCCCCTCAAGCATCCGGCTGCCGCCACCATCACGCAAATCCTGCAGCCGAACCCCGCCATCCCAGCCCGCGCTTGCAAGCCAGTTTCCATCAGGCGAAAGAGCCAGGCCGGCAATCGCTGCAGTATGGGCCTGGAATATACGCGCAGGCCTGTCACCATTGGTTTTCCAAAGAGCCACCTTGCCATCTTCCCCGCCGGTCACGAAACCATCCTTCAGCGCCAGCACAGCATTCACAGACCCCTCATGAAAGCGCAGAATGCGCAGTGCTTTGCCTTGCGAGAGGGACCATACAATCGCGGATTGATCGAAGCTGCCTGATATCGCGATATCGCCGGAAGGAGCAATGGCCAGCGCCCGCACCGGCCCACCATGGCCGCGCAGATCGCCCTGCGCCAGCGCCGGAGCGATGGCGACCCACAGGCCAACAAACAGAGCGAGGCAAAAACGCATTACGTCCTCCTGCCAAATCGCGAGTAATTGTCTAGACTGCTCGGCAACTCGATATGACCATGACATCTGACCTATCAACTGCATATTGCAAGCTGGCACTCCCATGAAATCCACAACACTCGACCTGTCAGCACTGAAATGCCCGCTGCCGGTGCTACACACTCGCAAGGCCCTTCGAAACATGGCTGCCGGCGACGTACTGATTGTTATCGCGACAGACCCGATGTCCGCGATCGATATTCCCAATCTGGTTCGCGAAACCGGCGACACGCTTAATAGCACGGCAAAAAACGGCGATCGTCTGTTTTTTCATATCCAAAAAGTGCTGCCATCCCAATAAAATTGACTGCACCATGCATGTTGATAAATTGCCGTTCATGCCAAACCGATCACCTTCAGGAGACATTTCCTTGCCGCTCTCCTTGAACCCAATTCCTTCACGCGCTGCGCTGAAGGGTGTCGATCACACGGCGCGTCCCACATGGAAATTGCGCGAAACCGTGCATTTCTACCGTGACATCATGGGCCTGCCACTGGTCCACGCCATAACCGCCAAGGGATGGGGCCGCGAGAAGGAACAGCACGCCGATTTCATCCACTTCTTCTTCGACAGCGGTGAAGGGAGCACGATCGCATTTTTCTATTACATCGGAACAAAACAGCCGCCTGAGCTTGTCGTTCCCCGCGGTTATATGGCTATGGCCAACCACACCGCCTGGCGTGTGGAAAGCGAGGCCGAACTACTAGCCTGGCAAAGATGCCTTGAGCAACAAGGCGTCAGTGTCAGCCAATCCGTCCGCCATGAGATTCTCGAATCCATCTATTTTCGCGATCCCAATTTCTATCCGCTTGAAATCACGCGCAGGCTGCGCGACATCGAACGTCCCGATGCAACCGATGCCGAACTCACAATTGATGCCGCGCTGGAACTGGAAGCCAGCGGACATTGGACGGACATCGAGCAATTGTGGCGCACGAAGGCGCGCTATGTCGATAAATATCGCGAAGCCCTCCAACATGACGATGCCAATGGAGGCAAACCTTGAGCGGCTTTTATCTTCTAGACGTACCCGAGTTCGCACCGCTCGCAGATGCCGCCTTACGCACTGGCAAATGTCGCGAAGGCCGCAAGATCGGTTGCTACCGCTTCTTCGAATTTGATGACGAACTTGAAATCAAGCGCGCTGACACAGGCCTTGGCGAAGCCGTGTGGTTCGGCTGTCTAACAGCAGGACTCGATGGCAAGATTGCACACTTTGACTCCCGCCGTCTGT
>CANJJI010000272.1 GCA_947474545.1 Beijerinckiaceae bacterium | reverse complement strand
CCCCCCCCCCCCCCCCCCCGCGGGGCCGAGCAAAATAGTAATATTGCCATTAGTGAGTTCTATTAGCCTTATTTTTTCTCTTCCTGAAACAATTCACTACACGGTCCTTGCAGTAGTATCCAAAATCAATCAATCGGCTGAATAAACTAGAGTGGATTCCAGGACTCCTGCCGAAATATTCACGGTTTAGCGCGCTGACGGCAGTGGATTCGCGTCTGCTGCAATTGGGATGTATAATAAACAAATGGTTAATACGAGGACGGCGATAAGCTGGCTGACTCATGGACGATCAAAAATCAGATGGAAAAAACGAATTTCAACCCGCCAGTCCGGGATTGCAGCCGGTGACGCCAAGTTTGAAGGGCGCTGTCCGCCGGGCGCGTATCGATGAAGCGGAGCGCTCCGGCGTGATGGCCGAATTGCGGGGCGCGGAGATCGCCCGGCTGGAAATGCTGGCCGAAGCGCTGGAGCCCGTGTTCGCCCAGGTGCCGGACAATGTTGACATTTTTGACGCCGGCGTTGTGCCGGGCGCGCAGCCGCGGCTCTATATCGATATGATCGCTTTCGTCGAAATGGCGCCGGACAAGCGTACCTATCGTTTCATCCAGACCACAAGGCATGGGCGTGTCACGGCCGGCGCGTCGGAAAAACCCGACAAGATGGTCGATATCATCACGACCTATGTGGCGCGCCGGCTGATCGAGCGGGAGCAGGCGCTGGCTGGCGACAGGACTGTTGAAGAAGCCGCACGCGCCTATGTGTCCGCGAGCGGTGCTGATGGCCATCAGGATTTGTTGCGGCGCAGCGGTCTGAACCCGGTTTCGCGCGGTGCTGTGGGCGCGCCGCTGGCAGCGGTGGCTTCTGCTCCCGGCCCGGGCGCCCTCACCGATGCGCCAGCACAATCCGTTCAGCCGCGCCGCCGTATTCGCGGCGCATTGGTCGAAGGGCTGATTTTTCTGGCCGAATTGATCGGGTTCATCGTGTTGCTGGTGGCCCTGTTCGGCGCATTGTATTTCGCCTGGACCCTGGGCGAGGCGTGGTGGACAGCCTATTTCAACAAGTCCACTTGAGCCGCCTACTACAGTTCGATCTGCCCGATATCCTCAAGGGTTTCGCCCTGTTCGCGAAACCCGCGGATGCGGCCTTCCACGCGCCAGCCATTGCCGTGCCGCTCGATGGCATAAAGATGCCAGGCAGCACGATGGCGCGGCGAGCCGGGCACGGCGGAGGCTGATGCGACGCCAATCACCGGCACTTCGCCCTGCAGCTTCTTGCGCAGGAATTTGTGGTTGTGTCCGTGGATCACAAGGTCGGCGCCATGGCGCGCGATGATCTCCTCGAACTGGCGGGCATCGCGCAATCCGCGTCCGAAACTTGCGCCCCCCGGCCAGGGCGGGTGGTGGATCATCACAACACGGAACAGGCCCTGTGCGGTGGCCTGCCCCAAAATCCTGTCGAAGGCAGCGCGCTGTTCCGGCCCCATGGCTCCAGAGGCAAGCAGGGGCGCGGTGGGGATGGCCGAGGAGAGGCCGATCAACGCAACTTCGCCGCGTATGCGCAAATAGGGGAAACTCGTATGCGCTTCCCCGTCATTGGCGCACCAGGGTGAGAAAGTCTCGCTGATCTGGCGGTGGGCGCTGCGCACATAGGCGTCGTGATTGCCCGGCACAAAGCTGACATCATGGGGTGGCCCCAATGTCTCCAGCCAGCGACGCGCCTGCAGGAATTCACCGGCAAGACCGATGTTGAGGATATCGCCGGTCATCGCGATGTGATCGGGCGCATGGGCTGCGATATCGGCGGTGATCTGGCTCAACACGCCCATGTTGTGGATATGCGAGCGGCGCTGCCAGTTAATGTAGCCCGATAGCCTCTTGCCGATGAGTTCACGGACTCGCGGTCTGGGCAGCGGGCCGATGTGGGCATCGGAGAGATGGGCGAGCAAAAAGGGCAAGGGTTACGATTCCCGTGGCGGAGCGCGGGACATAAGCCAATTCGAACCATATTGCCATGCCCGCCCGCTGCCTTGAGCTGGTAGATCCGAATTGCCAGACTTTGGACGTCTGCCAATATCCGTGCGTAGGCGTCTTACATCGGGGAGTTGGGCAGCTGAATTTTGCACTGGAAAAGACGCTAAAAATCAATGCGCTGAATTTGGTGCAGAGTTTTTAAAACACGAGGCGATATATTTTGCCGACCGTTGGACCAGAACGGGGAATGGACCTCCCGTCCACGAAGCCGGTGCGGAACGAAACCGAGAACCTGGGAGACTGATCTTGTGTACTCCCAGGCGTTGCGTAGGGCATTTACATCCTATTAAGCCGCCAAGCTGTCCAGTTCGTTGAGGTGGAGGATGGTCTTGACTTTTGTGAGCGCGCGAAACTCTGACGGGTGCGCTATACCATCGGCAGGTATCGCCAATCTGCAAGCGTTGATGATTGCAATCGATTCCCGTCGTTTGCCGCACATCAACGCAATCTTTTCGGTCGCAATTTCACTGGCAACCTCATTGTCTGAGCGATAGTTTTCTTCGTGCATTGCAAACTCCGAGGCTATTTCCTCGTGTGAAAAGGCAGCCAGGCGCGGTTCAGTTCGCGCGATAATCATAAGACGACGGCGTTCACGCGGCGAGATATCTCCGTCAGCATGAGAAACCAGAACATACGCTGCGACAAGAGCTTCCATGAATGCTGATTCATGGTAGACTTCCATTTCGTGGATGAGCATTCTTGCCGAAATCGATGGTCTGCGGGTATGAAACACATCTGACATGGTTTTTCTCCTGTTGTGTTGGATTGCGAGTAACACGGGTCGATCAATGACACGCCGTGTGATTGAGATACGCCACGCGGCCATGACTCTTGGTTCGGTTCATGACGCAGTCATGTTTCCCCGATGCTCGTTTGGTTGAGGAGGCATCGACCCTCCAATCAGTTCAAACTCCTCCCTTGGCTTTCCCCACAAAACAGTACAGGCGCCGAAGCGAACATCCACCCTTTCGGGAGACCGCGAGTTCCCTGATAGAATTCTGTACCCGCAGATCACTATTCCTTCTGCCTCCTGTGGAATTCTCCAAAATGACTGGATTGTTGAAGTCGCTTTCAAGCGAACCCGTTCGCCGGTCATCAACTCCGCCCCCATAATTGAAGTTCTTCGTCATCTTGAAAAAGACCGAGCATCGGCGCTCGTTTGATATTGCCCTGCGCTTCGCTACCCAAGCGTTCACGGGTCCGGAGCGCCGCTTTCCGGAACGCTAATACTATCCTTAGCGAACTGGATGTATTTTTTGAGGGTTTGAAGCCATACCGAAGCTTGTTCAACCCCTGAGGCAGGCTAGGCATTTCTCACTCCCGTTGTTGTGTTGTTTGATAATGCACCGGTGGCATCGACATTGAAAATTGATAATTCAAAGATTAAGAGCCAATTGCAAAACCGCGATTGCGCGCTGATTTTTCGCCCTGAAAGGGAATAAATCGAGGCATCCGGGTCCGAACCTGGCATGGTGTTTCCACGACAAATCACCAACAGGCGAGTGCCTCGAAATGCCTCTGCGCGAGACGCTAT
>CANJJI010000271.1 GCA_947474545.1 Beijerinckiaceae bacterium | reverse complement strand
GGTGCGCTGATGGGTAAGCTGACGAGCGCAGCTCATGTTTCCGTCCTGTTCGATCCGCCCGAGGGCGGCGACGCCACCGGCGCTGCGGCGCTGGTCTGCGGCATGCGCCTGCGGGCCTACAAATTCGAACTCTACAAGACCAAAAAGAAAGACAGCGAAGACAAGGGTAATGACAAAGACAATGATGGCGTCATTGACGTCACCATCGGTGTTGCTGATCCGGCTGCCGCGAAAAAAGCGTTGGTCTATCAGGACGCCATCGCCGATGGCGTTATCGCCGCACGTGATCTGGTGAATGAGCCTGCCAACATTCTTACCCCGGTGGAATTCGCCAAACGTGCAGCCGAACTGAAAACACTTGGCGTCCAAATAGACATTCTGGACGTAAAGAGCATGCAAAAACTGGGTATGAACACGCTGCTCGGCGTTGGTCAGGGGTCAATCAATGAATCGCGCCTTGTTGTGATGCGCTGGAACGGCGGCGGCAAGGCGCAGCCGGTTTCTTTTATCGGCAAAGGCGTGACATTTGATACGGGTGGCATTTCCATGAAGCCAGCAGGCGGCATGGAAGACATGAAGGGAGACATGGCTGGCGCCGCCTGTGTCACCGGCCTGATGCGGACACTGGCGTTACGTAAGGCGAAAGTGAATGCCATCGGTGCGATAGGTCTGGTTGAAAATATGCCTGGCCATAATGCCCAGCGTCCCGGCGACATTGTCGTCAGCATGTCCGGGCAGACAGTGGAAGTCATCAACACCGATGCCGAAGGCCGTCTCGTGCTGGCCGACGTCCTCTGGTATATTCAGGATAAATACAAGCCGCAGTTCATGATCAATCTGGCCACGTTGACCGGCGCAATTCTTGTGGCTCTGGGTAATGAACATGCGGGCCTGTTCTCCAATAATGACGAGTTGAGCGAACGCTTGACTGCGGTTGGAAAAGCTACAGGCGAAAAAGTCTGGCGGATGCCTCTTTCGCCCGCCTACGACAAACTGCTCGATTCAAAATTCGCTGATATGAAGAACATTGGCGGCCGCAACGCTGGCTCGATCACGGCGGCGCAATTTCTGCAACGCTTCGTGAACAAGACCCCGTGGGCGCATCTGGATATTGCAGGCACGGGCATGTCCTCACCATCAAATGACATCAATCATAGCTGGGGCTCTGGCTGGGGTGTCAGATTGCTCGACAGATTGGTTGCAGACCATTACGAGAAGTGACGCCACCCATCAGGGACCCGTTATGCGCCTTTTGCCAGCCTTCGTTATTGCCATGTTAGCGCTTCCTGTGGCGCAGGCCGCCGCACAGTCCAGCTCGTGCGAGGGCTTCATGACTCATATGCAAAAGGCCTTGCCAGACCTTGATCCCAAGTTTGTCAGGCCAGTGATTGTCTCACGCGGTACAGGTCCACGTGGCGATACCCGCGATATGGTTGTTAAATTGCGGATTGATGGCCAACTCACATGCGATGGCGACCGCTTCGTGAGGTTCGAAGCGCGTATTCAGGAGCCATCAACGCCGCCCTTGCGGGATGCCTTCTTCCGTGTTCAGCAGGCCGCCGCCATCTATAAATTGCGGTGGTCGTCTGCACATGCTTCACGGGAACTTCAGGGCATGACAGCAGAAGCCGCTGATTACCTGCGCGCGTCGGTTGAGCGCGAGGATTTTTCCATTGCCGGAAAGGTCGAGCGCCACGCGGGTGAGGCGGGCGACGTTGGGCTGATCTGGACTCGCAACGACCGCACCTTCATTCTTGTCGAATACCAGTGAGCGTTGAAGTGGCGGAAATCTGGTTCTATCATCTGATGCGCCAGCCGCTTGAACGCGTCCTTCCCCCACTGCTGGAAAAATCTATCGAGCGAGGCTGGCGCGCCGTCGTGCAGGCCGGCAGCGAAGAACGGATGCGCGTGCTGGACGATCATCTCTGGACGTATTCTGAAGAGAGTTTTCTCGCCCACGGAACACCCGGCGATGGCGATCCGGAACTTCAGCCGGTCTACCTCACAACGTCGGGCGAAAATCCCAACGGCGCGAAAATCCGTTTCTTCGTCGATGGCGCCCATGTGGACACATCAGGTTCCTATAACCGGACGATCCTCATCTTCGACGGCAACGACGAAGATCGTCTAACGGAAGCCCGGTCGCAATGGAAACGCCTGAAAGTCGAGGGGCACGCGTTGCAATATTGGCAGCAGAACGAAAACGGCGGCTGGGAAAAGAAAGCGTGAGCACATCTCTGGCCGGGGCCGATGCTAGGGCGCAAGCTGCGGGCTTTGTCGATGCGCGCGGACGCTGGGAATTCGCCGCCATGTGCTTTGCCGCCTTTCTGTTTTCGGTGACGCATAATTATTCGACGCTGCTCGCAATCGTATTTGAAAAGGCGGGTCATTCCCTGCAGGCGACGGGATTGCTTCTGTCGTTGTTCGCGCTCCCCTGCATAGCCGGCGCACTGTTCTCAAGCGCGGCTTGCGCGCGCTATGGCGTATTGAACACGGCGCGTGGCGCGTTTCTGTTGACCGCCCTGGGCATGGGCGCTTTCGCCTTTACGCGCGATGATTTCTGGCTGGCTCTCCTCTCACGGGTGATTCAGGGATTTGGTGTCGGCGCCGCCATGCCTGCCGGGCTTGTCTATGTTCAAAGCCGAATTACCCAGATCCGAACTGTCTATTTCGTCACCGTCTATTCAGCGGTGATCCCGCTCGCGGCGGCCTTCGCGCCGCCCATCGGCGAATGGACCATGAAACATTTTGGCGAAGTCGCGTTGTTTATAGAAGCTGCTGTGCCCGGCATGCTGGCAGTGCTGGCGACGTTTGGTCTGCGCGATGCGCCGAGGCCGCGCAACACCGGCGGGCTCAATTTGGGTAATGCCTTCCAGCGCAAGCTGTTGCTGCCCTATATACTGGTTTTTGCCGGTGGCGGACTTTACGGTTTTTCGGTCAATTATATCGCCGCCGATCTGCAATTGCGCGCCATTGCGCTGGCGGCGTTTTTCATACCGTCCTCTATTGCCCTTATCGCCATGCGTTTTATCGCTATGCGCATCCTCTCAAAATATTCGCCAAGGGTTCTTGTGACTGCGAGTCTGTTGACTTACGGGCTTGGTTTTCTACTCATCGTCCTGGCCAAGGGGTCAATCCTGATGGCGCTCGGGGGCATTTTCTACGGTATCGGAAACAGTATCATGTTTCCGGTCGTTTCCGCCTGGGTTGGATCCGGGTTTGAGCCACAGGACCGCGCCGGGCCGCAGGCGGTCAACACCGCATCGTTCTATACCGCCATCTATGCGCTGCCATGGCCGCAGACCTTTGTCATCGGCGCATGGGGATATGGAGCAGCCGAATGGATATGGGCCGGCGTGGCTTTTGGATTGGGTAGCTATATGGTCGGACTGTTAGCACTCAAGCGGGTCGCGTAGATCTTCAATTGCCAAACAATTGTTCGGCGACGTTGCCAAGTGACTTGTCCGGGTTAGAGCCTCGTACCTGAAAAAGGAATCGAGCGGGATTCCCCTTTTGGCGGGAACGTGATTCACCTTTGTCGGAGGTGATTCATGGGACACAGCTATTCTCTTGATTTGC
>CANJJI010000270.1 GCA_947474545.1 Beijerinckiaceae bacterium | reverse complement strand
CCCCGCCTCCTGCTCCCGCAAAACACCAATGATCTGCTCTTCTGTAAACCTTGCTCGCTTCATCTGTCCGTCCTCTGAGGGGCCGGACTCTAAATCCTCGCGGAGGAAAAATGCAGGGGCAGGTCACTGTCTTGTCGCCGCGCAGACCTGCAATTCGACGCTGATCCAGAACGCTGTCGATCCAGCGCTGCGCGCGCGCGTGGTGAGCCTGAATGGCGTGGTGATTGTCAGCGGACCAGCCATAGGCGCCATTGTGGTGGGGTGGGTGGCCGAGCGCACGGGGGTGCAGCCACCGGTGATGGCCGCTGCAACGTTGGCCATTATCAGCCTCGCCCTGCTGGCGCGCCGCGTCGCCCACAATGCAGCTGCACTGGAATCGGCGGAACGCTAGTTCACCGATCTACTTTCTTCACAAACCTCCGCATGCGCCTCAGACCTCCTCTAACACCTTGTCCTTCAGCTTACGGAAGCGGAAACGTTCGATCTGGTCGAGATCCGTGCCGGTGACGCGGATCACCCAGCAGGCCTCGGGATGTTCGGTCGCGTGAATGTAACCGGGGCCATAGGCCTTGGTGTCGCCGCGCCGCAGATCATATTCGGCGTTTTTTTTCAAAATCGCGCCTTCTTCGCTTTCAGGATTGGTGCGCGTGTATTCGCGCATGCGCGTCACGCCGTTGATATTGCCATAGATCGCCCAGGATGCGCCGTGGCTGTGGGGGGTGCCGCGCTTGCCGCCTTCCTGCACATGGGCGAGGACATAAAAGTCATGTTCCGGATCGTGATAAAGTTCGCGCTTTCCAGCTGGCGTTTCGGCGGAAAATGTCGCCTTCACGAACTCATCGTTGATCAGGAGACCGGACAGCTTTGCCGCGACAGCGTCAATACGTGACTGTATCGGGCCGCTGCCACCCATGATGTCGTGCGCGTCCTTGCAAAATTGGTCGAGACCATAGGCCATGGCGTCCTCCCCTTGTGTCAGCCAAAGGATAGCGCGTTCTTGCCGCGCCGGGAAGGGCATTGCATAGAGGGCGCAAATTCACGAGAATACGAACGGAAACGTCGGTGGAGAAAGAAAATGCTCAAGCACGAGGACAACGAGCGGCTGGTACGTGTCGGCCCCGGTACGCCTATGGGTCAGACGATGCGCCGTTACTGGCAGCCTGCACTCTTGTCGTCCGAATTACCGGAGCCCGACTGCGCTCCTGTCCGCGTACGGCTTCTGGGTGAGGACCTCATCGCTTTCCGCGATACGGATGGCAAGGTTGGGCTCGTGGATGCCTTCTGTCCGCACAGGCGTGCGCCGATGTTTTTCGGCCGCAATGAAGAGTGCGGATTGCGTTGCGTTTATCACGGCTGGAAGTTCGACCGCGCCGGCAATTGCGTGGACATGCCGTCAGAGCCCGCGGGCACCCCGCTGCAGGCCAAAGTGAAAATCAAAGCTTATCCCTGTATCGAAAAGGGCGGCGCTGTCTGGACCTATATGGGACCCAAAGAACTGCAACCGCCAGAGCCAGATCATGAATGGCTGCGGGTGCCGGAGTCACACCTGTTTGTTTCCAAGACATATGAGCATTGCAATTATCTGCAAGCGCTGGAAGGCGGACTTGATACGGCCCACGTATCCTATCTGCACAAGGATGGCCGCGACGATTCCCTGCATCTGGCCGCTGTCGATGGCGCGCCCCGTCTTGATGTAGAAGTGACGGATTACGGTTATTATTATGTTTCCAGCCGCAATGCGGGTAACGGCAGCAATTACGTGCGGCTTTATCAATACATCATGCCCAATCACCAGATGCGCGCCAATGTGCTGAGCCATGCTGGCAAACGCCCGAAAGTGCCAAAGATCGATGGCCACGTCTGGGTTCCCATCGACGATGAAAACGTCTGGGTCTGGAACTTCATGTATGCCTATGATGAATCAACGCCTCTCGATCGCGAGTTCGCCATCGCCTACGAAACACGCTCGGGCCGTGGTCCAGACGATGTCATCCCCGGCACGTTCAAGCTGAAGGCGAATATCGAAAACAACTACAATGTTGATCGCGCCAAGCAGAAGCAGGGGTTGTTCGCAGGAATAGAAGGCGTGAACACGCAGGACTTCGCGCTACAGGAAGGCATGGCGCGCATTGTCGACCGTTCGCAGGAATTCCTTGGAACGACCGACAAGGCTATCGTGACCTTGCGCCGTCTCCTGCTCGATGCAACGCGCGCGGTTGAGAATGGCGAGACACCGCGCGCCATCGATCCGACAACCTATGCTCAAGTGCGCGCTCACGACGAACTCGTGCCGCAATGGGAGGACTGGCGCGCTCTCTTTGACAAGGAAGGCATGGCCCGCTGGTAGAATTTGGCTCGCTGGTAGAATTTGGCGCGCAGGTAGCCGTTGCAATCAGGAACACTCTTTATGGCTGTTGACCCACTCATCGCGAGGCTGCGTAGCCTCGACATCTGCGATCTCTCAGACGCACTGGATGCGCTGGGGTTAGAGCCTGCTGTCACAGGGCTCGTTCAGGCTTGCGCTGGTAAGCCGATAGCGGGCCGCGCCGTCACGGTGAAACTGATCGCCGGCAATGCGCCGCCGAGCGATCATCCCCGCCACCTCTGCACCGCAGCGGTGGAAGCTGCAGGGCCGGACAATATCATTGTGATCGAACAACGATCGGGCCTTGATGCTGCTGCCTGGGGCGGCATTCTTTCGCGAGCGGCGCAGGTGCGCGGCATCGCTGGCACTATCGTCGATGGGCCCACCCGCGACATCGAAGAAGCAGACCGTGTGGGTTATACGGTCTATGCGCGCACGCTTACCTGCCGCACGGCGCGCGGCCGCATCTATGAATCCGACTGCCAGACACCCATCGCATTCGGCGATCTGATTGTGCATCCCGGCGATTACATCGCCATCGACAGGTCCGGCTGCGTTGTGATCCCTTCAGCCCGCATCGCGGATGTCCTAGCCCGCGCCGAACAAATTCGCGACAAAAGCGACGACATGGCCGCCGCCGTTTACGCGGGAATACCGGTCTCAAAAGTGATGGGCGGTGATTACGAACGCATGCTGGAGAAGAAGTAAGTCATTCAATACCGGCCAGGATTTGGTGTTGTTTTGCGTCCGAAGGCGAGGGCCGGCTTTGGGGTATTCGCCCAAGGAGTTGCTGTCTGTTTTTGGTGGAAGGATTGGGCAGGTGTTTGCGCCTCTCGCAGCCGTGCATCCAGCGCCTCTTGCAGGCGCGCCGCCGATGAGCCCGGGCTGTCAGCGAACTCCTCGTAGCTGCCAGACTCGAAGCCATGGGTTGGTGGACCATAGACATTGGAGCCTGAATTTCCGGCAAAAAACATCATTTTGACGACAAGCTGATAAAATGAAGCGACCGACAACACGGCGCTTACAATCAACATTGGCGCGGCAGCGCCGGGTGAAAAAATCAATACGATCATGCCGACGAAGGCTAGAGCCTCGTACCTGAAAAAGGAATCGAGCGGGATTCCCCTTTTGGCGGGAACGTGATTCACCTTTGTCGGAGGTGATTCATGGGACACAGCTATTCTCTTGATTTGCGCGAGCGCATCGTTGCTCTGGTTAGGGATGG
>CANJJI010000269.1 GCA_947474545.1 Beijerinckiaceae bacterium | reverse complement strand
GCCTCCTGCTCCCGCAAAACACCAATGATCTGCTCTTCTGTAAACCTTGCTCGCTTCATCTGTCCGTCCTCTGAGGGGCCGGACTCTAAATCCTCGCGGAGGAAAAATGCAGGGGCAGGTCACAAGGAGCCCCATCTGAGCAGCTGTGATGATAAACGTTGTATGTCCTGGCAGTGCACTTGCAAGATATCGAATCGTGTGTGTCTTGCCTGTACCTGGAGGTCCATAGAGTAAAATGCCCTTTCGGGTCGATTGTTGAAATGTTCTTAATTCTGTTCGATTTATTACAAATTGCACGACATTCCGATCCAATACATCCAGCGTCGCTCGCGGCAAGATAACGTCGTCGCGCGAAACAGCGGGAAGCCGGTGCACCGTTATTCCGCTCGATCGGCCCTGATAATTCGGTTCAACATCGAGCGACAACACTTTCCCGCGATAAGCGCGAGAGGCGTTAATTGCCTGCTCAAGCGCACTAAAGCAACGCGACGTGAAATGACTGCCTGCTTCCCCGGGCGGCACAGCGATTTCAATTCGGATGCCAGATTCGCGGCCATATTCTTTGTGCGCGGAGAGAACCACAGCGTAACGAATGTCGTTCTCTCGACACAGCCACAGCCCATTTTCGAGACACTGAACGGGCGCTTCGTCACCGATGTCGCAGTCTTGATATTGAACCGGACCGATTATGCAAGCATGTTGTCCCTCACGCATAAGCGATGCAAACGTCAAGGTTTCAAACCTATGCTGTTCATGGATTCCAAAAAATCGAATCGTATTTTCGGCCAGTAATTTGTCGATCGCAGATTGCACATCCGCCCGCATATGACCCGGAAACTGCCGTGAACCCGCAACAATTTGATCCTGAGGGACTCCAGCAAAATGCCACGCAATGGATTCATGCGCATACTTGAACAGCCTCTTGTCCAAGCCATCTGAAACATGGCCTGCCGCCATAAGGATGCACGCCTCACAAATAATCGAGGTCTGACGCTTGAAGGGTATGTCGGCGGAACAACAAATCTCTCCACAAAAAGCACAGCTAGAAGCCATACTTTCAACGGAAACGCCAACGGGCAAAGTGAATACCCTTAATACATATCCTTCACTCTTGATGCAAAGATTAGCGCTTTCGACAAATGCATCCGCGATCGGCTTAGGATATGTTCCAAAAACGGCTCTCCCTTGGCTATGAATTTTTACAGCAAATTCTTCGGCATCGGTCACAGACTGCCCGAATACTGAATGCAAAAGGTCAACAACAAACTCCAATGGGGTTGTGTCATCATTGTCAAATACGATCCTGGCCTGTTCGGCCTTGTTTGGAATATCCAACACGAAAATTACTCCATTCAGAAATACGACTACTAATCTCTAGCAAACTAATGTCATCAAATCCAGACACAGACGGCATAATCGCAATAATTCATAAATCGCCGTATTGGTGTGCTGGCGGCCTGCATCCACAAACCGCCAGCTACCATATCAACCCAGCCCCAATATTGCCTTGGCTTCTTTCGGGCTCGCCAATTCGCCACCGAGCAATTCAACGATCTGCTTGGCTTTCTGCACAAGCGCCGCATTGGTCGGCGCGGGCACGCCATAGGACAGGAAGCGATTGTCTTCAAAGCCGACGCGCAGATGGCCGCCAAGCAGGAAAGCATGCGCCAGCATGGGATATTCGAACCGCGATATGCCAAAGGCCGCCCATTTCGCGCCTTCAGGCAGCAGGCTCTTCATATACAACATGGCCTCGACGCTCGCCGCCACGCCATAGCCGACACCCAGCACGATCTGGAAAAAGCCCGGCCCTTCGAGCACGCCCTTGCCGATCAGCGTCTTGGCCAGCGCGATATCGCCGGTATCAAACACTTCCAGTTCCGGCATCACGCCAGCAGAACGGATCATGCCCGCCATTTCCGTTAGAATTTCTGGCGTATTGATCATGGCGCTGTCGCGCATCCACATATTGTTGAAATCCAGCGAACAGATATCGGGCTTGAGTTCCACAACATGAGCGGCCCGCTCGCGCGCGGTCTTCATCATCGTGCCCTTGCCGGCGCGTGAGGGATCCTCGCGATCGAACACAAAGCGTGCGCCGCTTCCGGTCGTCAGATTGATGAGCACATCCACGCCATCATCGCGAATACGCTCCACCACTTCGCGGTAATAACGGATATCCATCGAGCCGTTGGTTGTTTCGGGATCGCGCACGTGAATATGCACGACAGCCGCGCCGGCCTTGGCTGCACCAATCGCTGATTCAGCAATTTCTTTCGGCGTGACAGGGACCTGCTTGTCTTTGCCAACAGGAGCGCCGCCCGTTACGGCGCAGGTGAGAATGCGTTTGTCCATCATGTCCTCCCGGATTTGAGATTGGTCTATTCTTTTTCGATATTGTTTTCTTCCGCCACGCGCGTCCATGTTTTTGTTTCACGCGCCAGCATGTCCGCCAATTCCTTTGTTGATCCTCCGCCGGGATCAACGCCAATCAATTTAAAGCGCTCCTGCACTTTGCTATCCTGGAACAAGGCATTGAAATGCGCATTAAGCTTTTCGGAGATTTCTGAAGGCATCCCCGGCGGTCCCACAATCACCGACCACACCGTCAGGATGAAATCTTCGGGGTAGCCGAGTTCGCGGAACGTCGGCACCTCAGGCACATCTTTCGCGCGCTCCTTGCCGCCCACGGCAAAAATCTTGACCTCCTTGTTGCGATAGGACGGCAGCAAGACGGCCAACGGCGCCATGAAGAAGTCGATCTCGCCTTTCAGCAGGCCCTGTCCGGCAGGTCCTGCGCCGGGGAATGGCACGTGCTTGAGATCAGTGCCCGTGTGCTTTCCAAACAGCATCGCCGCCATGTGATTGCCGCCGCCGACGCCCTGGCTGCCATAATAGGTTTTCCCGGGATTAGCCTTGGCATAGGCGATGAGATCGTTCAGCGAATGGCCGGGCAGATTACCGCGCACGCCCATGACGAGCGGCTGCACGCCGAGCAGCGTAATCGGCGTCAGCTTGGTGGGCTCATAGCTGAGCGATTTGCGCGTGAGGGGATTGAACACCATCGGCGAATTGGGCGAGGCCAGCAGCGTATAGCCATCGGGCGGCGCGCGATAAACAAATGTCGCACCGGTCGATCCCATCGCGCCGGGACGGTTGGTGACAATGATCGGCTGTCCCGTGCGCTCTCTAAACCCGTCGGCGAGAATGCGCACCTGCAGCTCGACACTGCCGCCCGACGTGCCGGGGTTCACAATCGTAATGGGCTTGTTCGGATAGGACGCCGTGTCCTGGCTCAAGGCCGGGAAACCGGCGCAGCCTGCAACGCAGGCCAAAACAAGTGAACGCCACGCGCGCCTCATCGCCATCCCCCCGGCAGGCTTTGTATGTCAGCCTGTGATCCCCCGAGTTTGCACGGTTCGCACGCGCGTTCAAGCGGCCCGCCCCTTATGCGAACCTTTCTCCCCGCTGGCAGGGAGAAGGGGTGAACCGCCCCGGGATTGCCGGAGGCTTTTTGGTTTAAATTATGCGGCTATGGATAGATTGTCCATGGCAGCAGTCGCTGCGTAGTAATTTGCTTCGGCTTCTGCAGGCGGGATGTTGCCGATAGGCTCGAGCAGTCGCCTGCGGT
>CANJJI010000268.1 GCA_947474545.1 Beijerinckiaceae bacterium | reverse complement strand
TGCCTCGCAGACCTGGCTGAACGATGTCGCCAGATTGATGAACGGCCGCCCCAGAAAAACCCTCGGCTGGAAAACCCCTGCCGAGGCCATGGCCGAAGAAATCAAAGCCTTCAGTTCAACCGTTGCACTTGATGTTTGAGACCAAGCTTCACAATCGGCCTGTTTCTCGTCTGGGAAATCATGTGCCGTGTATTTGGCGTGTCAGAATTCATCATGCCTGCGCCCAGCGCCATCGGCGCAGCAATTCTGAAATATTGGAAGCCGCTTCTGACCAATTCCTTTGTCACCTTGTGGACGACGCTTGCAGGATTTCTTCTGGCTGTCGGATTTGGGCTTCTGCTCGGCCTCGTCGTCGGCTGGTCGCGCGCGATCTATCGCGGGCTTTATCCGGTCATGATCGGCTTCAATTCGATCCCGAAAGTGGCTGTCGTGCCGATCCTGATCATGTGGTTTGGAATCGGCGAGATCCCGGCGATCCTGACGGCGTTCCTGATCTCCTTTTCCCCCATCGTCGTGAACGTAGCGACCGGACTGGCGACGATCGAACCGGAGCTGGAAGACGTGCTGAGGGCGTTGGGTGCGAGCAAGCTGGATGTCATGCGCAAGGTTGGCATCCCCCGCTCCATGCCCTATTTCTTTGGCTCGCTGAAAGTGGCGATCACGCTCGCCTTTGTCGGTGCCGTAGTTTCGGAAACAGTTGGCGCCAATGCGGGCCTTGGCCATCTCATGTCTCAGGCGGGATCCAATTTCCAGATGCCGTTGGTCTTTGCGGGCCTGCTGGCGCTCGCCGTCGAGGGCATCGCCATGTATGCGGTGACAGCGCTGGTTGAGCAACGGCTGGCTGGCTGGGCGTTCCGTTCACAGAATAGTGCAGGCGGCTAATTGGCCGCACACTTGCACCCTAAGGGCGAACTCCCGTCGATTTTGACTCAAATTTGAATTGATTGCGGCACGGAATCGACATCCGAAATCGGTAGCAAGTTCCTCATGGTTACCTACGGCGGTGACAGGGAGCTTTTAGATTGATTGACGCGGTGAACATTCAAAAGTTCTGGGCTGGGTTTATCGATCATCTCGATCCCCCGGGCGTGCTGGGGACAGCCCATCAGCTGGAGCAGGCAGCCGGGCATCTGAGCAAGTTTGCGCCGCCGCTAACGGCTGAATGCGTTGAAGTCAGAGGCGGGCTGGAGCTGACGATTACCGCCAACGGGGTGCTGCGTCATTTTCCGATGGCGCGGGCGGTCGCGGCTGGCAGCCCGGGTCTGCCAGGTTTACAGGTGAGGGCCCTTCGAGCCGCCAGACCGATCGCGGAGACAATCCGGTTCGGGACGGTTGAAACGCCTGTCGAGAATGTTCGCGTCCATGTTCACTCGCTGTTGTCGCGAAGCGGAATTTTGCTCCTGACCAGCGGGGTTAAAATTGACGACTACGTATTGTTCCGGAACTGCGGCCAGCGGATCGTCATGGATGTCGTGGGTGAAGACCGCTTCGGCGCATTCGTCACGGACGTGCAGGTGATGGATCATGCGGACTGGGATGTGGGCGCGGAAGGGGCGAGCTCGCACCCGCTCTCTGAACTCCTCCATATTCTGCCTCCAGCCCCGGCGGTCCCGCGCCGCGCCGCCGGCAGGATGCTGGAAGTGATCGAGACGCCCCGCCAGGTCGCGTGACCGGAGGGGCAGGAAGCCATCTACTCTTTCGTCATTTGTATGATATTTCAGTATGATTCCCCCGAATTCTGCGGCGAAACGGGATTGAATACCGCCTTCTCCGGCGTTATCCTACTGGCAGGAGGCATCCCATGATTCTGAATTCGCTTTCGGGCCTGCCGGATTTTCTGATCTATTTCGTCACAGCGATAGCGCTTTGCGCGCTTTTTCTGATTGCCTACACAAAAGTTACCCCCAACCGTGAATTCGACCTGATCTTCAGAGAACACAATCAGTCAGCTGCCATCGCTGTTGGCATGAGTCTGCTTGGCTTTTCCCTGCCGCTCGCCAGTGCAATCTTTCATTCGGCGGGGATTCTGGATTGTGTGATCTGGGGGCTGGTCGCGCTGGTCTGCCAGCTTGCTGCCTACTTTCTCGCCTATATGGCGCATCCTAATCTCGGCGAAGCGATCCGTAACAATGTCACAGCCGCCGGGCTTTGGGTCGGGTTCGTCTCGCTGGCCGCTGGGCTGCTGAGCGCGGCGTCGATGAGTTATTGAACTGATTTGCGAAGAGTGCCTTCGGGTAAAGCGGACGCAGGTTTGCACTTGAATGGCGCTTGTAGAGTGAAAAGCAGCAGGAGCGGAGGCTCTCATGAATTCGCCATCCAGCAGGACCCCGCCAGAGTCTGCGCCGCCGTCCAGTCCTGGTGAGTCTGGTGATGGCCGCAAGCGGACCGTTGCAATGACCCTGCTGGCGCTTGGCGCGGGGGCAGTCACGATTGGCGCATTCTCAGGAGCAGGAACAGGATCTCGCGACCGCCCGCGCACCTACAAGGATCCCGCAAGTTGCGAAGCAGAACATATTGTTCCATCAAATGAATGCCGGCAAAACTTCATGCAAGCTGTTAGCTCGCACGAGCGCTCTGCGCCGGGCTTTGCTGCGCGTGAAGCGTGCGAAAAAGAATATGGTGCGGGTAATTGCGTGAACCCGTCCGCAGGATCTGGCCGGGCTTCTCTTTTCATCCCGGTCATGGCGGGATATCTCATCGGCCAGAGGGCAGGGGGCGGATTTCAGGCTGCGCCGCTCTATCGGCGTCCAGGCGATCCGGCGGATGAATATCGCCAGAGCTCTGCTTTTCCTTATTCCACTTCATCCGGGTCATCGTCGTCTTCCGGATCACGCTCGGGCTCATGGTATTGGGGGGGATCAAGTTCGGGACCGTCCAGCAGTACTGCTCGGCCGTCCACCAGCAGTCCGTCATCCGCGGTCACCACGACATCGCGCGGTGGATTTGGCTCGAGCAGCCGGGGTTCGTCCGGGACATGATACGGGCGAACTCGCTACCAAGTCTTAACCAACAAATTCATAAGTTCGCGCTGAACATGCTCTAACGGATTTCCGGGCATTCTGTTGGCCCGGTGTTAACCGTGGCTGGCTAGCCTTGTTTCAGATTTTCATTCTGCGATGCGCGGTATCTGTCATGTCTAATGCAACTATGCGTGCTCCCCGGTCCCAGTTCGGCCTTCGCGGCCTGGAAGGTGGCGCCCAGGCACCAGTCTTCCAGAATCTTCAAGGCGAGGCGCTAAGGCGGGAAGCCAGCAACAACAAGCGCACGTTGATGATCACGCTGGGCGCGCTGGGCGTTGGCAGCGTCGGGCTCTATTTTCTTGCCAGCAGCGGCGGCGTTCCGGCTTCAACACCACGTGTGTTTGAAAACGTGGCGGCCTGCGTGGCCGCGAAGGTCCACGAAAACGGTGTTTGTGAAACCCAATGGAACGAAGCGAGCAGGGTGCATGATCGTGGCGCGCCGGAGTTCGCCACAATAGCTGCCTGCGAAGCGGCGCATGGAGCGGGCAAATGCGTCCACCCGAATACGCCGGAAGATGCTGAACGCGCGCAAAAATACATCCCTGTGAGCCTCTTGCAAAACTCTTCGGGGGATTCGCCAGCTTGGGGCTGATTTTGCCGGATAGCGCTGTTTCCGGGCGTTCGCCATACCGTTCTGGCCTTGCATGGCCCATTTTCCGTGATTGCGGACGCGCGGCATCCGCCGCTTGCGCG
>CANJJI010000267.1 GCA_947474545.1 Beijerinckiaceae bacterium | reverse complement strand
TCCCTGCGCGGCAAGATCAAAAAAGCAGGGTGGGATGACGCATACCTGTCAAGACTTCTGACCCTGTTTTGAAATGCGATTGCCCTGCGGTACATTCAATCCGTACTGGCGCGGCGCGACAGGTCGTGTAATGTGCCTGCCGAAAACTAACCCGGACAGGGACCATTCAGGAGGAAAATATGGCGCGCAATTTTCATGATGGCGGTGAGGCAATCGTTGAGGCATTCCGCAATATGGGCATTGACTACATTATGTCGTCGCCCGGCTCGGAATGGAGCCCTGTCTGGGAGGCCATGGCGCGCCAGACGGTTGAGAAAAACGCCGGTCCCACGTTCATTGATTGCTGGCATGAGACGGTCGCGGTCGATATGGCGCTTGGCTATACGGCCTATACAGGCAAGCCGCAGGCTGTGCTGATCCACGCTGGTGTTGGCCTGATGCATGGCTCGATGGCGATGCTCTCGGCCACCCAGCAGGAAATTCCGATGGTGGTGATGTCCGGAGAATCCACCAGCTTTGGCGAAGACCCCAATGTTTCTGTGGAGCCGCAATGGTATGGCGGCGTCAGCGTTGGCGGCGCGGATAAATATGTTGCGCCGATTGTGAAATGGTCGACGCAGGTGACATCCGCACCGACACTCTACAACAGCATCACCCGCGCTGGCGAAATGGCCCAACGCGTGCCGCAGGGGCCTGTCTATCTCAACATTTCACTGGAAGCGATGTTGCACGAGTGGAAGAAGCCCGACGATCTGCGTATGGTGCCGCCTGCGCCCAAGACGCAGCCGCTCGCGCAGGACGTTGCTGAAATCGCAGCGCTGCTGAAAGCAGCAAAGAACCCCACCATTGTCGTTGAAACAGCTGGCCGCGATCCTGAAGCGGTGCGCGCGCTTATCGAACTGGCAGAAACGTTTGCTGCGCCCGTGATCAATGGCCGCGCCAGCGTTTACACGAACTTCCCGAAAAACCATCCGATGTGGCTGGGCTATACTAACTTCGACCATCTGAATAATTCAGATCTTATTCTGCTGGTGAGCGGCCGCACGCCTTGGAACCCGCCTTCCAAGCGTTATGGCACCGGGAAGATCGTCGCCATCTGCGAAAACCCTGTGAAGATGCAGTTTGCCTATCAAGTGCTGTCCGCCGACGTGTATCTGGAAGGCGACACAGCACATGCGTTGCGCGCCCTCACGGCAGCCGCAAAGGATGGCGCAGACAAGGCGGTGATCGAGGAGCGCCGCAAGCGCTGGACGGCTGTCCATGATGCCTATCTGGGCGAACTGGCCGGTCAGGCCAAGGCCGCGATCGCCACCGGCAAGCTCGACGCCGTTTCAGTCGCCGCCACTGCGGCGCAGGTTCTGCCGAAAAATACTATCGTGACGGACGAGACGATCACGCATATGCCCGTGATGCGGCCGCACCTCAATCTCGATGCGGAGCAGAGCTTCTTCCGTGTCACTGGTGGCGCACTCGGTCAGGGCATTGCAGCGGCGCTTGGCGTCAAGCTGGCAGCGAAAGACCGTCCGGTGGTGTTCTTCGTTGGTGATGGTTCCTTCCTCTATAACCCCATCATCCAGGCGCTGGGCGCATCCAAGACCTACGACATTCCGATCACCATCGTCGTTTGCAACAATGCCAAATATGAAGCCATGCGCAAAGGCCATGTGATCTATTATGAAGGCGGCGTGTCAGACACGACCAAGTTCCATTATGGCGTGAACATCGCGGGCCCGGAATATCACGAGCTGGGCGTTCATTATGGCCTGAAAGGCTTCAAGGCCGCGACGCCGGACGAATTCAAGGCCGCGCTGGAAGGCGCACTGGCCGAGAACAAGGCGGGGCGGACTGCGATCATCAATGCGGTAATGGTGAAATAACTGGCACCGATCTCATCGCGGCTCCAAACGAGCCGCGATGACTCAAGCATGAAAGCATAGGAAATGAGACTGGCTTCGATGCTTTCATGCGCGGTGTTTGCATTGGTGGGTATCCCGCCCGCCATTGCACAACAGAGCAATTTACGGTTCGAAGATCTGCAGTCCATCGAACGGGCTGATCTGGACAAAATACCGTCCGGCTGCAGTTTTTTGCTGCGCGACAAAGCCAACAATATCGTGATGATTTCAACGTCCGTGACGGATCGCAATGTATCCTTCTGGATCAAGACCGCAGGAAAATTGTCGCAAGCGCTGGGCAAGGCTGTGAAGACAAAAGAGCCGGGCTTTATCAATTTCTGGAATGGCAAATCAGGGAAAACCCTGATGCACATGCAAAAGCTTACAGTAGAAGGCAATCGCAACAAGCCGGGGGAGGATTCTTTGTTCCACGGCAAAGCAACAATAGAATTTCGCACCGGCGCAGCTGCGCAGAAGATCACAGCGAGCTGGGAAGCAGGGTGCTGAACCGATGATCGTCAACGCCGCCTGATTTCCAGAGCCTGTTTCATGCAAAGCGCGCCGCATAAACCGGCGGCAGTGTGTGCGTGATCTCGCTCCAGCTGTCGCCCTGATCCTCGCTGATCCATAAACCGCCTGTTGTTGAGCCCATGACGAGGCGATCGCCACCTTCGTCGATGTCGAGCGCATGGCGATAAACGACATCATAGGCGTGTTGCTGAGGCAGGCCTTTGGTCAGGGTCTCAAACGACTTGCCGCCATCGCGTGTGCGGGTCACTGCCAGTCTCCCACCCACGGGAATGCGGCGCTCATCCTTGATCTCGGGCACGAACCAGGCAGTATCGGGCTCGCGCGGATGCGCCGCCACGGGGAAACCGAAGGCCGACGGCGTCACGTTGTGAATCTCGGTAAAATTGCGGCCCTCATCGGAGGAGATAAAAATACCGTTGTGATGTTGCACCCACATGCGCTGAGGCTGCGCAGTGCATTGCACGAGGCAATGAACATCCTGCGCAATGGGATCATGGGTCAAGTCCGGAGGCACGTGATCGGCGCGCATGCCCTCGCCGCGCTGCGACCATGTTGCGCCGCCGTCGGATGTAAACCAGAGGCCGCCAGTCGATACGCCAATATAGACGTGATCGCTGTTGCGTGGATCGACACAAATCGAATGGACTCCCGGCAAGTCAGCGCCGCCGCCCATCCATTGCGGCCGTTTGGGATGGCGCCAGAGACTGTCGCAAATTTCCCAGCTGGTCCCGTGGTCATTCGAGCGAAAAACGCCGCCCGGCAGGGTGCCGCACCAGAGGACGCCGGGCTGATTAGCGCCACCTGCCGCCAACGCCCAAATCCGGTTTGTACTCCAGGGAATCGGCCTGCCCCACATATCGTTTTCCTCAAGTCCTTCGGGCTTGGGCGGATAGGCTGGCGTCGCGATTTCCTGCCAGGCATCGCCGTCGCGGCGGTGCATCTTGACGCCGAAATGGCCATGATCGAGCGCCGCATAGACAGCGCCGCTGCGCCTGTCTGCAATGGCGAGCGAGACATTGTCGCCGAGGAAATCTGCGGCGGTTATCGTCCAGCCGCTTGCGCTGCGTGAAACAGTGAAAAGTCCCTTCCGGGTCGAGATCAGAATAGTATCGCTCAATGCCTAACCTCCGGAAAGCGCCTGCATGACATAGACAGTGGCGGACCCCGGCACGGGATCGCTCAACTTGAGGCGGTCACGGATCATCACTCGATCTATAAACACCGTCACATGTTTCCGGAGCGCAGCCTGATCGTCGAGAATATAGCTGCGGGCAGCAGGGTTTTCGCGAAACACGTTGTCAAGCACCGTGCGCACATCCGGCAGGGGAATCGCATTTGAAATAGCGTGCTGTTTCGGGCGCTGATTTTACGTTTTGCTTGAGATGGATTCTACCGGGCCGTGAACGAATCACGGCGCGGGAGAATATTTTGGACAAATTTATTGAATGCTGGGAGGGATTGGACGATC
>CANJJI010000266.1 GCA_947474545.1 Beijerinckiaceae bacterium | reverse complement strand
TCGTCCAATCCCTCCCAGCATTCAATAAATTTGTCCAAAATATTCTCCCGCGCCGTGATTCGTTCACGGCCCGGTAGAATCCATCTCAAGCAAAACGTAAAATCAGCGCCCGAAACAGCACGCTATTTCAAATGCGATTCCCCTGGGATAGACGCGGGCATCCGAAGGATAGGCAACAGCGGCAAGTTCCGCCCTCCGGTTATGACCGTGCTTTGCGTGTGGTGAATCTTGTCTTAAGGTTATTGTGCAAGGTTCATTCCGGATTTTCCCGGGTTTTGTGCAGTACCAACCCATGGCAACGGAAAGCATGATTATTCGTAACATTTTAGCTGGTCTAGCCACTTTTGCGCTGGTTATCCCAGCGTTCGCTCAGTTGCAATTGCCGGGCGCGGTGCGCAATCCGACACCGGCTGGCGCCACTACGACACCGCCCGCTGGCGGCGGTAGCGGTGGCGCGCCCAAGAAGCGCGCGTCCGGCGGCGGCTCGGGCGAGCCAGCTGCGCCCAAACCTGTCTTGGTCAGGGCGCCAAGCGAAAGAACGCTGGATGGGCGGACGCTGGCGCTGAATGGCCGCAGTGGAGTTTTGCGTTTTACGAGGAACGGCGCTCAAATAGAGCTGACCGAAATGAAGCTGTCCGGCGACAAACTGTCGAAAGTCGGTGAAAGTTGCGGGGTAACCATCCCCGGTGCCCCTTTCTCTGTCGAAAGTGACGGGCGCGCCGACGGCCTTTTGCAGTTTAAAGCCAATGTGAATGCCTGCCCTTTCACTTTCGCTGTTCTCGACGGGGCAGTTATGGTGACTCACAACGGATCGAAAATCAGCACGGGTCTGGGCGCGGGCACGTGCGAAATTAAGGCGGACGACTGCCGGGGCCATCTGGCGGGATTTTGGGGCCCGCCGGGTGGCGGCATTGGCCCGGGTGAGGCCAAATCCATCGAAACGACACGCGGCCAGGCCGAAAGAAATGCTCGCGCCAATTTCAAGACGCTGATCCGGAATGCGCGCAATGACCGGGAAAAGGTCAAGGTTCTCGCCGCCGATCAAGCGGGTTTTTCCGCCCGGCGCGAAGAGGTGTGCCGTGACTACCTGAGGGAATTTCAACACGGATATTGCGCTTCCCGGTATACGGAAGCGCGCGCTGTGTCGCTGGCGGCACAGCTGGGTGCTGTCGAAGTTGATGACGGCACCGCAAAGCCGGCGCCAAAACCCCGCCCGAAACGGCCTGCACCGCCCAAGCCTGCAGCGGCGCCAGGTGTAGCTGCTCCGGCGCCGCTGCAGCCTGTTATCCGTTAATCCGGACCTGACGCGCTATTCAGGCGTTCTCGTCTTCCATTGGCGCGGGTGTCATCCAGCCGATGGTTGCGCCTGATGGGTCGCTGACAATCCCGATACGGCCCACGCCTTCCACGTCAAAAGCCGGGCTGACAATAGTGCCCCCTGCAGCGGCGACCTGCGCCATGCGCGCATCGACATCATCAACGGAAACGTAGGAAAACCAGTGTGAGGGCGTTCCGGCAGGCATTTGTGACGGCATCTGCATCATGCCGCCGACCATTTCCTCGCCCAATTTGATCAGGTGATATTCGCCCTCCGGCATGGGCATGCTTTCGTAGGACCAGCCCAAAGTGCGCGCATAAAAGGCCTTGGCCTTTTCGACGTCTGTGGTCATCAGTTCATTCCAGTAGAATTGTCCGTGCTCAAACATCGACTTGCTCCTTTGACGTCATGAGCATAGCCGGGAATGCTGCGAAGGTGTGACAGGCAGCCTCACGAATTCGTGATCGTGCCTGCGTGACCCGCCTCCCAGCCGATGATGGCCTGTTTGCGGGTGAGTCCCCAGTGGTAGCCGGTCAGCGCGCCAGTGCTGCCAAGGACCCTGTGGCAGGGTACTACAAATGAGATGGGATTGCGTCCCACCGCCGCGCCGACGGCGCGCGCAGCCTTGGGTTTCCCGATATGACGGGCAATTGTGGAATAAGTGGTCGCGCGACCCATGGGAATTTTCAGAAGGGTTTCCCAGACGCGGATTTCAAAATCCGAACCGATCAAGACAACCCTGAGCGGTTCGCCACGCGTCCAGCTTTGCTGGTCAAATGCCTGCTCTGCATAAATTTTAGTGGCGGCATCATCCTGTTGAAAATTTGCATTGGGCCAACGCTTGCGCATATCCGCCAGCGCGCCATCTCGCCCGCCTGCAGATTTGCCGGAATCCGATGCCCGGCCTGGAGCGTCTTTTTCATCGACCCAGCCCAGGGCCGCCAGTCCGCGCGGTGTCGCCACTGCGATTGCCTCGCCAAAGGGCGAGCCATGGAACCCGTAAGTGAGCGTAAGGCCCGCGCCACCGCTGCCATATTCGCCTGGCGACATCGCTTCATGTGCGACGAACAGGTCATGCAGGCGGCCAGGCCCGGAGAGGCCGACTTCAAGCGACGTATCGAGAACCGACGCGGATTCGCGCAGGAGTGCTCGCGCGTGGTCGATCGTCAGCGCAGCCAGGAATTGCATCGGCGTGATTCCCGCCCACCGCCGGAAAAGGGCCGAGAAATGTGACGGCGAAAAGCCCACATGTTCAGCAATTTCGGCGATAGATGGCTGGGACTTCCAGCGCCCCGAAATGAATTCGATGGCTCTGCGGACATGCGCATAATCATCTTTTGCATCGATCGTGCCTGCGTTCACAGGCTCGATGCCAGCGGGGGACATGGCGAGCATTGAAGTCTCCTTTTCATGTCAGAACAATGCAGCAGGCCGTCATGCTATGCCACCCGTTTCCTCCGGCCGGAATACTATCGGTGTTTGAAACGCCGAAGCCCTCCAGGCTTTCACCTGAAGGGCTCTCGACTGTGCCGCGGCGGGAGAGAGCACGCCACTGCTGTGCCGGCTCGTGGCAGATCGTGAGTTGTCGGCTGCAAGTACAGCTTTCTATCAGTGATCTGCAATTCTTGTGATCAGTTACACACCCGCTGCGGACGGTAGCCGACGAAATCGCCCCAGCTGTTGTAGACCGCGCGGCGCTCGGTCCAACATTCGCCGCCGTAAACCGGGGCGGCGTAAGCAGGACGGGCATAGTGATTGGAGATAATCGCTGCGCCAACCAGACCGGCGGCAACACCCCCGAAGATGCCTGCATTGCGGCCCCAGCGAGCTTCGGCAGGCGCAGATGTCGCGGCGAGGGTGATGCCCAGGGTGAGGGCGGCGAAAACTGTGGTCAGGGTCTTTTTCGCGAAGGTGTTCATGGTCTCTCTCCTGTTTCAGTTGGCCGGGGCGTCTTGCTCACCAGCGATGATTGGAGAATAGGGGAGAGTTTAGCGGGACGATGTGCGGTGCCGCACAGGGTGCAAGGCGGCCCGGGCGGACGTTTCACGGCGCTTTCATCTGTGATAGTCTTCTGTGCAGAAAAATGGACGATGCGCTGCCTGAAAAGGCATTCGTGACAATGACTGCAGCGGAGTTTTTCGCCTGGCAAGCCGGCCAGACCGAGCTCTACGAATTGGTCGACGGCATCCCCATCAAAATGATGACGGGTGCGAGCAACCGGCATGATCTGATTACTGTAAACATAATTGGTGAGGCTCGCTCCCGATTGCGAGGCAATCCGTGCAGACCCATGACGCAAGATTCTTCAGTCAAGATCTCCGAAACCCAGATCCGGCGGCCCGACGTGACTATTGTCTGTGGACCGATTGTCGATGATTCCTTCGCCACCAACGATCCGCGCCGTGTTCGAAGTCCTGTCGCCTTCAACCCGCCAGTTCGATCAGGTCAGGAAACTGGAGAGCCAATTGCAAAACCGCGATTGCGCGCTGATTTTTCGCCCTGAAAGGGAATAAATCGAGGCATCCGGGTCCGAACCTGGCATGGTGTTTCCACGACAAATCACCAACAGGCGAGTGCCTCGAAATGCCTCTGCGCGAGACGCTAT
>CANJJI010000265.1 GCA_947474545.1 Beijerinckiaceae bacterium | reverse complement strand
CCGCAATCACGGAAAATGGGCCATGCAAGGCCAGAACGGTATGGCGAACGCCCGGAAACAGCGCTATCCGGCAAAATCAGCCCCAAGCTGGCGAATCCCCCGAAGAGTTTTGCAAGAGGCTCACTCTTTTGCGATATCGAGATGTGCGAACACTCCTGTTGCTTGCAAATTGAGGCAGACGGTGATTGACGCATAAGTAATTCGGCGCTTAACCTGCCTGCAAACGGCGTCTGGCCCTTGTCTGCCAGCGTAAACAACCGGGAGAACGCCATGCTGACCAATGCCGAAAATCAACTGCTCACCCGTGTTGGCCCACAAACGCCCATGGGCCGAATGATGCGCCGTTACTGGCAGCCGGTGTGCACTTCGGCGCAATTGCCGAAGAACGACAGCGATCCCGTACGTATACGCATTTTTGGCGAAAATTTCGTGGCCTTTCGCGACACCGAAGGCAAAGTCGGCGTTCTCGAGGAATTCTGCATGCACCGCAGGGCCTCGCTCGCCATCGGCCGGGTTGAGGAGGGTGGAATTCGCTGTCTCTATCACGGCTGGAAATTCGGTGTGGATGGCACGATTCAGGAAACGCCCAATCATTGCGATGATCGCTTTAAGGCGCGCCTGAAAGCGCCAGCCTTCCCGGTGCGCGAAGCAGGTGGTCTCGTCTGGGCCTATTTCGGCCCGAAGGACAAGGAGCCGCCATTCCAGCATTTTGAATTCTTCGATGGTCCCGAAGAAAACCGCTGTGTGTTCCGCGTCAACATTCCCTGCAATTTCCTGCAGCTTTGGGAAGGTGGCACGGATTCCTCACATGTCGGCATTCTCCATTGCAATCTCGCCAATCCCGAATGGAAGAACAAGGCCTCCTTCGTGCCGGATATGGAGGACTATACTTCAGTGGCGCTGGCCAATGGCGACAATGCGCCCACACTCGACATCGAGAACACGCCCTATGGCTATCAATATGCGGCCAAGCGCAAGGGGCCCACTTTGCAGGATGGGCGCGAGACATGGTCGGTGCGCGTGACGCCGGTGATATTCCCGACTTGCCGCATCATACCGCTGCGCGAGTATCAGTTCTTCGTTTTCGAAGTGCCGCAGGACGATCACAAAACGTCAACCTATCTTGTCGCTCACGGCCCCAAGCCGTTCGATCGCCTGAAGATGCGCAATGTTCTTGGCCTCAATGACGAGCGGCTCTGGAAGGAAGGCGACTTCGAATATCGCGCCACTGTCGAAAATAATTTCTTCCAGGAACGCGTCCGGATCGAGGAGACCTGGTCAGGACTTGCTGGTCTGGTTCCCGAGGATTCCAGCATTTCTGTATCGATGGGCACCATTGTTGAACGCGACAAGGAAGTACTTGTCGCGGCTGACGCAGCGGTTGTGCGTCTGCGCGAGCGCCTTCTGGAAAGCGTCCGCCGTCATGAGAATGGCGAGGAGCCGTTTGGCCTCGCCATCTCCGATTATTCGAAAGTGCGCAGTCTTGCCGATACTGACGTGCCGCTGGATGAGCGCTGGCAGGATCTCCTGCCGGGCAATTTGGGTCCGGCGCGCACAAAGCCGGTGCCAGCGTAAGTGCAAAAGCGCACACATTGGTAACTTTGAAATGGTAGTACGAAAATCTGGGCATTTAAGGAGGCTTTCATGAAATTTTCCGCCGCAGTTTTCGCAGGTTTCGGACTTGGTCTTGCGCTGGCTCCCATTTCAGCCGAAGCGCAGGTTCCACGCGGTACGTGTATGATTTCCGATCCCACCGGGACGCCGCTCAACGTGCGTGCGGCTCCCAATGGCGCTGTCGTCGGCCGGCTTTTCAATGGCGATGTTGTCGTCATGACGGGCGCCATCTCCCAGGATCGCGGCAAGCCATGGGCTCAGATTTCCACGCCAAATTCCGGTGTCCGGGGCTGGGTCTTCCGTGAGTTTATTTCCTGCCGGAATTAACACTGGATATAACGGCGAAAGGCATTCCCATGAAACGCTCGACGCGCCGCCAAACCTGCGCCGCCGTTCTGTTGCTATTGTCATTTGGTCTTGCGCAAGCGCGCGAGGCGCGCTGCAGGATCACGGAAGGCCGCCGTGTTACCTATAGTGGTCCGTGCGACTTCTCTCCCGATGGACGCGATGGCTCGTTCAGCCTCGCCTCGCGGCGGCCGCAAGGGTATCTGCTGAAGGAAATTTCGGTCCTGTCCGTCAGCATGGTTGCGCCTGGTGTTGGCGAAGTGCGGGGCCTCACGAGCGCAGGTATCAATTCACGCTGGGGCGAAGCGCGCCGCTCGCAGCGCGATCCCGCCTGTTGGGTGGGAAGCGATTTTCAGGTCTGCGTCTGGTGATCGTCACGCTTGCACCTAGTGCAAATTGACGGAGCAGCCCGTAAGCGATTAGCCTGCGGGGGATTTCACAATCCCCACAGCGAGGCGCGCAATGTTCAGCGAACAGGACAATGAGACACTGACCCGTGTTGGCCCTGGTACACCCATGGGCCGCATGATGCGCCGTTACTGGCAGCCCGTCTGTACCTCGTCGCAATTGCCGAAGCCGGATGGCGATCCCCTGCGCTTGCGCATGTTCGGCGAGGATTTCGTCGCCTTCCGCGATTCCAGCGGCAAGGTCGGCATTCTCGATGAAATGTGCATGCACCGGCGCGCATCACTGGCTCTGGGGCGGGTCGAAGACAATGGCATCCGCTGCCTCTACCACGGCTGGAAATTCGGCGCAGACGGTACGATTCAGGAAACCCCGAACCATTGCGACGAGCGTTTTCGTATGCGTCAGAAGGCGCCTGCTTATCCGGTGCGCGAAGCCGGTGGCCTTGTCTGGGCCTATTTTGGCCCGAAGGATAAAGAGCCCCCGTTCCAGCATTATGAATTCTTCGACGGGCCGGATGCGAACCGCGACGTGATCCGCGTCAACACGGCGGCGAATTATCTGCAATTATGGGAAGGGGGGTGCGATTCATCCCATGTGGGCATCCTCCATTCCAATCGCGCCAATCCTGCCTGGAAGGACAATCTTTTTCAGGCGGTCACGGATGAAGATTACAATCCCGGCGCCTTGACGGTTGGCGATAATGCGCCTGTTCTCGAAGTCGAGAATACCGAATATGGTTATCACTACGCCGCCAAACGTCAGGCGGGTCCCGGCGAAGACGGTGCACAGCGATATTCTGTGCGTGTAACGCCGGTGATCTTTCCCACGGGGCGTATCATTCCCGCGCCTGCCTTCCAGTTCTTCGTCTTCGAAGTGCCGCAGGACGATTACAAGACGTCTACCTATCTCGTGACGCACGGTCCCAAACCCGTAAATCGCGCGGATATCAAGCGGATTCTCGGCCTTGATGACGAACGCTTCTGGCGCGAAGAAGACTGCGAATTCCGCGCGAGCTGGGACGATAACAAACTGAATCAGAACCGCTCGAACATGCATGAGGACTGGAGTGGATATTCCGGCATCGAGCAGGAAGATGCGATTATCGCGATTTCTATGGGTCCCATCGTCGAGCGCCACAAGGAAGTTCTCGTTGCAGCCGACATGGCGGTCGTGCGCCTGCGCGAACGCCTGCTCGAAGGTGTCCGCATTAACGAAGCCGGTGGCGACCCGCCCGGCCTTGCCATAGCGGATCTGCGCCCGGTGAAGTCCCTCGTCGATACTGTCATCGGCCATAACGAGCGCTGGCAGGATCACGTGCCCGGCAATATGGGCAAGAGCAACAGGCAGATGGAGCCGGCGGAGTAGGGAGCGCCACGCGGGGCGCGGAAAATAAAATGCCGAAAGTTGTCTTCACAGCCAATATCCAGCGCCATGTCCAGTCTCCCGGAACTGTTGCAGAAGGACCGGATGTGCCAGGGCAATCGCATTTCAAAACAGGGTCAGAAGTCTTGACAGGTATGCGTCATCCCACCCTGCTTTTTTGATCTTGCCGCGCAGGGATACTTTTCCACCGTCTTTTTGCATGACGTTCAACGCCATGTGCCGGAGCACGGCGAGAT
>CANJJI010000264.1 GCA_947474545.1 Beijerinckiaceae bacterium | reverse complement strand
TAGCGTCTCGCGCAGAGGCATTTCGAGGCACTCGCCTGTTGGTGATTTGTCGTGGAAACACCATGCCAGGTTCGGACCCGGATGCCTCGATTTATTCCCTTTCAGGGCGAAAAATCAGCGCGCAATCGCGGTTTTGCAATTGGCTCATCAGGAACGATTTGCGATGGCGAGATGCGCCGCGTGAATATGGCCCACACAAGACGATCTATAACCGGTTTATTCGTTGGTGCCGCCTTGGCGTGTTCAACGAGATATTCGCAGAACTGGCGCGCAAAGCAGGAAACCCCAGGCGCATCACGATTGATGCAATACATTTGAAAGCCCATTGTTCAGCAGCAAGCGTGCCAAAAAAGGCTTGTTCCCCGGCGTATCGGGCGCACGAAAGGCGGTTTGAACTCGAAGCTGTGCACCATCTGGGATGGCTAAACGGACGTTCACTTGCGTTCACGTCCATCGCTTCAGCATTCAATCTAAGCAACGGATTTTCCCAAAACCGGTTTCCACTTTTGGGTCCGATGTTTTAGTGAACAGCGTCGCCCTTCTCGAAAATCGCGTCGAAATCCGATTGCGAAAGTGTGCTGATTTCCCACCAGGTATTGTTGAGGTCCTTCAGCTTGAACGAGCGATGCCCCCCTGTGCTCTCGACGCCAAGAACATCCTTGATACCGTATTGGTCTTTCAGTGCCAGAGCGGATGCATGGGCGGCGTCGACTTCGGCATCGCTGCCAACCGAGAGGACAAAACGGTTTTCAACCGGCTGGTCCTTGCATTCCCCATCCTGAATGTTCACGCAGACGACAGACCACGGTCCGCCTTTCCACATATATTGCGCTTCTTTCAGGGGGCGGATCATATCAAGGCCGAGAAAGTCAACCAGGAAGGCCCGCGTCGCCGCCATATCCGTGCATTCAATTGTGCCATGTGAAAAAAAGTCATTCTTGATGAGCGGTGTTACTGCAGACATTGTCGATCTCCCTTTTCAATCAAGCCGGCTCTGTCCACTGGACATTTTTCTCGCGCAGCGCCGCATAGGTAATATCAGGCGTGCGATATTCGACCTCCCACCAATTGGTATCCTTGTCGACGAAATAGATCGCATAGGATCCGCCGCGGAAAAATGGCTTTTGCACGCGCGTGATGCCATATTCAGCCTTGTTGGCTGTGATTTTCTCATAGGCGTCATCAACGGCGGCCTGACTGGGCGCTTCAAAACCCCAGTGATTGAGCATTTCCTGCGCAACAGGAACGCTCTCGACCTCCCGCACTTCAAGCACCCAATAGGGCTTGCCATGCTTGGCCTCGCCGGGGCGATGCCCTTTATCGCGCACATACATCAATCCTTTTGACGGCTGGACGCATTCCATATTCATGACTTCTTCGTACATGCGGCGCGCGCGTTTCATGTCCGTCGTCACAAGCGTTCCGCATATCATGGATTTCGTTTTGATATGCGCAGCAGCAGGTTTTGCATGTATGTTCATGACTGCCCTCCTATTCAGATTTTTAAAGATCGAGAACCAGCGTTTCGCCTGGCATCGCACGCGACACGCAAACTTGAAGCACTTCGCCCTTTTCGTCATCATCCAGAACATCGTCGCGATGATCAACAATTCCGGACAGATAAGTTACACGGCATGTACCACAGGTTCCGGCTGTGCAGAGTGTCTTGATTTTATAACCCTCGGCCTTCAATACCGCGAGGATCGATTTTCCAACAGGGATTGTGTAGGTCTTGCCGGACTTTTTCAGCACGACATCGAACGGCTCGTCATTATTGTCTGGCGTGAGATCAGCTGGACTGCCCTTGAACAATTCATAATGTATCGTGCCTCTGGGCCAGTGAGCTCCTGCCGCATTGACCGCCTTGATGAAACCTAGCGGTCCACACACGTATACGTGGCCGGCTGGCGGTCGCTTTTCCAGAATGGCTTTCAGATCTGCGCCACGGGAGGGATCGCCACCATCAAAATGCGCCTTGATGCGCGGGCCATGGATTTTCTCCAGCTCATCAAGAACCGCAGCATCCTCACGCGAGCGAGCACAATAATGCAATGTGTATTCCTTGCCCAGCGCCTTCAGCCTGTGAGCCATGGAGACCAGCGGTGTAACGCCTATGCCGCCAGCGATGAGAATATTGTAATCGCCCGCCTCATACAGCGGAAACTGATTGATGGGGCTGGAGGATTTCAGAACGTCACCAGCTTTGAGGACATCATGCACATAGGCAGAGCCGCCAAGGCTCTCTGTCTCGCGCAGCACACCAAGCACATAACGATGCGTTTCTGCAGGATCGTTCAGCAGCGAATAGGAGCGCGTTTCCTCATTGCCAAGTGTAAGATCAATATGTGCACCAGCCGTGAATGCGGGCAAGGCGCCACCATCGGCTGCCACAAGCTCGATCTGCCGGATGCGCGGCGCTACCTGATCAATCTGGCTTACCTTGAGATCCAAGACACCATCCTCCTTTTTTATCCCGCTCCAGGTCTTGCGCTGGCTGCCCGCCAATCCCTGACATTCATAAATGAGCCCGCTGAAGTATACTGAGGGAGCTCCGCAACATGCCCCTCTTGGCATGAAGGCTGGGATTATCCCGTTACAGTCTAACCGGCCCGCCTGCGCTAAACAACTTCAAACCAAGAACGCGCCACTCACCCATGGTCCTGTTTCTTCAGGTCCACATCCGCCATTCCGGTCAAAAGTGGCTGTCGGCTCGAGAGTTTCGCAATTCCGCCAACTTTCATTCAGGCCACAGGACTGACGTTTCAATCGACGCGTTCCTGACCCGGCTCCGTGAAGACGAGCTACGATATGGCCTGACGCCAATGGCGTTGAGGAATGGCTCGCCGCCACAGGCGCGCGCGTCAGTGCGTTGCCACTGGTCTATTCGCTCCAGCCAATGATCGGCGTGAACATATCGTCTACGGAAGGGGCCTTTTCGATGAAATGTTGTTCCACCAGATAGGTCAGGAACGCCTCCAGGATCTTGCGGTTGGCGTTGACTCCGTAGGGCCAGGGATTTGTGCCCATCAGCGCGTCCATTTCGGCAATTTCGTCATACATCCAGGGCAACATCAGGCGTTGGGCGCCGGAAAATCGCACTTGCTGCACGGCCCATTTCTTGGAGTCTTCGCAGGCCTTGTAGAGGCTTTCGGGAATCCAGCGATGCTCGCGGTAGAGTTCTTCCCGGATGACGATGGTGTGCATGATCGGGTGGAAACCGGTACGCTGGAAATAGTCTTTTTCGCGGGCTCGATAATCGGGAAAAAGCCGGGCGACATTCTTGCCGCGATCCAGCGCTGCAGGCCGGCGCGCGCCGAAATAGGCGTCGATCTCGCCGGATTCCAGCATGTCGTTCAACGTCCGGTCTGGCGGGATCATTTCCAGGGAGACGGGCCGCACCGGACGCAGGTCCATTTCATCATCGGGCGCACGTGGCTCGTTGACGCCGCCTTCCACCCATTTGATCAGATCAAGATTGACGCCGTATTCGTGCTGGAGAATGCCGCGCAGCCAGACGCCCGCTGTCTGGCGGTATTCCTGCACGCCCACGCGCTTGCCCTGGAAATCGCGCGGCTCTTTTATTCCCGCGTGTTTGTTGATGAACAGAAAGCCGTGACGAAACACGCGTGAGGGAAATACGGGAATGGCGACAAAGGGAAAATGTTCGCGGGCACGCGTGCGCATGATCATGTAATGGGCCATCGACATTTCCGCGACATCGAAGGAATGGGACTTGATCATCCGCGCAAATATCTCTGGTGGCGACTGGATGGCGAGATAGCGCAGATCAATGCCTTCCGGCTGCACAATCCCCTGCGCGAGCGCTTCCATCCGGTCGTAGGGGCCACAGGCCATGGTGAGGGCGAGCTTCTGCATGATTTCCTCCAGTTTCCGCCCTAGCAGCCTGTCGGACTGGATTCAAAGACTTGGACCCGCTGCGCGTTTTTGCTGGTTCGGGCGCGTTGCAAGCGCCTGTCGGCTCCCGGAGGGCCTGGCGGGGGCCGCGTTTGGCGCCTGCCATG
>CANJJI010000263.1 GCA_947474545.1 Beijerinckiaceae bacterium | reverse complement strand
GCCCTCGGGCAAACTGCCTGGCGAGACGCATTTCGATTTCGGGGATCACTGGCCAGTCAAATTCGGCGGCGGCGGATGTGTGTGTGTGTTCCGGGATTGCGTCCCGTTAAATAAATCCAGGCGGCGGGTTGGCGCGGTCCCAGGGGCTTCCCATTTGTGCTATTCAGGCGCGACTCTTCAGGGGATTCGCAGGATCAAGCAGGCGGGATGCCGACTTTTCGCACGACACGACGCGTCGCCCACAGTGCAGCCGATATGTTCGAGCTGGTGGCAGATGTTGAAAAATATCCGCTTTTCCTGCCAATGTGCACGGGGCTTACCGTGCGCCGGCGTAGCACAGACGCCCAAGGGCGCGAGGTCATCGTCGCGGACATGTCGGTTGGCTACAAGGCTATACGCGAGACATTCACGAGCCGGGTCACCCTGGACAAGCCTGCTTTGCTGATCCTCGTTGAATATATCGACGGACCATTCAGACATCTTGAAAACCGCTGGACATTTACGGAAGAGGCAGCAGGCGGCACCGGCGCGCGGTCGCGGATCGATTTTTTCATCGACTATGAATTTAAGAGCCGGATGCTGGGCATCCTGATGGGCGGGTTGTTTGACGCGGCTTTCCGCAAATTCGCCGAAGCTTTTGAACGGCGGGCCAATCAGCTTTATGTCCGCAGCCGGGAGGTTCAAGGCTCCCGTTCAGCCGTATGACTGGGTCTGCGAGGCTTGTCTGCCGCCGGCCTTTCGTCTGGATAATACCGCTAATATGCCTTGGCTTGTTCCAGCCCGCCCGCGCTGCCGGGCCGGATGATTTTCCATCTTCGCTCACGATAGTCAGTGGATTTGCGCCCGGCGGAGGCGACGAGGGTGGCGGCGCAGCGGGCCGCGGCGCGGCGGCACGGTTGCAGCCACAGCCGGGATATGACCAGACTGCGCGGCTGTTTGCCCGCCATATCGGCGGGTTTCTGCCCGGAAAACCCTCGGTTTCCGTACGCTTCCTACCCGGCGCAGGCAGTATAAGGGCCGCAGACTATCTCGCCCATGCCGCCGCGAAAGACGGCAGCGTTCTTGGCGTCGTCGCCAGTACTGCTTTGCTGGCGCCATTAATCGCAGAACACGCCCCAGGCTATCGCCTGGATTCATTTGCTTTCATCGGTGGACGAAGCCCGGACGAATATGCCTGCGCAATTGACGGCCAAAGCGGGGCGGAAACGATTGATGATCTCAAAACGCGCGAACTTGCGTTCGGGACCACTGCGCCGGGCAGGCGGCAACATACGCATGTCTTGCTGCTGCGCCAGCTTTCAGGAGCCTCAATCAGAATCGTGAGCGGCTACAAGGACAACAACGAAATGTTGCTGGCCATGCGGCGGGGGGAAATATCCGGCCTTTGTGGGCTCTCGCTTGAAACCTACCGGGCCGGTCTGCCAGGCTGGATGAGCAGCGGCCGGCTCAAACCCGTCATGCGGCTCTCACCGGATTGGCTGGAAAGCTTGCGTGCTGTCCCAAGAGCGCAGGAACTCGCCCGGGAACGGGGGGCTGAGCCTGACTTGATCGCAGCGCTGGATTTGTTCGCGCAGGAAGGCACCATGGCCTTTACCCTGATTGTGCCCTCCGCCATCCCACCGGAGCGGCTGAACCTTTTGCGCGCCGCATTTGACGCCATGCAGACGGACAAGACCTATCTGCGCGAAGCCCTGCGGCGGAATCTCGAGATCGGGACCGTGAGCGCTGCGCGGCTGGAGGCAGCGGCGGCCAGTTTGGCCAGGACACCGGAGGCGGCGCTGGTCCTGGTCAAGCAATTGAATGCGGCGCCTTGAATTGAGGCGTAGTGCATACAAAATGTCGCGCTGAAAAGTATTTGCTGGCATCCTAGGCGTGATCAAATGTGGTATATTTCCGTTTGTACATCGCGCTCTAAACCGGGTTGGACGATTCCCGGGTGTTGCCACCCACCAGACATCAGAGGCGAGCTGTCCGTGCAACTGGCTGATCTGCCAAGACAAATCAATGCGCAGCGGGCGAAGGGGCTGGTTGGGCCTCGTGGGCGCGTTTTTGCGATTGGCCAAAAGTGTCGGTTGTTCGCGGGCCTTGCGGCTGCGATCGCGCTGCAGCCGGGATCCGCCCCGGCGCAGGAGTATTATGCGGACAAGACGCTGACGATCGTCGTTGGCAGTGGCGAAGGCGTCCCGGCTGCCTCTGCTGCGCAGTTTTACGCGCGCCATCTCAGCCGGTTTATTCCGGGCAATCCCCAGGTCGTGCTTGATTTTAAACCGGGGCAGGGCGGCAATTCCGCGGCCAATTACGTCGCTGCCGAAGCACCCCGCGACGGGACAGTGGTTGGCCTCATCGGCGGCAAGGCGATCTGGGCGCCTATTCTGGAATTCACCAAGCCTCCCTTCGACGTGCGCCGGATCAACTGGATCGGCGCCAAATCACAGGACAATATTGCCTGCATCGTATGGAGCGAAAGCGGTATCGAAAGTCTGGACGATGTCCGGCGCAAGGAAGTCCGTATCGGCGTGACGCAGCCGGGCACACGATCAGCCGTTTATGCCAAACTTCTCAATGACCTGACCGCGACGCGCTTTGCCCCTGTGCCGGGCTTCGAAAACGTGGACGCGATCCTCAAGGGTATGGAAGAGCGCAAGGTGGATGGACATTGCGGCTCGACGCTGGAATCCCTGCGCCTTCGGGTCCCCGTCTGGTTCGACGAGGGAAAGATAAAGGTTCTGGTGCAGTTTGCGCGCAATCCTGATGAAAAACTGCCCGGCGTTCCGCTCGCACATCTGGTTCCGCGCACCGATACCGGCAAGCGCGTTATGGTTTTTCTGGCGTCGGATTCATTTCTGGGGCAGGCCATGATGGCGCCGCAAGACGTCCCGCAAGACTCTATCGAAATCCTCCGGCGGGCATTCACGGCAATGTGGGATGACGAAGGGGTGCGGGAAGAAGCTGGTAAAGAACGGATCACGGTCAATCCGGTTCCTGGTACGCAATTGCAGGATTTTGTCGCCCAGCTGAACGGCGCGCCTCAGGATGTGCTGTGGATCGTCAAGTCAGTGATCGAGGCGAAATAGGCGATCTGAAACCTAGGATCCGGAATGACAGATTCCGGGTACGCCACTGTTTTAGAAGTATCCACTTTTCATCTGCAGAAAGCGCGTCACTGGGTGCCCCACTTTGCTTCGATGGTGGATACCAGTGGTCTGACTCCGACGTTTCGAACCCACAGCTGGGTAAAGTTCGAATGAGCGCAATGCGGATAACGTGACTGAAACATCGGTCTTGATCGACCGCAAGAATGGGCGGAGCGTTGTCATCTCTCAAAGATGCGAACGAGCATCCGCAGTTTCCCTGCCGCGGACATTCGCTGTCCTTACTGAACAAGTACAACTCCGGATACCGCAATGCGCGCTTTTCCGGTCTTCGTCACAACCCTGTTTGATCGAACGACTTGACGGCGCCCAGCACCAATGCACAGCAGCCAGAGCGAACCGAAGTCGAAAAGGACTTGGCAACCCACATTGGATGATCTTACTGCATCAGAAAGCGGTCCAACGTGGAAATAATGCCTTGATATAAAAAGAAATTTACCGCGTATTGCATGGCAAAACAGGACACTTGGTTGAAAGTCTGGGGCAGGGCCTACGGCACACGAATTCAACAGAAATATTTCCGTCAGAGTTTTAAGTTGACGGATTTTGCCCGTTTCCATAGACGTCACGGTCTGGGCGGGACAAGTATGACTGTGAGTCAAGCTATCTCAAAATTCGCGCCGGCTATCGCATCCGATCGACGCTGGATCGTTATGCTAGGCAGGGTATTCCTCTTCGGCGCCGCGTTTGTCGTGATTGGGATTTTCGTGGTATCTGTGCAACCGTTTGCGGCCTATCTTGATGGCGCATCGGCAACCGACAGGTCGCTAACCCACAGACTTCGCAACAACTCTGTTCACGCTGGTATTTTTTTTATTCACATTTACACTGGAACGATTGCCTTGGCGGTGCCGTCGCGAAGGTGGTTGGAATAGGCTAACGCGATCTCCAGCTTCATGAAGTTATCCGATCATGCGGCGAGGTCAATGGGTTGATC
>CANJJI010000262.1 GCA_947474545.1 Beijerinckiaceae bacterium | reverse complement strand
CAGATGCGTCGCCCATGAGGTCCGCAAGCCGTCGCGACTGCTCTTCAATTTCGTCGATGGGGGCTTCGAGCAACAACGCATCATGGATGGGCGCGCAGATCATCAGGCCCGCCTCGACCGCCATCGACAATCCCAAGCGCATCATCTCCGCGCCGTGGCTTTGCATCGGCCAGTTGAGAATGGACCGAGCATTGATCGCTGCGCCGCATCCCGGTGGGTAATGAATGCGCCAGCCAAAGACTGTTTCGAGCGGAAGACAAAGTAGCGCGCGGTCCACATTACCGTCCGCCCATCGCCAAAAAACGCGATATGTTGCGCGGTGGAGGCGCAGAAGTTCGCGCGCCTGATCGACATGAATGCCGGATTGGCCCGCAATGCTCTCCGGGCCCATGCCATAATTTACACCGAGCACTATGGCCTTGCAGGCATTCCGGATGTCGGGGTGGGATTTCTTAGACGACGCGGATAAATAACTGAATCGATGAATCGCTACTTTCCCCGATGTGCCTGAGAAAGTTAAGTTCTCAAACGAAGCACCCATTTATCCGCGTCGCCTTAGGCAACAGTACCGTCATCCGGGTGACCTGTTCTCTCCAGTCGTCTCGGCTCTGTTTCACCTCGGCCAGCATTTCCTTCATGGCCCGCAGATCGGCTTCCATCGCAGCCATTTTAGCAGCTAATTCAATTGTTTCAGGCGCTATTCCTGACGTTTCATCTGACGTTGCGTTCCGTCCCGCACCTTGTGCCGTGGAACGTTCCGCCGCAACGCTGGGGCTTTTGGGTGGATAGACGCGGAATAGTTCAGCGGGGTCTATGGCGAACCCGCCGTCATCCGTCCTGGCAGCCGACAGCCGCCTCAAATTGAAGGATAAAGCGCAATGCCAATTACTTATTACGTCGCGCTTCCATTCGTACTTTCGGAGGAGAGTGAACTTATTCCGGGCGAAGCCAAGGACTTTCAAAGCAGCGGTCCTGAAAATCTGCGGCATCGCGCCCCCCTGAAGCTCGGCGATCTTGTCAACAAGAAGAATTCAGGTCAGATTTGGCCTCGCGTCGGCATCCATCTGGGGAATGTCGATTAATTGCTGCGGGGAGCAGTGGTAGGGGAAAATCATGACTTTTTTATCAGGCGATTCATCACGCAATCCGTCGTCTCATCCAATACTGTCCTATGCGGACAATATTGCATCAAACTGGCAGGATTTCATTATTCTGGCTGGTCGTGTCGCGGTTGGCTGGATTTATATGCAAAGCGGATTCCGTAAAATTTTCGATATGGCCGCGGTTGCCAAAACCTATCCGGCTCGCGGATTGCCGGAATTTATGGCGTATGTGGCCACGCCAATCGAATTATTTGTGGGGCTGTTTATCGTCATCGGCTTCGCGACCCGGTATTCAGCTTTCGTGATTCTCGTATTCACGATCGTTGCGAGCTTCAGTTCGCATGCCTATTGGACCTATCCGGAGGCGCAACAATCCGCCCAGCACACACAATTCTTCAAGAATTTGACCATGAAGGGCAGCCTGCTTATTTTGTTCATCACAGCGGGCGGAAAATACTCTGTCGACTGGCTGTTACGGAAAAAATCCTGATCTGGTCTTCGCTGCGGGCAAGGGCTTGCGGGCGCTCTGTCGCCCAGCAAGCTCCCGCCGCAGACGTAGGCTGTAAAACAGCGTGCAAAACTTTCCAGATTCCGGGGGTAAACAGCGTCCAATAGTTTCCACCCTGGTATCTGCGATCATCCGGCGTTTAGCTGGAGGATCTGGAGTGTCGTTGATGGATATGATTGCCGAAATCCGGCGCCGTCATTTGGTCAGCAACGCCCCTGCCACAGGCCCAGATTCAGTAACTGGCGAGCGCCGGGTTTATGGAGATCGCGCATAACCTGATCCTGGTGGGTGGCACCGGGACGGGCAAAACCCACGTGGCCACGGCTTTGGGTGTGGCTGCTATCCATCAGGGCAAACGCGTGCGCTTCTATAACGCAGTCGATCTGGTGAACCAGCTGGAGCGGGAAAAACAGCAGGGAAAATCTGGAAATCTGGCCCGGCAACTGGTTCAGACCGATGCCGTGATTCTTGATGAACTGGGTTACTTGCCTTTCCCCGCCTCCGGCGGCGCCCTGCTGTTCCACCTGATCAGCCAGCTTTACGAAAAGACTTCGCTGATCGTCACCACCCATTTGTCGTTCGGCGAATGGGTGGCGATCTTTGGCGATGCCAAGATGACCACAGCCTTGCTCGATCGCATCACCCATCACTGCGATATACTGGAAACCGGAAACGAATCGTTCCGCTTCAAACAACGTAAAAAACAGCCTAAATCGGGATGACAAAGTGGAAACTTTTGGACGCTGTTACCTGGAAACTATTCAACGCTGATTGACAAGGTCTCGCGCAAACAGGTCCCGCAGCCGCGAGCAATTGATTTAGTGCCACATCAATCGCAACGGCGTCGCAGGAAGCTCGCACCCATGACGGCAGGAAATATCGAATGCTCGCGACAAACGCTGCGCGTTTGCGCGGACATCATCGATCAGTTCACGCGCGAATGCATCGCAATCCGGGTCGACCGAAGACTGAAGGCGACAGACGTCATCGACGTTCTGTCTGACCTTTTCATCCTTCGCGGCGTTCCGGGCCACATTCGTTCCGACAACGGCCCGGAGTTCATCGCCAAGGCGGTGCAAGACTGGATCGCCGCAGTCGGCGCAAAGACCGCCTACATCATGCCTGGTAGCCCGTGGGAGAACGGCTTCATAGAATCCGTCAACGCCCGGCTTCGCGATGAGCTATTGGACGGGGAGATCTTCTACTCGCTCGCCGAAGCACGGATCATCGTTGAAAGCTGGCGTCGGCACTACAACACGGTCCGCCCGCACCAATCGCTCGGCTATAAGCCGCCAGCCCCCTGGGTCTTCATACCAGTCATGGGCGCGCGGTCGGCTCCGCACCCCCAACCAGCTCCGCCAACCGCGCTAGCGCCCAAACCCGTTTTGCACTAACATTCCACTTGGACCAGTCAATGGGGGCCGATCAAGATGAAATCCCTGAAAGCGTTCCGGCTTCTTCTCGGCCTGTTAATGCTATCATCATACAGCACCGTTGCTTACGGATCTTGGTTCGATCCAATCCGTAAATTTTTTAGAATGCTTCCTCATCATAGCGAAACCCCTGCGCCAATATTTCGTGAGTCGGAACAAATAATTCTAAAGAAATCACCGAATTTTGTTCCACACGCGATGAGTGTTAACCCTGAGATTTATGGCCCAAGCCGCTTCAATTCTGAAGATTTAATGCAGCAAGGGTTTCGACTTGCGCCTCGAGTCTATGACTCAACGAAGAGAGATGTATGTAATTTCTTATCCAGGATACCGAAAGACACCGAAATAGATATCAGTCCCAATACGGAGTCGGTTTTTTACCAAAACTGCAATGACGAAGTTTGTGTGCCGCTTACTTCTAACGTTTCGCCGAGAAAAATTGTCCGCTTTTCGGGCGCGGTAACTATGAAGGATGGGTCTTGTTTGGTTGCATGGAATACCCCTCTGGATATCCAAAATTACTACGTAAATTCGGCAGAATTTTCGATTGGTGTGTTGAGCATAAGCCGCGTGTTAGATAACAGCTTTAGATAACAGATTGGTGAAGACGGCTTTGTCACGTTATGGAATCGAGAACGCAAAAAGCCGCAATTCGTATTTTCTCACGCAGCCGCGACTGCCGTACGCCACGTGTTAATCGAGGCCGCGTGTGCTTGCCATCTGCGGCTTGCCCTATCGCCGGCTTCCCGAAGGTGTGCTCGAATATGAACGCACGCAAGGCCGCATGAACTAGAGGGGGCTTGGGCCGCCATACAGGGGAGGGATATTTGATGAATTGGTCGCGTGGCATGATATAGCGTATGGGCACTGCATGAGATTGCGCAAGTAACGGGATGGGAGGGCCCAGGGCAATCGCATTTCAAAACAGGGTCAGAAGTCTTGACAGGTATGCGTCATCCCACCCTGCTTTTTTGATCTTGCCGCGCAGGGATACTTTTCCACCGTCTTTTTGCATGACGTTCAACGCCATGTGCCGGAGCACGGCGAGATT
>CANJJI010000261.1 GCA_947474545.1 Beijerinckiaceae bacterium | reverse complement strand
TTGGCCCGGCGAAACCAGCTCATTGCCGGTTGAAAACACAGCGACCTTCAGTTTTCTTGCAACTGTCAGATGCGTGCGGCCGAGTGCGGCGGCCAATGCGACATGGGCTGGTGTTAGGCGGCTTCCCGCCGCGATGGCGATGCCCGATTTTCCGATGTCTTCACCAGCCGGACGAACATTTGCGCCGGACTTCAACCCGGCTGGCAATTCGACATGGCCGTCAACGCCGATCGTTACATCTTCCTGCATGTACACAGTGTCGAAGCCAACGGGCATCGGGGCGCCGGTGAAGATGCGGATCGCGCTTTTATTTTGCAATGTGCTGGCGCTTGCGCCCGCTTCGATACGGCCTGCAACCGGCAAGCGCGTCACGCCGTTGCCAAGGTCAGCAGAGCGGACGGCATAGCCGTCAACGGCAGAGTTAGTGAACGGCGGCAACGGAATTCCAGCAAGAAGGTCGCTGCTGAGAATACGGCCATCGGCTTCCATCAACGGGACCGCCTGGCTACCGGCAATGGTGTGAAGCCGTTCGCCAATCAGCGCGACAGCTTCGTCGACCGACATCATCGGGCCGCCAAAGGCAAAACAATCGTCGCTCAATTGTGCCATCGCGCGAACACCTCACCCTTCGATGCTGGACGCATGGAAAATCGTGCTGCTGTCAATTGCAAATTGCAACATCAGGTCAGCGATCCCCGCAGCGTCGTCGAGATTGACAACAGGGAGTTTGCTGCCGGCCACGGGCATGTTCGACGCGATTGCAACAATATCGCGGTCGCCAGGGTAAAGCAGAGGCTTGCCGTTTTCGCCACGAAAGACTTCAATCTTCGGATGTGCGCCGGTCTTGAAACCCTCGACAATGACCAGATCCACGTGCCCGAGTTTTGTCAGCAGATCGGGCAGAGTCCATTCAGGCTCGTCGTGCAGTTCGCGCATCAGCGCCCATCGGTGGCTCGAAGCGACCAGCACTTCTTGTGCGCCAGCCTGCCTGTGCGCCCAGGAATCCTTGCCGGGCGTATCTATGTCGAACTTGTGGTGGGCGTGTTTGATGGTGGAGATTGTGACGCCACGGCTTTTCAGCTCGGGAATTACCCGGGTGAGCAGTGTAGTTTTTCCCGCGCCACTCCAGCCAGCCAGTCCGATGACTCTCATTCCCTGCGCTCACATTCTGCAATAAAAATGCCCGGCTTCCATAAGCCGGGCAATGAAAATCTCCAAATGGTGGAGCGTTACTCGGCGGCGACTGCACCCGGCGGCGCTTTGGCTGCTTTGGCTTTTTCTTCCTCGAGCCAGAGGCCATGGTGCTCTTTCGCCCAGTTTTCGTCGACTTGTCCGGTCCCCATAGCGTCGAACGCGCCTTCCATCCCGAGCGAACCGATGTAGATATGTGCGATCATGACTGCGATGAACAACATGGCGATCACGCCATGTACACGAGACTGAAACTGCACTTCGCCGATGCCTTCGGTGGGGAAGAGCAGATGCCATCCGGAGATCGACATAGCGGCGCCGCCGATGACGACGATCCAGAAAATGGCTTTCTGGCCGCCGTTAAATCGTTTGGCCGGAGGATGCACACCTTTCTTCAGAATGCCGCCGCCAGCTTTCAGCCATTCGACATCGATCTTGCCAGGGATGTTATCTTTCACCCAGATGAGAAACATCGCGGCAACACCGGCCATGAAGGGGAAGGCCAGATAATTGTGCGATAATTTGCCAAGGGCCGCCAGCGTTCCAAAAGAACTTTCGCCGATGAGCGGTTCAAGCAGCATCTTTCCGAAGGTCAGATTCAGGCCCGATAGCGCCAGCACGATAAAACAGCTCGCGGTCGTCCAGTGGACGAAACGGTCAAATGTGGGAAAGCGGAGTACGGTGCGTCCCGAAAATCCTTTTTCGATGCGGATGCGTCCGCGTGCGAGAAAAAAGATCGCCAGCAGAGCGACCATGCCAAGTATGGCAATCGTCCCGATTGTTGGCAGCGTCGTGCGCCTGTAGGTCTGCCAGTCGCGCCCTTCAGGCTGGATGAGATTGGCAGCGCGTTCGTCGGGAATAGAAATGCGGCCGCTGACTGTGCCACCGGGCTTCAGCGCGTTCAGCAACTGCTCTTCTTTCACCGATTGTTCCGTTGGCCTGAAATTCTGCTGGGCGGTTGCGGGTAGCACGATCACGAGCGCGAGCAAAATTGCCGAAAAGAGTGGGAGGAGTTTTTTCATCTGAAGCGTTCCCTGTTCGCGGAAGTGAATATGCCGGCAGCGCGTGTCATCGCCGCCAGTCGTTCAGATCGCGATGGTTTCCTTGTAAGCTGTCTTCCAGCCCCAGGCGCCGGAGCCGTAGCCGCGCTTCATCACGCGTTCCTTGTAGATTTCGGCGATGATGGCGCCATCGCCAGCCAGAAGCGCCTTAGTGGAGCACATTTCAGCGCAGAGCGGCAGCTTGCCTTCAGCCAGGCGGTTGGCGCCGTATTTGATGTATTCGGCTTGCGTGAGATCTGCTTCCGGGCCGCCTGCACAATAGGTGCATTTGTCCATCTTGCCGCGCGAACCGAAGCTTGAAACCTTCGGATATTGCGGCGCGCCAAAGGGGCAGGCGTAGAAGCAATAGCCGCAGCCAATGCATGTGTCCTTGTTGTGCAGCACGACAGCATCTGCCGTGGTGTAGAAACAGTTCACCGGGCAGACTGCGGCGCAGGGCGCATCCGTACAATGCATGCAGGCCATGGAGACTGAACGCTCGCCGGGTTTGCCATCATTGATGGTCACAACGCGGCGGCGGTTGATGCCCCAGGGAACGTCGTTCTCGTTCTTGCAGGCGGTGACGCAAGCATTGCATTCGATGCAGCGGTCGGCGTCACAGAGAAATTTCATACGTGCCATGATGTGAGCCTCCCTTATGCCGCGCTGATCTGGCAGAGCGTGACCTTGCCTTCATGCATGCCGGTCACGGGATCGTAGCCATAGGTGGTGACGGTGTTGACGCTTTCGCCCAGCACAATGGGGTCCGTTCCCGCCGGATAATTGCCGCGCTGATCGACGCCCTGGAAATGACCGGCGAAGTGGAAAGGCATGAACGCTACGCCCTTGCCGACGCGATCGGTGACCATCGCCTTGACGCGCGCCTTGGAATTGCCCTCGGGGCCGGTGACCCAGACCCACGACCCCTCCTTGATGCCGCGTTCACCAGCGTCCGCCGTATTGATTTCGACAAACATGTCCTGCTGCAATTCAGCAAGCCAACGGTTGGAGCGGGTTTCCTCGCCGCCGCCTTCATATTCCACGAGACGTCCTGATGTCAGGATGATCGGGAATTGCTTGGCGAGGCCCTTTTCTACAGCGGTTTTTTGAATTGTGTGGCCGATGTTCGCCATGCGGAAGTGACGATAATCTGCCTGCGCGGGATATTTTGCGACGAGATCAGGGCGTGGCGTGTAGAGCGGCTCGCGATGCACTGGTACGGGATCGGGCAGGTTGTAAGCGACGGCGCGCGCCTTGCCATTGCCATAGGCCATCACGCCATGGTCCATGGTGACGCGGATGATGCCGCCGGAGAGATCGACCGCCCAGCCCACACCGTCAGCAGCATTGCCGCCCTGCTTTTCGATTTGTGCGCGCTCCGCTTCGGTGAGATCCTTGTCCCATCCGAGCTTCTTCAGCACGCCGTAAGTAAATTCCGGATAGCCATCGGTGATTTCCGAACCGAGGCTGTAGGAACCCTCGGCCAACAGGTTCACCTTGTCGGTCGAGCCATCGGGTTTCTTGATTTCCTGAACCACACCAAAGCGCGCGCGGAACGTGCCGCCGCCGTCTTTCACATGCAGATTGGTGTTGTAGAGCGTGTGTGTTCCGGGGTGCTTGAGCTCCGGCTTGCCCCAGCAGGGCCAGGGCAGGCCGTAATAATCGCCACCGAAATCGCCTGCATCTTTTGGCGCGCGCAAGGTCACAATGTCGAACTTCGCCTGATTTTTCATATGCGCCTTGATACGCTCAGGCGATTGGCCGGAATAACCAGTGGAGAACCCGCCGCGATTGATTTCACGCAGCAGGTCTTCTGCATCCGGCTGGTTGTTCTCGACCTTGATGTTTTTGAACATCTGATCGGCAAAACCGAGCTTCTTGGACAACAGATAGATCGCTTCGTAATCGTTCTTGGATTCAAAGGCT
>CANJJI010000260.1 GCA_947474545.1 Beijerinckiaceae bacterium | reverse complement strand
GGCCTGATGCGTTTGTGCGCGAGCAGATGCATCAGTTCATGAGCGAGATTGCGCCTGCTTTTAACGGCATGAAGGCCGCCGCCGCAGAATAAGGACTTACGCTGCAAAAGTGAATCAAACCAGCTCTTTCACCGGCGCCCTTACACCCATACGCTCCAGACGCGGCAGAACTTCTGCCGCGAAATAGGGCAATTCCTTGAGATAGTTCACCATGGACATGCCAAGGCCACGCAGGCCAGCCCCGTGCAGGCCCGCCAGCGTTTTGGCAACGTGATCGGGATTGCCAACGATTGGCAAGCCGCCCATGCCATTGGCGTAGCGTTTGCGCTGGATGTCGTATTCTTCCTGTCCCACAGTCTCCGGCGCGATTCTCTTCAGCGCGAGAATATCGCGCACGGCGTTCCAGTCGGCACGTTCGGTGCCGGCATAATGATAGTATTCCTCCGCCTCTTTCATTGTGGGGCGGCAGGTGACGACACCGACAGTATAGACGTCGATTTCGCGTCCGTAGCCGCGCGCCTCTTCCTTTACCCATTTCACCTTGCTAGCGGTCTCTTCCATTGAGAAGCGTGAGGCATTGGTGAAAAAAGCATCGCAATTCTTGAGCGCAAACGCGCGCCCATTGTCCGATGATCCCGCGTTCATGATGATGGGCTGTGATCCGCCATAGGGTTTTGGCTTGGCGCGTACGCCCTTATGTTGCAGGAATTTGCCGTTGTAGTCCCAGTTTGATTCAGGGCCCCAGGCCTTCTTGATGACTTCGATCCATTCGGCGGCGTGATTGTAGCGGTTGTCATGATCGCGCTGGTCAATGCCGAACATGTCGAACTCGCCTTCGTTCCAGCCACAAACGATGTTGAGGCCGAAGCGTCCACGGCCTATGTGATCGGCCGTCACCATCTCCTTGGCCGCCATGATCGCGTTGAACATGGGCGCATGAACGGTGCCGAATACGGTGATGCGTTTTGTGGATGCGAGCAGGCCGCAGGCCCAGGTGATCGTCTCATAGGTGGCGCCCTGATAATCAGTATCGCCGCCATAGCCCTTCCAGCGCCCGATGGGCAGCATGAAATCGATGCCGATATCGTCGGCCATCTGCGCCAGGGTGAGGCAATCTTCCCAGTCGCCACTCCAGCGCTCCTCGACAAGCGTGACCGCGCGGCCCGATGAGCAATTGGCGCCGAACAGGCCGATGTTGAGGCCGTTGTGGCCGCGCATGTTGACGCGCTGTTCCCTGGTGACTTCAGCCATGGTGTTTCCTCCGTTCCGGTCAGCCTAATCCCCGCGGCAAGCTTCCCGCAATTGGCAAACCGTCACAGGTGAAGCCCGGCTTAGGCATTCGATGGCGACAGCGGCTCCCTTCCACGAATGACGTCGGACGCCTTGTCGGCCATCATCAGGATACAGGCGTTGATATGCGCGCCGACCATGTCCGGCATGGCCGAACCGTCGACGACTCGCAGGTTTTCGATGCCCTTGACGGTGAGATCGGGATTCAGCACAGCGTCCGCGCCCGTGCCCATCTTGCAGGTTCCAGCAGGATGGTGCGCGGTAATGGCCGTGCGGCGGATAAACCCGTCGATCTCATCGTCCGTTCGCACTTTTGCGCCGGGCGTGAGTTCTTCGCCGCGATAGGGATCGAGCGCGGCCTGCGCGGCGACGTCGCGGGCGATCTTGAAGCCGAGGCGCAGCTTGGGCAGATCGTTTGGCGCGGAGAAGAAATTGTAGAAGATCTTCGGGGTATCCGCAGGATCAGTCGAGCGTAGCGTGACCGCTCCCCGGCTTTCGGGATGCAGCAGACAAGGCCTGATGCCATAGGCGTCGTCATAGGGCTTTTTGATGCCGGGAAACCAGATCGGCGCCTTGTTGGGCACTCCGCGGAACATGTATTCGATATCAGGCACATCCTGTGACGGATCGGTCTTGATGAAGGCATGCAAGCCGCCGGGCACAACAGTGCCGCGCCCGGAACCGAAGAAATAAGCTTCGATCATTGCCCAGGCAATACGGTCAAAGCGCATGGTGTCGCGAAACGGCGACACATTTTGCGGCCGTGAAATCATCATCAGCACTGCCAGATGATCCTGCAGGTTTTTGCCCACCGGCAGATCAGCGATGGTCTTGATGCCCATGTCCTTGAGATGAGCGGCAGGGCCAATGCCCGACAACATCAGCAATTGCGGTGTGTTGAAAGTGCCCGCCGACAGGATGACTTCGCGGTCTGCATAAGCGTCAACGGCCATGTTGTTGTTGACGAAGGTGATGCCGCGCGCTTTTCTGCCTTCCATGATGATGCGCGTCGTCAGCGCATTGGTTTCCACGGTGAGATTGGGCCGGCCTTCTGCAGGCCGCAGAAAGGCATTGGAAGAGGAGGAGCGGCGGCCATTCTTGATGGTGTACTGACTGCGTCCAAAGCCTTCGCCCTGCTGGCCGTTGTAATCCTCCGTCACGGGGATGCCTGCCTGCCGGGCCGCATCACGCCAGGCCTCAAAAATCGGATCCTGCGTGCGTGCGAATTCGGTGCCGATGGGGCCATCCTTGCCGCGGTAAGCATCCTCTCCATTGGCCCAGGTTTCGCAGCGTTTGAAATAGGGCAGGCATTCGGCATAAGACCATGAGGAAGCGCCATTGCGCGACCAGCGGTCATAATCACCGCGATGACCGCGTGTATAAGCCATCACGTTGACCGAAGACGAGCCGCCCAGAACCTTGCCGCGCGAGGCTTCGATCCGGCGGCCATTGAGGTTCGGCTCCGGCTCGGTATGATAGCCCCAGTCGAACATGTTGAGCTCGTGCATCTTGCCCATGCCGAGGGGTATATGGATGAGTGGATGGCGGTCTCGCGGGCCAGCCTCAATCAGCAGAACCCGAACTTCGGGATCCTCGGTCAGCCGCGCCGCGAGTACGCAGCCCGCCGAGCCAGCACCAACGATGATGTAATCGTAATTCCTGCCCGCCATGTTTCGCCCCTGAGGTTTTTTGTTGATGCAGGGGTACTATGGGTTGGGTTTGCTGTCATCCCGGAAAATCCAGAGGATTTATCCGGGATCGTCCTCTACCCCAATTGCAGATTGATCGCCTTGATCACAGGCGCCCAGCGTGCGCGCTCTTCATCAAGAAACTGGCGCGCCTTTGCGGGCGTATCGTCATCGGATGGTTCGATGCCGGATTCGATCAGGTAATGCTTGAACTCATCCTGTTTCATCACTTCGCGATGAGCCTGTTCTATCTGCGCGAGAATGGCAGGGGGGGTGCCGGCGGGTGCAAAGAGGCCGGTGAAATTCAGCGCGATCATGCCCTTCAGACCCGCTTCTTCGGCGGAAGGAATATTTGGCGCGCCGCGCATGCGTTTGGCTGTTGTCACCGCGAGAATGCGGATCTTGTCCTGGTTGTGAAGGGCGATGATCTGCCCGGTGACATTGGGAAAAGACAACGGAATCTGCCCGCCGACGAGATCAATCAGCGCCTGGCCACTGCCCTTGTAGGGCACATGGGGAAGGTCCTGAACACCGATCAATGACTTGAACAATTCCGCGCCCAGATGCACAGCCGAACCGGTTCCGGCTGAACCATAAGAAAGCTTGCCGGGATTGGCTTTTATAAACGCGATCAACTCATCCAGCGTCCTGACCGCCACAGAGGGATGCACGGCAATAGCGAGCCCGTTGAGCGTGGAGATGCAGATAGGATCGAAATCTTTCTGCGCGTCGTAATTGAGCTTTTTGGATGCAATGGGAATGATGATATTGGGTCCACCGCCGCCGAGCAGCAGCGTATATCCATCCGCCTGCGCACGCGCCGCTGTGGCTGCGCCGATGGCCCCGCCGGCGCCGCCTATATTCTCGATCACCATGCTGCCAAGATGCGGCTTCACTCGCTCAATGAAAGGCCGCGCAAAGGCATCGTAAACGCCGCCCGGCGCAAATGGCACGATCAGTCTGATCGCGCGTTCGGGATATCTGCCCTGCGCGCGCAGGGGCGGAGGGGAGAGCGCAGCTGCCGCTGTTAGCGCTAAGAATTGCCGGCGGGTTTGCATAACTTCTATCCCGCCTTCGCCGCGCTCTCCACCATCGCGGAACGCACGCGCTGCGGCGTAAACGGCGCGCTGCGCAGGCGCACGCCGGTTGCGTCGAAGACAGCGTTCGCGATCGCCGCCGCGACAGGGGCAACGGCGGCTTCGCCCGCACCAACGGGAGGTTTGTCCGGCCGGTCGATCAGAGCGATATTAAGTTCGGGTACATCGGGGAAAGTCAAAATCTGATAG
>CANJJI010000259.1 GCA_947474545.1 Beijerinckiaceae bacterium | reverse complement strand
GAACGGCCACATTTCAACTATCCTGGTACAGCCTATTATACCGGTTTGAACAAAAGCGCCGCCTGCCAGTGCGGCAGGCGGCGCCGCTAGCTTAAGTTACCGGAGGTACGGAAATCAACTGCCGCACTTGTTTGTGACAATGTTGAAGTTACCGCACTTCTTGCCAACCCAGTCGGCTTCGAGGTCCTTCGAACCTTCGAGGAATTTTGACCAGGCATCGCCCGCAACAAGTCCCTTGGTCTGCCACACCACATCGAACTGCCCATCCTTGCGGATTTCGCCGATCATGACCGGCTTGGTGATGTGATGGTTGGGAAGCATTTTCGACATCCCGCCAGTCAGGTTCGGAGCCTCGGTGCCAGGCAATGCATCGATCACTTTGTCCGCTGCAATGGTACCAGCCTTTTCGACAGCCTTGACCCACATATTGAAGCCGATCACATGCGCTTCCATCGGATCATTCGTCACGCGCTTCGGATTTTTCGTGAACGCCTGCCATTGCTTGATAAAGCTGTCGTTGCCTGGCGTCTTCACAGACTGGAAGTAGTTCCAGGCGGCAAGATGGCCAACGAGATTGGACGTATCGATACCGGCCAGTTCTTCTTCACCCACCGAGAACGCAACAACCGGAATATCGGTCGCCTTGATGCCGGCATTGGCCAATTCCTTGTAGAAGGGCACGTTCGCGTCGCCGTTGATGGTCGAAACCACGGCGGTCTTTTTGCCCGCAGAGCCAAACTTCTTGATGTCAGCCACGATCGTCTGCCAATCGGAATGTCCGAAGGGTGTATAGTTGATCATGATGTCTTCTGCCGGAACGCCCTTGGCTTTCAGATAGGCTTCGAGAATTTTATTGGTCGTGCGCGGATAGACATAATCGGTTCCTGCCAACACCCAGCGCTTCACTTCACCGCCGTCTTTGCTCATCAGATAGTCAACGGCGGGAATAGCCTGCTGGTTGGGCGCAGCGCCGGTATAAAATACATTGCGCTCACTTTCTTCACCCTCGTACTGCACGGGATAGAAGAGTATGCTGTTGAGCTCCTTGAACACGGGCAGAACCGATTTACGGCTCACCGAAGTCCAGCAGCCGAACACGGCAGCCACTTTCTGCTGGGCGATCAATTCGCGGGCCTTTTCGGCAAACAGCGGCCAGTTGGAGGCAGGATCGACAACCACGGCTTCCAGCTTTTTGCCGAGCAGTCCGCCCTTCTTGTTCTGCTCTTCGATGAGCATGAGCATGACGTCTTTTAACGTCGTCTCACTGATCGCCATTGTTCCTGAAAGCGAATGCAGAATTCCGACCTTGATCGTCTCCTGCGCGAAAGCGGGGATGGATGCGCCCAGCACCATCGCGCCGCCGAAGATCGCGGACAATGCGCCGCGCCTGCTGATCTTGCCAAAACTCATGGGTGAACCTCGTTTAGCGGCATTATTGCCGTTAACGTTTCAGCAAGCTGTGTGCCAAGTCCAAAAACTTTCAATAAATTATTGATGTTAAACAAGTTTATGACCCATATCGACCCGGCGTTACAGTACAACACAATAGCAATCGCCGCTTAAAATTAGGGCATTTTCCTGCATAAATTATGCTCATTTGATAGACGAGCAGGCACAGGAAGATTCAATGAAAGGCGTCTTGGCGATATATTCATCACCCCGCAAGACCGCCGCGCGACTTGATGAAACGCGTGATCACGTCAAGTCCCTGACCTGTCCTCATGTTGGTGAAAACAAATGGCCGGTCGCCGCGTTGACGCTTGGTGTCGCTTTCCATGATGCTGAGATCTGCTCCGACCATTGGCGCAAGATCAATCTTGTTGATTACAAGTAAATCGGACCGCGTAATGCCCGGCCCGCCCTTGCGGGGAATTTTTTCGCCCTGAGCGACGTCGATGACGTAGATAGTGATATCTGCAAGTTCCGGGCTGAAAGTCGCCGCCAGATTATCGCCGCCGGATTCGATCAGGATGAGATCCAGCGCGGGAAACCTCGCCCGCATTTGCGCCACCGCATGCAGATTGATGGAGCAATCCTCACGGATGGCCGTGTGCGGGCAACCGCCCGTCTCCACACCCATGATGCGATCATCCGGCAATGCGCCTGCTGCTGTCAATATCCGCGCATCTTCCTTCGTGTAGATATCGTTGGTGATAGCGCAGAGATCATAGTTGTCCCGCATGCTCTTGCAGATGTTTTCAACAAGCGCGGTTTTGCCGGCGCCAACAGGCCCGCCGATGCCGACTCGCAAGGGCCCATTCTTATGGCTCGTTGTATTCATGAGCGGAACAACCTCGAATTCTGTGTTTCATGCCGCATGGCGGCTATGTCGGCACGAAAGGCAGATCCGCCAAGATCGTCAAGGGAAGAATGTTCTGTGCGATCCGCAACGGCTCGCGCCACCATTGTGAGTTCGGCTATGGCTTTCTGACCATCTGTCTGTCCAATTACGTTCAAACGTACGCAAGCGGAAACGAGATTGGAAGCAAATGCAGAGAGGAAACTCTCCAATGCAGGACGCAACGGGATGTTATGGGAAGCAGCGGCAGCAGCGAATGCTATACAATATGCCGTGTTGCCGCCAACAGTCTCTGCGAAGCGCTCGATATCCGGATGCGGCCAGGCAGCGCGTGTGGCGGCAAGAAATGCTGCACCTTGCTGAAGCGTTTCAAGGCGGCGCTCGCGCGAGGCGGCCAGCGCGACTGCAAGTTCAGCCAGCGTGGCGAGTTGCGCCCCGCCCGTATGGGCGTCGCGCCAGGCGTTGACGAACAGAACCGCATCGTTATGGCCGGAGCCATGCGCCAGAATGCCCGCGATCCAGTCCACCAGCGTCACTCGATCTCTTATGTCGCCTGCTTCCACTGCCCATTCGAGGCCATGCGAATAGGCATAGGCCCCAACCGGATAGGCCGGCGACAGCCAGGCCATCAGCGTCAGAGCGCTATGATCACTCACCGTTGGAACTTAGTGCTTGTGGTCATGTTTGTGACCGTGAGCGCCATGATCATGGTGATCGTGTCCGTGATGATCGTGATCATGCTCGCAAGACTCGTCGTGAACATGTCCCGCCTCGCCATGCGCCGGCTTGTGCGCATGTTTGTGTCCATGGTCATGTCCATGATGATCATGCTTGTGGCCATGGTCATGCTTGCCGTGCGCGTGAGCATGCCCGGCTTGAGCGTCCTGCACCGGCTCGTAAGCGCCGCCATCGGGCTCGAACGGCGCTTCGATATGCATCACTTTAGCACCCAACGACTTCACCATATCTTCCAGCACATGATCCCTGCGGATGCGGATACCTTTGTTGAGGATTTCAGCGGGCGCATGGCGATTGCCCAGATGATAGGCTAGCCGCACCATCAGGCGGGGATCGCCGGTGCGAATTTCCGCCAACGCTTCGGGCGCGGCCACGACTTCAATCAGACGTCCGTCTTCAAGCACAAGAGCATCGCCGCCTCGAATATGCACGGCATCGGGCAGATCAAGCAGAAACTCCGTCCCGCGCACGCCCTTCATGGTCACGCGGCGGCGATGCCGCTCTTCATAGTCAAGCACAACAGAATCAGCAGCCTTCGCCTGCCAGGCGCCCTTGCCGGAAATGAAATTCGCGCGGATCATGATAGTCTCCTTCACAACACTGGATATGGCAGGCGGAGACACTCTGCAACTGGCAGCGCCGGGATCGCTATTCATCCGGAGACCTGAAATTACAAAACGCCGCTTTGGCGAAAGTGTTGAATGCCGCCCGGCCCGGCAATTTCATCCAGCACTCGCAGGGCGCCCGAAACATCCGCCGAGCGCTTGAGAACGCCGCCTGCATACATCAGCGGCAGATCGAACTGCGCCGGCACTGAACCGCCATAGCCTGTGCCCTTGGCGCGCCACGCCATCAATTCCGTCGTTGGCCCAAAGGCGAGCGCCTGGCCATCGCCAGCCGCCAGCGCCGCCAGCATCTCTGTCGCCCGGTCAAAGGTCCGCAATTTACCCGTCAGCGCCGAAGACAATCCAGCTGCGGCAAGCCGGGCGCGCATGTGGACTCCCGTCGGCGCCGTCGTCAGATACAGCTGCCCGGCCCTGTTCACCGCGTGCGCCAGCGCATCGCCATCCGGTATGGCTGGAACCGGCTGCCCGGATTTGACCGCATAGCCGATTCCGGTAAATCCGATCCGCCGCCGTGAACCATCGGCCAGCAAGCCCCGCTTTTCCAGATCCTCGATCATGTCTTCGGGGATGATCAGGATATCCGCATCACTTTTGCCCTGGGCGGCAGCTTCGTGAATGAGATGCCCGTGATCTGTCGCGATCTCGATCCGCGCACGGGGCAGCAGGTCGGCGGCTGCGGCCCGCGCCCCATACAGCG
>CANJJI010000258.1 GCA_947474545.1 Beijerinckiaceae bacterium | reverse complement strand
GCGTCCGCAATCACGGAAAATGGGCCATGCAAGGCCAGAACGGTATGGCGAACGCCCGGAAACAGCGCTATCCGGCAAAATCAGCCCCAAGCTGGCGAATCCCCCGAAGAGTTTTGCAAGAGGCTCTTTATAGTGAACCTTTTTGGCGAGCTGCCGGACTGAATGGCGCTTCGCTCGATTATCGCGCCGTTGTTGGTGAAACTGCCGATGGCGGCGTGCCGGTGTCGTTGTCAAAGATTGGCGTCCTGACCGGCTTCATTTATGCTGCCCAAGCCCGCAAGGCCTCCTTGCTGACGGCTGCGGAACGCCAAAAACTGGTGTTGTCAGAAATGGCCGAAAAATTCGGGCCACAAGCCCTGGACCCCATCGGCTACCACGAAATGAACTGGACCACCCAGCAATGGACTCGCGGCGGGTTCACTGGCTTTCTATCCCCGGGAGCGACGATCCTGCTGGGGGCAGCAGCGCGCGAATCCATCGGCCCGATCCATTGGGCAGGAAGCGAATGCGCTACGGTCTGGCCGTCATTCATCGAGGGAGCCATACGTTCGGGCGAACGTGCGGCAGAAGAGATAATCAGGACAGGTTAGCCGGGCCCGCGATTGTAATCAGGCACTTGGTCCCGGCCAATTCGAACAGGGACGCCAAAATCCCGACTGTATGGCTGCTAACAATTGAACCCAGTATTTCGATCCCGAATCAGTTCGAGCGCTATCGTCGCAGGGAACAATCGGTTGCTTGCTATAATAGCCACACCGGGCCAATCTCCCGGGGGCCAAGCATAACGTGCTGGCAAGGGATTTGAGGGAGTTCCAGAATGAAGCTCAGAACAAGCATATCCGCAATCGCGCTCTTTGCGGCCGTCAGTGTCGGCGCAAGCAATGCTTTTGCGCAAGTCACCATTGGCATTTCGCTCTCCACAACCGGACCCGCAGCGGCCCTCGGCGTTCCCGCCGCGAATATGGCCTCGATCATGCCTACCGAGATCGCAGGTCAGAAACTTCGTGTCATCGTTCTGGACGATGGCGGCGACGCCGGACGCGCCACCACCAATGCCCGCCGTTTCGTCACCGAAGAAAAGGCTGACATCATGCTGGGCTCATCCATCACGCCCACGTCGACCTCGATGGGCAACGTGGCGCTTGAATCGGGGACACCACACATCGCCATCGCGCCTGTTGCTCTGCCGCCAGACCGCATGAAGGTGACCTTTACAACCCTGCAGATGCCGCCGCTTCTTTCGACCCCGAAATTCGGCCACATGCAGAAAAAAGGCGTGAAGACGCTTGCGATGATCGGATTCTCTGATTCGTGGGGCGATCTTTGGGTCGCCATGTACAAGCGTTTTGGCGAACCTCTGGGCATCAAGATGGTCGCGGACGAGCGCTATGGCCGCGCCGACTCCACCGTCACCGGCCAAGTCCTGAAGGTTATGGCTACGAACCCCGATGCCGTCCTGATTGCCGCTTCCGGCACTGGCGCAGCACTGCCCCAGATTGCCCTGCGCGAGCGCGGCTACAAGGGTTTGATCTATCAAACAGCTGGCGCAGTCTCGAACGACATGCTCCGCCTCGCGGGCGCCTCTGCCGAGGGCCTGTTCGCCTCGACGAGCCCGGCGATGTTCCCCGAAGCCATTACCGACAAGACCATGCAGGCCGAGGCATCCAAATATGTGAAGATGTACGAGGACAAATTCGGCGCCAACACCCGCAACCAGTTTGCTCCCAATCTCTATGACGCCTGGAAGGTAATGGAGCGTGTTATTCCTGTCGCGCTGAAGAGCGGCGCCAAGCCCGGCACGCCGGAATTTCGCGCTGCCTTGCTGAAGGCCATGGAAAGCGAAAAAGAAATCGTCGGCGCCCATGGCTATTACAATTTCACGCCAACGGACCACGCCGGCCTCGACGATCGCGCCGTCATCATGGTGACGGTAAAGGACGGCAAGTGGGTGAGGGCCGACTGATACAATCCTTGGTCCGTGGAAAACAGCGCGGCGCACCCAGGGGCGCCGCGCTTTTCATTGTGACAACAATTGCTGCCGACAGCTAATCCAGCATCGGCAAATTCGCGCATAATAGTTTGCCTGTTCGGGCATCAAGCGCGAGAAAGCCATTGATTACACCATTATTGAACTGACTTTTATTGGGCGTAACAGCCATGACATGGAACTCCCACACGGGCCGCCCCTTGGCCCCGCATGCCCTGGTGTTGCCGTCTGCCAGAAAAGCCGTGCCCTTGATGTTGCCAGAGACTTCCGCTGCAGTGCGCCCATAAGGGTTCCCCTTGAGGATGGCGACCGCCCGCGCCCTGGCCTGGGACTGTGTCAACTCATCAATCGCCAACGAGGGTGAAGCAAGGACGACCAGACCAGAAAACGCGATAAAGCCTGCAGCTTTCATGACTTTGCCTTGCTTGTCCGCGAACCGGAACACGTTTTGAAATGCTAGATCGGATAGCCGCATGCCTTCCTTGCTTTCGATCAACCCGGCCTGGAATGGCGTCGCGCCGGACTGCCGCTTGACCCGCCCTGCCCCATTCTTTACCCCGGACAGCAAGAGCCGCAGGGGCGGCGCAACTTTATCGGAGGAAACCAGATGGTTGAAAAAGTTCTCGCCGCCGTGCGCACCGGTCCCAGCAAGACAGAAATCCTTGAATATCCCATGCCGGAAATCGCCGATGATGCGGCCTTGATGAAGATGGAAGTCGCAGGCATTTGCGGCACTGACGTCAAGCTCTATGCGACCCCGCCGACAAAGGCTCCCGTCATCATGGGCCACGAAAACATCGGCTATATCGCCAAGGCCGGCAAGGAGTTCACGCGCCGCAAGGGTTTCAAGGAAGGCGATCTGGTTTTCGTCGAGCATTATGTCATGTGCGGCAAGTGCGAATGGTGCCATTCCGGTCAATACCGCCATTGCGAGGGCACAGACTGGCGCACAAACCCCAACGGGATCCGCTATGGCTACACATCAGCCGAAAATGCGCCCCATCTCTGGGGCGGCTTTGCACAATATGTCTACCTGCCTTGGAATGCCGTGATGCATCATGTGCCCAAGGGCGTCTCGCCTGAGCTGGCAGGCATCGTCACACCAATGGCCAATGGCATCGAATGGTCGCTGTTCGAAGGCGGCGTTGGCTATAACTCCACAGTGCTGATCCAGGGGCCGGGCCAGCAGGGCCTGTCACAAACCGTCATCTGCAAACAAGCAGGCGCCAAGAACATCATTATTACAGGCACATCAAAGGACCATGCCCGCCTCGCCGTCGCCAAACAGCTCGGCGCCGACCATACCATCGACGTGAATGCCGAAAACCCGCTGGAAAAAATCATGGAATACACCGGCGGACTCGGCGTCGATGTGGTGCTCGATTGTACGGCGGGCGCGGGCACCGTGCCGATCATGCTCGGTATCGAAGCGCTCAAGCGCAAGGCCGGGCGTATCGTCGTGCAGGGTGAAATGCCCGACTTTCCGAATTTCCCCATCGGCAAGATGACGACCAAATATATCACCATGCACAGCGCCCGCGGCCATTCCTATCAGGCTTGCGAACTGGCGCTGCAGCAGCTCGCGTCCAAACGCTTCAATCTCGATCTCATCACCACCCATAAATTCGGGTTGAAGGATGTGGATCTGGCGATCAAGTCAGTAGGAAACAAGGAAGGCGGCGTGAAGGACGTGATTCACGCCAGTCTCATGCCTTGGCTATGAGTCACTTAATTCGCCGGTAACACTTTCATCCCGGCACACCGGCATGTGAACAATCACCGCCCGCCTCGCGCGGGCGGTGTGCTTTTTTACACGGCATGAATATCAGCATCGATCTACTTTAGGCCAAGCCAACAAATTCTTCGAAAATGGAGTGGTCGACAATGTCATCCTTGAGAAAACTGATACTGTGTGGAGCTGTGCTGATTTCATCGCTCCCGGCTCTTGCCCAGCAGGGCTGCAAGAAACCGAATCCTGATGAAGCTTTCAAAACAGCGCGCTTTTCTGATGGCAGCGTCGTACAGGTTCTGGAGCGGAACAACAATATCATGCGTTACCGCGCCACACCGCCAAATAGTGCATCCACAGAGATCACAGTATTTGCTGGAACTATGACGCTTCATGCGCAGCGGCCGGACGGACAATCCGACTTCGAATGGAAACAGGACATCGCTGCGCTATACCCACTTGAAGTAGGAAAACACTTTCATGCAGACGGTGAAGTCAAGGGTTCACTACGCTCACCGCAGACACTTTCTATGGATATCAAAAGGTGCCGTCGCGAAGGTGGTTGGAATAGGCTAACGCGATCTCCAGCTTCATGAAGTTATCCGATCATGCGGCGAGGTCAATGGGTTGATCCGATGGCTTGTCGGCGAGGGTCTTCCAGCCATCGACTTTGCGCATCGTGATCTGC
>CANJJI010000257.1 GCA_947474545.1 Beijerinckiaceae bacterium | reverse complement strand
CTCAATTTTATCCGCAGGCGCTTGACGCTCTGGCAAGCTTGTGACTCCCGGTCACGTGTTTTTCTTCGCCGTTCGCTTCAGTTCCGGATGCAGCGATTTGCCCAGGATATGTTCGCTATGGCGCACCACATGCTGGCTTGATCCGACGATCAGAGGATCGGGTCCGTGCAAGGCTGTCCGCGATTTTCCGGGGTAATCCAGACAGCCGAGAAAATGTTGCATGCAATTGAGCCGCGCTCGTTTCTTGTCGTCAGATTTGACAATGATCCACGGAGCGTCAGCCGTATCAGTGTAGAAGAACATGGCCTCCTTGGCTTCCGTATAATCATTCCATTTATCTAGAGACGCCCGGTCAATGGGCGACAATTTCCATTGTTTCAACGGGTCGGTCAGCCGCGAATTGAAGCGGCGGCGCTGTTCTTCCTGCGTTACAGAAAACCAGTATTTGAATAGCTTTATACCCGACCGCACAAACATGCGTTCAAGTTCAGGGCATTCACGCATGAATTCGAGATATTCTTCAGGCTTGCAAAAGCCCATCACCCGCTCGACACCAGCTCTATTGTACCATGATCTGTCAAAGAAAACGATTTCGCCTGCCGACGGCAAGTGTTCAACATAGCGCTGAAAATACCATTGGGTCCGCTCCCGGTCGCTTGGCTTTTCCAGCGCCACGACGCTGGCTCCGCGCGGGTTGAGGTGCTCCATGAACCGCTTGATTGTTCCGCCTTTGCCAGCAGCATCCCGGCCCTCGAACAGAACGATAACGCGTTGTCCTGTCTCCTTGATCCAGTTCTGGGCCTTTAACAATTCAACCTGCAGTTCACCCATCCGCTCCATGTAATATTTTGTGGTCAGCCGCGAGGTATAAGGATATTCGCCAGTCTCGAAACCATGCCGTATTATTTCTGGATCGTGCCTGCGCTGCGCCAGTGAAGGGCTTTCTGTCTTGGCTGGTTTCCCGGCTTGGGTGACAGGCAGTTCGCCAGCGTTGCCCGCGCCTCCGGTGCTGGCTGTCCCTACTGCGCTGGGTCCTGGAGCCACAACTTTCTGTTCCGGTTCAACAATATCTTTCATCCTATCCTCCTGCGAAATTTCAAGCTTGGCAGCTTTGCGGGGGACAGCATTGTTTTCGGTCAAACAAAAACCCGCACGGCGCGCCGTGCGGGTCGATATCAGTCTGGTTATGGATGAAAATTACCGGTCGTCGCCGCCGCCAGCTTCGGCCAGCGCCGCGCCGACTTCGAGGCCGAGATCGTCCATCGATGTTTCCTCACGTGTGGTGAGTGCTTCGCCGCGCGCCTGGCGTTCGGCTTCTTCGGGCGAACGGGCGACATTGAGCGTGATCTTGGCGTCGACTTCCGCATGCAGATGTACCGGCACCGCATGCATGCCGATATTCTTGATCGGCGTCATCAGCACCACCTGATTGCGGTTGACGGTGATGCCGCCAGCTGTGATCGCGTCAGCGATATCGCGCGTGGCGACCGAGCCGTAGAGCTGCCCCGTCTCACCCGCCTGGCGGATGATGACGAAGGTCTTGCCGTCGAGTTCGGCATGCACCTTTTCGGCTTCCTTCTTCAGTTCCAGATTGCGGGCTTCAAGTTGTGCACGCTGCGTTTCAAAATATTTCTTGTTATTGGCCGTGGCGCGCAGGGCCTTGCCGCGTGGCAGGAGGAAGTTACGGGCAAAGCCGTCCTTCACGCGCACGGTCTCGCCCATCTGGCCGAGCTTGGCGATACGTTCGAGCAGAATGACATCCATTATAGTCTCCTTTGAGGTTCAGGTTTTGGGGATAGTGGGGGTATTCGAGCCCGCACGGCCGCGTGTGGAAAGTGCATGGGCAAGACCGAAGACCGCCGCCAGCACAGCAGGCGCGGGAAAGAAGAAAAACGTCGTGAGATAGAGCGGCAACAGGACAGAGCTGCGCCATTGAAAGCCGCGCGACATGGCGTGCAGGATCGCAAATCCCTGAACAGCGAAGAGCGTTCCCAGCGCCGCTACTACGATGATCGCGAGCGCGCGCGGCAGGCCATCAAACACGCAGATCACGAAAGCCGCCGTCATGAGCGCTGCAGCTACTGGCGGCATGCGCAAATGCTCGGGAATGGCGGACCAGGGGCGCTTCGTGGTGCCGGACAAATAGGTAATGCGTCCGGCTAGCCACAAGTTGACGGCATAGGACAGAGCGGCCCATCCCGCAAGAACTGGCGGCATGGCAAAACTGGCATAGCGTGCGACATCTTGCGGCGTTACGCCTTCCGGCAGACGCGGCGCGCCCGGCGCCTTGAAGGCTGCCTCTAGCAATTCGAGAAGCGCTTTCGACATCTGCTCGTGGAAGTTTTCGTAGTTTCCAAAGTAGAACGTCGAGATCAGAACCAGACCGGCGGCAACGCCAGCGCCCAGGAGCGCAGCCGAGAACGCCAGTCCGCCGACGGGATACCAGACGAGCCCGTCAGCTCCAGCCTGTTCTCCCTCATTCGCCGGACGCGCGAGCCAGGCCAGCCGGGTCAGCCACCAGGCGGGAATTCCGGCCCAGGCGACGAAAAAGATAGCGTAATATTCGTGAATGAGCCCGAAGATCAGCAGCGCGCCGGCCAGAGCACCATAAATTGCGCTGGAAGGCGCAAAGGCCAGCCCCGCAACCATAAGGGGCAGGGGCGCAAACAGCATGGTGACGCCAGCCGCCACGGAGCCCTTCATCGGAACGATGAAGAAGATCGCAGCGGCCAGACCGGCGCCGATGGCTATGAGGAGTCGCATGACCATATTCAGCTGTCCCGCCTTTCGAGCGGTTAGAGAGGGCTCAGCAGGGCTTGCGCCGCAAAGTCCCCCTCAGCCTGTGAGGGTTGTCATCCCGGCTCGCCTGCGGCACCCGGGATGACATCAAGTGGCAACCCGCAGGTTTAGCGGATCACATATGGCAGAATGCCAAGGAAACGCGCGCGCTTGATCGCCTTGGCGAGTTCGCGTTGCTTCTTGGCGGACACGGCCGTGATGCGCGATGGCACGATCTTGCCGCGCTCTGAGATGTAGCGCGAGAGAAGGCGCGTGTCCTTGTAATCGATCTTCGGCGCATTCGGGCCCGTAAATGGGCAGCTCTTGCGGCGGCGGAAGAAGGGGCGGCGTGCGCCTGCGGCGGCTGGAGCTGACATCAGAATCCTCCCTCGCGGCCGGCGTCCGGCGCATGTTCAATATCTTCGCGCGGACGGCGCGGCGGGCGCGGACGCCGTTCACGATCTCCACGATCTCCACGATCTCCACGGTCACCACGATCACCGCGTTCGCCGCGGTCTTCGCTGTCATCGCGCTTGCGCATCATGACCGACGGGCCGTCTTCATGCGCTTCGACACGAATGGTCAGAAGGCGCAGAATGTCTTCGTTGATGCCCATCTGACGCTCCATTTCCGCCACTGCGGCAGGGGGGGCGTCGATATTCAGAATCGTGAAATGAGCCTTGCGGTTCTTCTTGATCCGGTAGGCCAGGGATTTGACGCCCCAATATTCGACGCGTCCGATTTTGCCGCCGCCAGCGGTGATAACCGCTTTCAGCTGTTCGGTCAGCGCTTCCACCTGTTGGGCGGTTACGTCCTGACGGGCAAGATAGATATGCTCGTAAAGAGCCATGGGTCTGCCTTTCTCTCTTTTCCTCAACATACCCGGCGCGGAGCCCTTCGAGCCGTTCACTCCGTCAAAACGGAGGAGAGAGGCACGATGGAACGCAATCTGAAGGCGGAGACACGGGAGGACGAAACTTCCAAGTTTCTGTTTTATCGTGTGTTAAACACGAAAAACCCTCCGTTCAGCCTCCGGCCGGAGCATGCGGAAGCGGTTCTTATACGCGGAATTTGCTGCGGCGCAACTGGGTTATGATTTCAGCCCTTCCAGTTCGGATCAGGCTCCAGCGGCTCAGGAGTCATTCCGGCATTCCTGATTCCGGCTATCCCAACATATTCATCGCATTCTGAGGAATCGCCGCTGACACCGATCGCCCCGATGGCAAGTCCGGCTGGATTGAGAATGAGAACGCCGCCGGGAACTGCGATGAAACGGCCATCTGAGGCAGCGGCAAGCGCATTCTGAAAAGCTGGCCTGTCAGCGAGATTATCGCGCAATTTGCGGCTGGAAAAACCCATGCCGAGGGCGCCCCAGGCTTTGCCGATGGCGATATCCATGCGTAGCGGACCACAACCATCTTCACGCTTGAATGTGACGAGATGTCCGCCACTATCCAAAAGGGCGACGGCCAGAGGCTGCATCTCTTCTTCTCGGGCAATGCGCAGGACTTCTCGCGCAATTTTTTCAGCGACAGAGAATTTCAAACTCGAGACCACTTTAATTGCCTCTTTTGAAAACCGAGTGGGTTAGGGCGCTGCACAGGTGACGACGCGCATCAGGGTATCCCTTTGTTAGAGCGGGCAGACCATCCCTCCGTCCCGACCTGCCTTCCCCGGGGCGAGGCGTTGG
>CANJJI010000256.1 GCA_947474545.1 Beijerinckiaceae bacterium | reverse complement strand
CAGTCTGGCGCTTCAACGCCAGAATCAATTGGGTTGGACAACCCGGAGACTACGCCAACCTAATTCCAACCACTCCCGCGACGGCACCGCCTTGGCACTGGGGACCTTTCAAATCTATAAGCCATGGCGGGCCTCATATCCCAATCTGCATCGTTGGCTCGGTCGCCTTTACGTCACAGTAGTAATGATCTCTACCGTGACTTCGCTTGGACTCTCACCGCGTCTGTCCACGTTTGGCACGGAATATATTCGCCAGCTTGGAGCTGTACTTTGGGCGTCATTTACAATCCTTGGTGTGATTGCAATTCGCAAGTCCGACATCGAAGGTCATCGACGTTGGATGTGGCGAAGTTACGCATTCGCATACATGGGAATAACGTTCTTCGTTCTCACTGGTATTGGGAAACTCTCGGGGGTCCCGATTCAGTACGCGTATCCTTTTGTAATCTATTCGAGCTTGCTTTTGAACCTGTCGGTGTGTGAACTGTTGCTTCGAAGTTCACAGACCGATCACCCTGGCGCCCGTGAATAGCGCCTGATCGACGGACGAGGTACTGGTAGGCGAGTAGGCTTCCCTGACTTGTGACGCGCACAATGCCGTCAAGGGCAGATTATCATTGCCACGCCCAATGCTGAACCAATGCATTAAAGGTGCCTATGTCCAGCCGCTCGCTGTAATGGCGGCAGGCGATGCTTGACTTGAATTTGGAGTTGTTATGCATAAACTACGGCTGCGAGCGGCAGTGACGACGTTCATTCATTAAAAATGCTGCGTGATTAACAAATTTAAGCAATACAGTAGCTGAGGCGCAGTATTGGAGAAGGTGTTGGATGACGGCTCAGGGCCGTGCGTGATGCTCGCCCCGAAAGGCTGAAGGTCTCAAGAAGCGCTCGAAGCCGCCCTTAAACGCGCCCCAACTGGCAGTCCAAAATGCACGGCGTGACGATTTGCGGACCACTCCAGCCACTGAAAGCCTAGGTGGCGGCTGGCGAAGATGACTTCCGGTTCGGCGCGCCAGACGAATGGCTTTGCCTCGACCCCATTATGCTCGGCCATGAAGCGGTTGATTGCCGCCTGCAGATCGACGACCGAATGAAAGACGCCATGCTTCAGGCGTCGGCGAGTAAGCTTGGCAATGAAACCCTCGACGGCTTTCAGCCATGAACTCGATGTCGGCGTGAAGCGGAGGGGCCAGCGTGGATCGCGTTCAATCCATGCCCGAACCTTCGCGTACTTGTGGCGGCCATAATCGCGTGCGCGCCGAGTCCCTCGGCGGTTAGCAGGATGATCCCCGCTCGCCAGACATGCGTCTGGGCCGCGTTCTGATCCGAGACGATTGCTTCAGGCCTTCGGCGATCCGAAGCCGAAACAACGATGGAAATCCCGGTGCGCAAGACGCAGTTTCGCACAGGGGGAGCCAGATGGGAATCGCAAACCGGACTCTTCCATTTGGGCCAATCCACTAGACCAGCCAGGATTCCAGCATATCCAGAGCCGTCGCGACAGCCAGCAGCCGGATCGCGCTACGGCCGGGATCGCCATACCGCATTTCCCGGTTGATTGTGGCTCCGCCTTTGCGCGCGGTCGCAAACTGCACGAGGCCGACCGGCTTTTCCGGCGACCCGCCGCCGGGGCCAGCGACGCCGGTAATCGCCACTGAGATATCCGCGCGGGAATGTCTCAACGCGCCTTCGGCCATGGCGGCAGCCACCTGTGGGCTCACGGCGCCGTGAGCAACAATGAGCGACATGGGAACGCCGATACATTCATTCTTGGCCTCGTTCGAATAGGTGACGAACCCGCGTTCGACGACGCTGGACGAACCGGGGATTTCAGTCAGCAATCCCGCGACCAGGCCGCCTGTGCAGGATTCGGCGGTGACGATCATCCATCCCGCCTTGCGATAACGCTCAAGCAGGCTGGCGGCGCGGGTGTTGAGAGTTTCAGTAGAAGGGAGATTTGGCGGGATATCAGACATTTCTCAGGCCTCCCGAATTTACTGGGGCAAACGAATGGTCGCAACGGCTGTGGCCGCGATGCCCTCCCGCCGTCCGGTAAACCCGAGCTTTTCCGATGTCGTCGCCTTGACGGCAACCCGCCGGAGATCCAGCCCGGTAATATTGGCGATGGACGCCCTGATGGCATCCCGGTGGGGGCCAATTTTCGGCTCTTCGCAAACAAAAGTCAGGTCGAGATGCGCGATCATGCCGCCAAGGGCGCGCACTCGCCGGACAGCTTCGCGAAGAAAGATATCCGAAGCCGCACCGCGCCATTGTGGATCGGACGGTGGAAAATGCATGCCGATGTCGCCATCTGCGATAGCGCCAAGAAGGGCGTCGGTGAGTGCATGCAGCCCAACGTCAGCATCGGAATGGCCATCAAGGCCCCTGGTATGGGGGATCTTGACGCCACCAAGCCAGACGTGATCGCCTGAGCAAAATGCATGGACATCATAGCCATAGCCGGTACGTATATCGGCCAGACGGGCCAGGAGCAGGGCTTCTGCGGTCACGAAATCCTCGGCTGTGGTCAGTTTGAAATTACCGGACTCGCCGGGAAAAGTCTTGACGAGAATGCCGGACCATTCGATCAGCGATGCATCGTCCGTGAAATCCGTGCGTCCGGAGCTGGCGGCACGTTCATGAGCTTGTCTGATCAGATCAAAGCTGAAGCATTGCGGTGTCTGCACTGCCAGAAGGCCCGAGCGTTCGACAGGTTCTGAAAATCCGTCGGCCGTATTGCGGCGAAGCGAATCCGGGACCGCCAAGGCAGGCACAACTGCCCCAAACTGCCGCGCATCCATGAGGCAATGTTGTATTAATCTATTAGATGAAAATAAACGCGCAGCATCATGAATTATAACAAATTTAATAAAAGTATTTAATTCATGTAATTTCTTAATTCCCGCATAGACGCTGGCTTGTCTCGTCTCTCCGCCTGCCGCCGGAGGAAGCAACATTCGTGAATCTGCGCATGCTTGCCGGGCGGCGTCAAAGAGGCGTGAGTCGTCCGGATGGATCACGGTGAGGATTGGAACGCCCGGAAGTGCTTCGGTCATTCTATCAATGCAATGGGTCAGGACGGGCTTTCCCGCGAGACGCTGATACTGCTTGGGGGCAGGGCCGCCCGCCCGCAATCCGCGTCCGGCAGCCACGATCAGGATGGCTGTATCGCCATTAACATTTTGATCGGTCATTATTTTTCCGGAAACAGCGGCTGCGGTTGAGTGCTGAAAGAGAGCGTTTTCGATTCTCCGGGCCATTATAAACGCTTTTTCCGATTTTAAATTCCACCAACAATGTCTATGATATAGGCATGAACAAAGCTGCTGAAAATATAGGCAACAAAACGCTGCGCGTTGGTGGCCTCCAGCTTTCGGGCAAGGCGATACTCGCGCCCATGTCAGGAATCACGGACATCGGTATGCGCAGGGTGGCGCATCGTTTTGGCGCGCCGCTCGTGGTCTCCGAGATGGTCGCTTCCAGCGAATATGTGAATGGCCGCCATGAGGCCCGGGTCCGGGCCGAGGGGCAGGGCATTTTTCCACATGTGGTGCAAATTGCCGGTTGTGACCCTGCTATGATGGCCGAGGCCGCGCGGCTGGTAGAAGCAGCTGGCGCTGATGTCGTTGATATCAATATGGGCTGTCCGTCGAAACGGGTGAACGGGCGTTTATCTGGGTCCGCACTGATGCGCGATCTCGATCACGCCACGAGTCTGATCGAGGCAACCGTAGCAGCGGTCAAGGTTCCCGTTACCCTCAAAATGCGGTTGGGCTGGGACGAAAACTCACTCAATGCACCGGAACTTGCGCGCCGGGCTGAGGCTTCCGGAATTGCTCTGGTCACGGTGCATGGCCGGACGCGCGTCCAGTTTTACACGGGCAAGGCCGACTGGCGGGCGATCCGCGAGGTCCGCAAGGCCGTTAGGATTCCGCTGGTCGCCAATGGAGACGGCGCTGATCTGGAGGATGCGCGCGCGATGCTGGCAGCGTCTGGCGCAGATGCTGTCATGCTGGGTCGCGCCGCCGTTGGGCGCCCCTGGCTGATCGGCGCCATAGCGCGCGGCCTCGCGGGCGGAGAATTCACCGAACCGACCGCGGAAGAGCAAAGACTGGCGGCGCAGGAACATTTCGACAGCCTTGTGGCCAGCATGGGTGAGAAAGCCGGTGTTCGCCATGCGCGCAAACATCTGGCGGCTTATGCTGATCACGCGCTCGGCGCAGCTGCGCCGTCCGACGGACGGCGGGCGCGGATCGTGACAACTGAAGCTGCCGGTGAAGTGCGATCTCTCCTCAACTCGATCTTTCTTGAACCTGCGTGTGAAAAGGCGGCCTGACCATGAACGGCCCAATTGCGTCGAACCAGATCCTGAACAGCCTGCCCCTGCCTTTGCTGACGATTGGAGTCGACGGGCGTATCAGCAGCGCGAACGCGGCGGCCGAAGACTTCTTCGAGACCAGTCAGGCCCAGCTCAAGCGCAGCAAAATGT
>CANJJI010000255.1 GCA_947474545.1 Beijerinckiaceae bacterium | reverse complement strand
CGATGGCTGGAAGACCCTCGCCGACAAGCCATCGGATCAACCCATTGACCTCGCCGCATGATCGGATAACTTCATGAAGCTGGAGATCGCGTTAGCCTATTCCAACCACCTTCGCGACGGCACCTTGGGGCTGGCGTGGATATTCTCACCGGTATCGAGAACCTCACAGGCTCCGCATATAACGATACGCTGAACGGCAGCAATGGCGTCTCCAATGTCATACACGGCGGCGCTGGCGATGACAGGATCAATGGCCGCACGGGCGCTGACATCATGTATGGCGATGTGGGCAATGACATATTCTATGTCGACAATGCCGGGGATCAGGCGCTTGAGTACATTGGTGGCGGCAACGATTATGTTTATGCGACAGTCAGTTTCGCGCTGAGTACGGGCAGCGAGATAGAGCGCCTTTACGCCTATGGCGCGGCCAAGACAGGCACGGGCGTCACTCTGACGGGCAACGAGTTCAACAATATCATCTATGGCGGTGCTGGCAACGACACGCTCAATGGCGGGCTTGGCGATGACAGGCTTTATGGCCTCGGCGGCAATGACATCATGACTGGCGGCGCGGGCAATGACATTTACTATGTCGACAGCGCAGGTGATGTGACGAATGAAATCGCTGGCGAAGGCGCAACAGACAAGGTCTACGCGAGTGTCGACTACTCACTTGGCGCAGGGCAGCAGATCGAATATCTCTATGCGTATTCGGGCACAACTGGCCTGAGCCTCACCGGCAATGAACTCGTCAACCGCATCTATGGCAGCGATGGCGGCGATGACGTTCTTAATGGCGGCGCAGGTGGCGACGCGCTTTATGGACAGGGCGGCAATGACCGGCTGATTGGAGGCCTCGGCGCTGATAATCTTTACGGCGGCGCCGGGAATGATGTGTTCGTGCTGCAAAAGCTTGCCGCTGACCGCGATACGATCCGCGATTTCTCACACGCTGACGACCAGCTGGAAATTTCAGCTTCGCTGTTTGGCGCAGGGTTGAACGCTGGCGGCGTGTTGAGCGGAAAGCATTTCATCGCCAACACCAACGGCCTTGCCAGCAATGGCGGCGATAGCACAACGCGCTTTGTCTTCAATCTCTCAACCGGCGCGCTGATGTTCGACACAAACGGCAATCTGAGCGGCGGCGCGGTGCAGATCGCTACGCTCTATTCCAGCGGCACAACAGCAGCCGCGCTCGACGCCAGCGATTTCACGTTTGTGGTGTGAGGCCGGGGCGGAGGCGGGTTCCCCTTCGCCCTGAAAAGCTTTAGGCTGCGGCGTCTTTGGTTCTGGATTTGCGCGCCGCCATGTTACAACCCGATTTGCCGTTCAATCTTCTCATGTTGCTCATGGGTTATCTCTTCGGATCTGTGCCCTTCGGGCTGATCCTGACCAGATTGGCTGGCACGGAGGATTTGCGGTCCATCGGCTCTGGCAATATCGGCGCGACCAATGTGCTGCGCACTGGACGCAAGGGGCTGGCAGCGGCGACACTTATTCTTGATGCCCTCAAAGGGACGGCCGCTGCGCTCATCGGGCTGCATTTTTCCGAATATGCTGGTGTCATTGCCGGGCTTGGCGCGTTTCTCGGCCACCTTTATCCCATCTGGCTGAAGGGCAAGGGCGGCAAGGGTGTCGCCACGTTTCTGGGCGTCGCTCTCGGCCTTGCCTGGCCGGGCGCACTTGTGTTCTCCGTTGTGTGGCTCGGCATCGCCTTTATCACGCGCTATTCCTCGGCGGCGGCGCTCGGCGCCAGTGCCGCAGTTCCCCTCGCGCTCTGGGGAATGGGGCGCACGGGCGCTGCGGAATTGTTTGCGGCGCTGGCCGTGCTGCTCTGGTTCAAGCACTGGCCCAATATCTCCAGGCTGATGGACGGTACGGAAGGCAAGATCGGCGGCAAGCCGTGAGCGGGCAGAGCGAATTGCCGTTTCAGAAAGCGCCCGGCGTCCGGCTTACGGATGCGCAGCGGCTCGACTGGTTACGTCTGATCCGCAGCGACAATATCGGCCCGCGCACGTTTCGCGCGCTGATCAATCGATATGGCGGGGCAGGGGCAGCGCTGGAGGCATTGCCCGCTCTCGTGCGTGAAACAATTGGCGCGCGAAAAATCCGTATTGCTGACCGTGATGTTTGCCTGCGCGAATTGGAGACAGCGCAGCGGGCCGGCGCGCGCTTCGTCGCACTTGGCGAGCCCGATTATCCCCAGGCCTTGCGGGCCATCGATTCCCCGCCGCCACTCGTTGCCGTGAAAGGCCATGGCGATGTAGTGCTGAAGCCGATGATCGCAGTGGTTGGGTCGCGCAATGCGTCGGCGGCCGGACTGACACTGACCGAGCGGCTGACCCATGATTTTGCCGGACAGAATTATGTGATTGTGTCAGGTCTTGCGCGCGGGATTGATCAGAAGGCGCATCGGGCGGCGCTGAAAACCGGCACGATTGCTGTGCTTGCTGGCGGGCTTGATCGCATCTACCCCAGTGAACATCGGGGTTTGGCGGAGGAAATCTGCGAACATGGCGCGCTCATCAGCGAAATGCCGTTTGGGTGGGAGCCGCGCGGTCGCGATTTTCCGCGCCGGAACCGGATCGTGTCAGGTCTTGCATTGGCGACGGTTGTGATCGAGGCGGCGCGCCGGTCCGGTTCGCTGATCACCGCGCGTTTTGCCAATGAGCAGGGCCGGGAGGTTTTCGCTGTACCCGGTTCCCCGCTCGATCCGCGCGCTGAGGGCACGAACGATCTGCTGCGCCAGGGCGCGACGTTCTGCACACGGGCGGAGGATGTGCTGGAAGCCCTCGCTCTCATCCGCGATCCCGGCGATGTCCCGACGCAATCGGCTCAAGAGGATGAGCCCTCAGGCCCAGCGCAGGTGCCGCTCTGGGACGAGACCGATCTTTTCGGCGTTGTGGAAGTGCCTGCCAGCATGGAGGGGATGGAGCTTGATGAAGCGAGCGCGCCAGCGCCCGAACCGTTACACCCGGCGGCAGATCGTTCAGGCCGGCCCACCGTTGAAGTTCTGGAGGAATTGCTTGGCTCTGCGCCCGTTGCGGTCGATGACCTGGTGCGCGCCAGTACGATTCCCGCACGGGATGTTCAGGCGGCGTTGCTTGATCTGGAACTTGAGGGGCGCATCGTCCGGCATGGCGGCGCGCTGGTGTCATTGCTGCCGCGCACAAGCCGTTGATCAATCCTGAGAAAGCTGGCTTTTTCGGGCCACCATTTCCGCTTCAAGCCGCGCCATGGACAGAAAGTAAGCCAGTGTTTCCAGTTTCACAGAGCCTGCGAGCTGGCTGAGTTCCGCCGTCAGCTGCGCGATATAGCTCGAGACCTCGGCGATGGCTTGCGGGCCGGGAGTTCCAGCAGTTTTAGCCGAAGCGATTTTAGCCGCCGGACTGTAATTTCTTTTCCGCGTTTCCGTGCGCGCAAGACCAGACATGTTCGCCCCTGTGTATTCCACAATCGTGACCCGATATCCCCCGATTCAGGTCGCTTTGAGAAGATGCCCTACAACTTTATTCATGTAAACGAAAAATTTGTAACTTTAGGTTGTGTTGTCTCGATTTACGCGCCGATAAACGGTGGATGAACAAGCGCTTCAGGGGCCATTCAGCGCCCATAGCACAATATGCAAACCATGGTGCTACCGGGCCAATCCGGCACGGGGCAGTGAAAGGAAAATACCATGTTGCGCAATCTTGGAATACGGATCGCCGGTGTTGTCGCGGGTTCGGCCATGGTTCTGGCGACTGCGTTTCAGGCGGAAGCTGCTCCCCGCCGTTATTATGGCGGCGGTGGTGGAAACGGCGGGGCCGTTGCTGCGCTCGCCATCGGCGCGCTTGCGCTTGGTGTTGGAGCCGCGATAGCTTCCAGCCAGCGTAGCGAACGTCACTATGTGCCAGCCGCTCCTGCCTATGGTTATGGTGGCTATGGTTATGCGCCGCAGCCGCAGTATTACGCGCCGCAGGTTCAATATGTCCCGCAGCCGCAATATTATGCGCCGCAGCCGGTCTATGGTGCGGGCTATGGTTATGGCTATGGGTATGGCGCGCGGCATCATCACGAAGGGAACCGCTGGCAACGGCTGGCACGTGATCGCCAGCAGTATGGAACGTAACCAGACGGGCGGCGTTTTGAAGTCATAAAGACAGGGCGGCAGCGGGAGGAATATTTCGCTGCCGCCGGCTTGTTTATTCGCCCGGAACGGCTTTGCGGTCGTTTTGGTTTTTGTCCGCATATGATGTAAGTTGCTCACTATGCGGTCTTTCAGCGTTTAAGCCGGGACCTCCGGCTGTCAGGGAGTAATAAAATGTCGAATAGATTTATGACTTTGGGTGTTGCCTTGACCGGTGCAGCGGCCATGCTCGCCGTTTCCATACTGCCTGCCGATGCGCAGGTCCGCCGCCGGGCTCCCCGCAACAATGGAAACGCTGCCGCTGGCGCAGCCATCATCGGCGCTTCTTAGGCTCAAGCTTCAAGTGCAACACCCACGGCCCGCAGGGCATAGGATGTTGCGATGGACAGTCGATACAAGCACCTTGGCAGCGAGGAACGTGGCGTGATTTTGGCCGAGCATCGGCGGGGCAGCAGCCTTCGTGAGATAGGG
>CANJJI010000254.1 GCA_947474545.1 Beijerinckiaceae bacterium | reverse complement strand
TCTCGCCGTGCTCCGGCACATGGCGTTGAACGTCATGCAAAAAGACGGTGGAAAAGTATCCCTGCGCGGCAAGATCAAAAAAGCAGGGTGGGATGACGCATACCTGTCAAGACTTCTGACCCTGTTTTGAAATGCGATTGCCCTGCCTGGGTTGGGCCGGCCCATTGTGCGCCCAGATCAACCCATCCACCGCCTTTGAGTTCACCCGACAGTGAACGCCCTCCTACGCGATTTCGAGCCTCCATCACGACAACATTCAAACCCGCTTTTTTGAGCCGGTAGGCCGCACTGAGGCCGGCAAAACCTGCGCCAATTATACAGACATCGGCGCGCAAGGTTTGCCCTGCTAGCTGGGCAGATTGGGCCGGGCTGGGGATGCTCGCCGCCGCGACAAGACCCGGGAGATGACTGATTGCGGTCCGGCGGGTGATCTTCATAAGGCAATCCATCCGAACAAAAGATTGGGGTCAATTCCTGCATTTTCCAGAAAACTACAGGTGACATAGTTATTTGACAACCACGCTCCGCTTGTGCGGGTCCGAAGATGGCGATGCCAGCCGAGACTTTCAGGTGGTTGACAGCGCTTTGCTTCGCACTAGCCTTGCCGCAAAATAAGACGCGCGCTGGAGGTATGGAAATGGCGAATTTCTTTGGCGACAATATCTTCAAATTCGGTGTTTTCGGCATCAATTGCGCGGGTGGTCTGACTCCCAGCATTGCCCCCGAACGCTGGCGGGCCGACTGGAACGAGATGGCGGACGTCGCCAGGCTTGCTGACGAAGCCGGTGTCGAATTCATGTTGCCCATCGCCAAATGGCACGGGCTAGGCGGCAAGGCGGATATGTGGGGCCGCTCCTTCGAGACATTTACGCAGGCAGCTGCGCTGGCCATGATCACGAGGCGGATCGGGATTTTCGTGACAGCGCATGTTTCGCTGATTACGCCGGCTTTTGCCGCCAAGGCCATTGCGACAGTCGATCATGCCAGCGGCGGGCGGGCCGGATTGAACATCGTCTGCGGCTGGAACCCGGACGAATTCAAGCCCCATGGCATCAAGCTCGATGGCGAACATCGCTATGATCGCGGACTCGAATGGTACAAGATTTTCGCCAAACTGCTGGAAGGGGGGCCGAAGTTCGACTGGAAAAGCCAGTATTTCGATCTGGAGGGGCTGGTGACTGATCCTCTGCCACTGAGGCCGCCGCCGATCATGTCGGCCGCCCAATCGGGCGACGGGCAGAGCTTCGCAGCCGAGATTGCCGACATTCTCTTCACCTCGCTGCAGGACATTGATGTAACCAGCCGGACGGTTCAGACTTTGCGCAGTCTGGCCGCCAGACATGGCCGGAAACCCGATGTCTATGTGCAGACGCAATTTGTCTGCAAACCTACCCGCAAGGAAGCCGAGGATTACGCACATTATTACGCCGTTGAGATGGCGGACCCTGACGCGCTTGAATATTTTGCCCGCCAGCGTTCTTCCACCATGTCGAAGAGCACGAAAGGCGGCGGTTCGGAATCCGACCGGGAATTGGCGGCTACCCTGGCGGGTCAAAAGAAACGCCGTTTTCCCGGCATGATGGCTGGCACCTATCCGATAATCGGGACACCCGACGACATTGTCGCTGAACTCCATAGAATTTCGGCAGCCGGTATCAGCGGCTCAACGCTGGTGTTCCTGAACTATCTGCAGGAATTGCCGTATTTCATACAGGAAGTCCTCCCACGGATGGAGAAGGCAGGCCTGCGGAGCAAATTTGCGGCTGCCGCCTGACTCTGGCCTACGTTTGAAATTGCCCCTGCCTATACGGACGATTCTCGGCTAGAAGCCGGATGACAATGACCGGATCAGCGCGCCTTTTCCTTAACGTCGAGACCTCGTATTCCGGCCAGCGTTGGCTCGACCGGCTGGATCCGGGCGCGGCCATGCGCGCGCAGGCGATGGTGCAATTGCACGGAATGGGAGATGTTGTTTCGCGCATTCTGGCCGCGCGCGGGCAGGGGCCGGAGGGTGTCGCTGAGTTTCTAGAGCCCACCGTGCGGGCGCTGATGCCGGATCCGTCCACGCTGGTCGATATGGACGCTGCCGTCGATCGGCTGGCCAGCGCCATTCTTTCCGAAGAAACTGTTGCGATTTTCGGCGATTACGACGTCGACGGGGCGTCGTCCTCTGCCTTGCTCGGAGGCTTTCTGGAGCGCTGCGGCATTCCTTATATCATCCATATTCCCGACCGGGTTTTTGAAGGATACGGCCCGAACGTGGAAGCTATACGGGCGCTGGCCGGGCAGGGCGCGCGGCTACTGGTGACCGTTGACTGCGGCACAACCAGCAGCGGACCCTTTGCCGAGGCGCACCGGCTGGGGATGGACGTGGTGGTGCTGGATCACCATCAGGCGCCCGAAGCGCTGCCTGCGGTAACGGCTCTGGTCAATCCCAACAGGCAGGATGATCTTTCCGGGCTGGGCCATCTTTGCGCCGCCGGGGTGGTTTTCATGACCATAGTCGCGCTCAACCGGGTCCTGCGCGCGCGGGGATTCTGGACCCAGGCCCGGCCTGAGCCCGATCTTCTCGCCATGCTGGACCTTGTGGCGCTGGCGACCGTGGCCGATGTGGTGCCATTGACCGGCCTCAATCGCGCCTTTGTGCGCACGGGGCTGGCGGTGATGAAAAAGCGGGGCCGTCCAGGCCTGCGCGCATTGTTCGATGTCGCAGGCTCCGACGGCCCGCCGCGTGCGGAATCCCTCGGGTTCATGATCGGGCCGCGCATCAATGCGGGCGGGCGGATCGGCGACGCGGCTCTAGGGGCGAAACTCCTGCTGTTGCAGGATGACGCCGAAGCTGCCGATATCGCCAGAGAACTCGACCGGCTGAACCGGGAGCGGCAGGTGCTGGAGATGGCCTCGGTTGCGGAAGCGGAGGCGGAAGCGCTTGCCGCGTTGGGTCTCTCGGAAGCAGGCACATGCATCGTTACCGCAGCCGATAACTGGCATCCAGGCGTCGTCGGGCTTGTCGCAGCGCGGTTAAAGGAAAGATTCCGCCGGCCCGCCTTTGCCATTGCTTTCAATGGAGAAATCGGGACCGGCTCTGGCCGTTCCATTGCCGGCGCCGATCTCGGGCGGGCCATTCGCGCCGCAGTCGAAGCGGGGGTTCTGGTGAAAGGCGGTGGCCACGCGATGGCGGCTGGCGTCACGCTGGAGCGGCACAGACTGACAGACTTTCGCGCCTTTCTCGAAGACGCCCTTCAGGCGGGGGTGGAGCGCGCTTTGCGCGATAGCGGCCTGCAGGTTGACGCAGCGCTGACCGCAGGCGGGGCTCATCCAGCTCTAGTGCACGAGATCGAAAAGGCGGGACCGTTCGGGCAGGGCAATCCGGAACCAGTTTTCGCTTTTCCCGATCACCGGCTTGTAGACGTTTCGGAAGTCGGCAACGGGCATGTGCGGGTGCGCGCAGTGGCCCGGGACAACCAGAGCCTGAACGCCATTGCCTTCCGCGCTGCAGGCCGTCCGCTCGGGCAAGCGCTGCTGCGCGCACGGGGCGAGAGCGTGCATCTGGCGGGCGTTTTGAATATCGACCGCTGGGGCGGCAACGAGCGTGTTCAATTGCGCATTCAGGACGCAGCCGACCCAGCCGTCAACAAACCCGGTTGATGCGAGCGTAAAGCTTATTTTGCAGGGCAATTTCACATTCCGCAAAAACCTTTGCCAAATGGGTTTGCAATCCCGGCACATGGCGGCTATAGCCATCGCCGTCGCGGAACTGATCGAGTCTGGCTCGTATCGCTCCGCCGCCTCGCGCCCTTCGTCTAGAGGCCTAGGACACCGCCCTTTCACGGCGGTAACACGGGTTCGAATCCCGTAGGGCGCGCCAATTAAATCAATAAGTTGCAGAATTTTGGACCAATCAGTGTCCAGTTTGTGTCCCATCGACGATAGCGGGTGACATCGGTTGCTGGATACGAGCGCCCTTAGGTCACACTTAGCGCGGACGTAGAGAACCAACGCAAAGAAACAAAGGCAGCTGTGGCCGGGCCCGTTATAACGGTTAAGGCGGCGGTCGCGGAATACCCCTGCGTCCGAAAATTGCGCGAACGAACGCAGCCGGGGCATCGGGCGCTCAAGCGCGACGCCCGATCCCGTCTCTCGAAGCATGTGCTGCAGTCGGCATTGGCCTCCAAGGCCCTGTACAAGCTCGAAGCAAAGGATCTTCGGGAATGGCGGCGTGCCCTGCCGCCAGCCATGGCGCTCCTGCAGCGAGATGGACAGGCGTTGGGCAGCCATCGTGTCATTGGCGGGCCTATCATCGACCACGCTGCCTTGTAGGCTTCGCCATTCGGAAATCGTCCGGATCCTGAAAGCTGACCTCCCCACGCGCTATAATCGAGAAGCAAAGCAACTTACATCGTCGACGCCATGGAAGAGATTGCGAAATGGCCATAATGAAGCTGAACTGGACCGCTACCCTAATCCAACGATGAATAGATACGCACCAGGGGAATCGCATTTGAAATAGCGTGCTGTTTCGGGCGCTGATTTTACGTTTTGCTTGAGATGGATTCTACCGGGCCGTGAACGAATCACGGCGCGGGAGAATATTTTGGACAAATTTATTGAATGCTGGGAGGGATTGGACGATCC
>CANJJI010000253.1 GCA_947474545.1 Beijerinckiaceae bacterium | reverse complement strand
CCCCAAGGACATGCACCGGCCCTTGTCAGAACACGAGAGCCTGGACGATGCGATGTGTCACAAGGAGCAACGTACCCTCTCGGGCTCTCTCACACTGCAGTATGACAAGATATTGTTTATATTGGAGCCGGTTGAGCCTGCAGTCAGGTTGCCAGGTAAACGGGTGACCGTCTGTGATTATCCAGATGGGCGGCTGGATATCCAGCATGAGGGCGTCAGCCTGCCGTACCGGACGTTTGACAAGCTGCGGTCGGTGAACCGGGCTGCGATTGTCGAGAACAAACAGCTTGGCGCAGCGCTGGACTATATCGCGGCACGGCAAGCAGGGCGCGAACAAGCCCGAAGCAAAGCGGCTCCCCGCCGCACGGGTCAGCAAAATCATATGTTTGCGGTTCACATCGAGCGACCCGGCGGGTGAAGTCAGGGCAAATGGCTTTTGACTCTTGCGGTCAAGCCATTTGCCCTGACTTCACGAAACATTGCGCTAGGAACCGGGAGTGAGACATTTCTAATTTGCCCCGTGTGAGCCATTCTTAAATGGCTTTGACAAGCGATGCGGGTGTACCTATTGCGTAGTTGCGATCCTGACGCCGTCCAGCGGCCCTCCTGCATAGCGCAGCCATAGTCCATTTGCACCATTAGACAGCGGGTTTCTGTGACAAGTCGAACACAGCTTGCTGAATTTACAGCGCTTGGCGAACAAAAACGGGCAAATGCCCATTTGCGAATCGAAAATTCATGGCGCAGCTGATGGAATGCTGCTATATTAATAATTGCAGGCGCGACGGAACCGGTTTTAAAACTTTGACAACGCGGACTAATAGGCCTGAAATCAGGCGGATCAGCGGACCTTTATTTGTCCGCGCGGGATCGGATTCGCATATGTGTGGCAGGACAAGTGGCGCTCCCGCGGCCACGGAGAAGACTTTACGAACATGAGCAAAGGCAAGGATTTCCGGCCCCGTCGTCGCGGGTTTGACGATGATGAACCCATGCAATTTGGCGCCCGGCCCGACCGGCCGTCGCCACGTCAGCCAATGACACCCGTATTTCCGCCGCCGGACATGGACATGCCCGGCCAGGCCTCGGTTGACGCCACGGTTAAATGGTTCAAGGCTGACAAGGGCTTTGGCTTCGTTGAGCTCGGCGACGGTTCGGGCGATGCTTTCCTTCACGTCGGCGCGCTGCAGGCCGCCGGTTATGAAGCCGTTCCCCCGGGCTCCAAACTCAAGGTTGTCGCGTCCAAGACGATGAAGGGCATGCAAGTCGCCCGCGTGATTTCAGTCGATACCTCCACTGCTTCTGCCCCGCCGCCCCGTGCGCCGCGCGCATTCGACGATCGCGGTGGTGGACCCGGCGGCAGCGGTGGCGGCCGGCCCCAGCGGTTTACGCCTGATGCATCCTCCGCTGTCGAAATCGGCGGCCGGGTGAAATGGTTCGATGCAACCAAGGGCTTCGGCTTCATTGCTGGCGATGATGGCGGCAAGGATATTTTTGTCCATGTCTCGGTCCTGCGGAACGCAGGCCTCCAGCAGCTTGTTGAAGAGCAGGCTGTCAACGTGAAGGTCGTCGAGACACCCAAGGGCCGTGAAGCGCTGGCGATCTCCCTGCCCTGATCCAGCGCATCTTTCAGGTTAATCGGGCGCGGACCTCCAGGGGTTCCGCGCCTTTTCTTTTGGGTGGCCTTTGCCATCGAATTTGTGAGCGACCAAAGTGACGGATTCCACAAAACCTTCCCGCCATATTGATGGATTGATTGCCATTATGGCGGCCTTGCGCACACCGGGCACTGGCTGCGCCTGGGATCTGGAACAGAATTTTACGACCATTGCACCTTATACAATCGAGGAAGCGCATGAAGTTGCCGACGCGATCGCGCGTGGCGATATGGTCGATCTCGTGGACGAACTGGGCGATCTTCTGCTGCAGGTTGTGTTCCACGCCCGCATGGCGGAGGAAGCCGGAGACTTTGCCTTCCCCGATGTGGTGGAAGCCATCACCGCCAAAATGATCCGCCGTCATCCCCACGTTTTCGGCCCCAACGCTGGCCGTATGTCACCCGAAGAGGTCAAAGGCCTGTGGGGCCGCATCAAAGCTGAGGAGAAAGTCCAGCGCAATGCGGCCCGCGCTGCGGCAGGACTTCCGGACGATGGTCCTAAGGGGCTGCTGGATGGCATTCCGGGCACCCTGCCCGCCCTCGCCCGCGCTGTAAAACTCCAGGCCAAAGCGGGCTCGGCCGGCTTTGACTGGAACGATGCGAGGCTGGTGATCGCGAAAATCCGTGAGGAGCTCGACGAACTGGAAGCCGAATTCGACAAGCGCGACCGCGCAGCGATGCATGAGGAACTGGGCGACCTGTTGTTCGCCGTCGCCAATCTGGCCCGCCACACGGATGTCGATCCCGATGGTGCGCTTCGCGCCGCCAGCCAGAAATTCGAGCGGCGCTTCCGCTTTATTGAAGAGGCTCTGGCCACGCGTGGCCGTACGCCTGGGCAATCGACTCTGGAAGAAATGGACGCACTTTGGGATGATGCGAAGGCGTATGAGAAGAAACCAGCCCGATAGCGGGCACTACGATTATGGTTTTGATTGATATGGTGGCTCAACTGGGCGGCCTGTGCACAGCCGCAGAGTTACGCGAAGCCGGATTCACGGATCTCGTTATTCTGGAAAAGAGTAGCGATCTGGGAGGCGTTTGGCACGCGAACCGCTATCCGAACGTCGCCTGCGACACGCCTATCGATATGTATTCGATCCGCTGTTTTCCTGGCGGCAAATGGTCGACGAATTTTGCGCCCGGGCAGAAAATATGGAGCTACGTCAAGTAATTAACAGAGACCTCTGAGGTTGCTTCTCTCATTGAACGGAATACCGCAGTTACCCGGGTTGCATGGGACGACGTGCGGCGCCGCTGGCGGCTCGATGCAGAAGGCGGGCGCAGCTCGGATGGCCGTTATGTCGTTTGGGCGGGCGGCGTGCTGTCGCGGCCGCTGGTTCCGAAGCTGCCGGGGCTCGATCCGTTCCAGGGCGATATATTCCATGCGACCGAATGGAACGACAGGATTTCACTGGATGGCAAAGCCGTCGCCGTGGACGGAGCGGGCGCAACGGCTATTCAGGTTGTTCCCTACTAAGTGTTTACCCATTGGCCCGGAACCATTGCGAGTTCCGCACGGCTGTGCGCGAAGATGCCCCCAAAGGCCTGGCGTACAGCGGTGCGATCTGAGCGTACCGGCAGCAACGATACTTGAGATGCGGAGGATCTGATGGCGCAAGAGCAAACGGACACACGCCAGCCAGTCGCTGTCGTGACAGGCGGCACGGGTTCCATCGGCGCCGCAATTTGCAGCAGGTTCCAGTCCCAGAACATGCGCGTGGTTGCGGCCGATCTCCACGTATGCCCTGTCCCCGCCGGGCAGGCGTTTTTCGAATGCAATGTGACGCGCAGCGAGAGCTTGCGCGATCTCTTAACATATGCGGCAGGACTTGGTCCTATCCACGTGATCGTGGCGGCGCATGGGATTCTCAGGGAAACGCCGGCAGGCAGTTCCGATCCTGAGGCAGTGTCCGCTACCATAGACGTAAACCTGAAGGGCTTGGCCTATCTGTTCGATCTCGCCAGGAGTTTCATGAAAGCACCCGGCTCCATCGTCGCGCTCAGCAGCTGGACAGCGGTCGGTGGCCGCATACGCAACGCCTATGCCTATCAGGCGACCAAGGCCGGCCTTGAAATGCTGGTGCGCAATTTCGCGGTAGCCTACGGACCCGATGGCATTCGTGTGAACTGCATCGCACCCGGTTTCATGGCTGACCCGATGAAGGGCGAAGGCGCAGAACTGCGGAAGCGCCAGGGCGGGATGCAGGGCGTTATCGATGGCGCGCCGCTCCGCCGCCTTATCCTGCCCCAGGACATCGCCAACGCAGCAGCCTTTCTCTGTTCGGAGGAAGCAAGCGCAATCACGGGCATTGTGCTTCCTGACGCCGGGTATCGCGCGCTGTAAACGCGTTCAGTCCGGGGCGATAGGCGTACCGAGTTGTTCAATCAACAGCGTTGCGAAGAAAATGGCAAATTCGCCGAACACGATAGCGGCAGTGGCGCCGCAAATTGATACCCATGTCGTGCGCTGGGCTGTCGAGAACATCTCGCTGACCGTTACCGGGATAGGCCTGCAATGACGCCGGAGAAAAAGGCGAACAAAGTCTGAATGCGGCCTGACAGATATACCGCTGCGAATATGTTATGACCGTCGCACAGAGGGCAATTTCCTTTGCCCAGAGTGCGTCGCTTCGCAAACAGTATGGGTGCTATCGCGGCCCCTGACCTTGCCCCCAAGTTTTATCCAGTTGTGAGTTCGTATCTGGCGTTTGGTTTGCCCATTTGGGCAGGTTGAGCGCCGGGCTCTGGCGCGGAGCTTTTCATGTTGCGCAGCGCCTGAGCCCGGCGCGGTTCGAAGCGCATGGAGAACTCGATCGGGGTTTGCCACGCGAGTTGGGAGTGTGGGCGTGTGTTGTTGTAGTCCGTCCTCCAGTCGGCCAAGGCCGAGCGCGCATGGGTGAGCGACGAGAACAGTGTCTCGTTGAGGAATGAACCGCCCCTAGTTTACCGGAGGGTGATTTGTTCAACGACTAGGCGACCATATCGAGTGTGTTCAGGTTTGCATAGAACGCCTCCTCTGCTTCTGCGGGGGTGATGTATCCGATGGAGCCGAGAAGT
>CANJJI010000252.1 GCA_947474545.1 Beijerinckiaceae bacterium | reverse complement strand
GGCGCTTCAACGCCAGAATCAATTGGGTTGGACAACCCGGAGACTACGCCAACCTAATTCCAACCACTCCCGCGACGGCACCTCTCACCTGACTTTCATCGGCAGCCGAGGCGAACTGGCAGGCCCGCTGTGGGGTATCACTTTCATATCAGCTTTGTTTCAATTTGTGTTTCAGTGTCTGACCGGCCGCCATGATGTGGTACATATCCATGTTTCGACCAATGGTAGCGCCCTGCGTAAGATTGCGTTTTCATTTCTGGCCCGTATGATGCGGATGCCCTATGTCATCCAGTTTCACGGCATGATGTCCGCCCAGTACGAACAGGCCAGGCCCTTATGGTATCGTGCGCTGGCATTCAGCGCGAGGGGGGCGCAACGGGCGATTGTTTTGGGAGAAGCCTATCGTCAGCCTTTCGAACGTATGGGGGTCAAGCCGGCCAACATAGTGGTTATCTATAACGGCATCCCCGACATCGGACATAATTCAATCATCCCACGGCCCGATGAAAAGACAGTTCGTATCCTGTTTTCCGGCGAAGTGGGCGAACGCAAAGGCGCTCTTTTGCTGATCGAGGCACTGGCGCGCCTTTCCAGTGTGGATTTGCGCTGGACATGCACGATTGCAGGCAATGGCGATCTGACGAGGCCAAAACAGGCTGTTCGTGATGCGGGCATAGAAGACCGTGTCGAATTTACCGGCTGGATTGGCATTGATGAGATTCACAATTTGATGCGTCAAGCCGATATCGTTGTGTTGCCGTCCCGGGCCGAAGCGTTGCCGCTGGCGCTTATCGAGGGGGCGTCGGCAGGGGCTGCGCTCATCTCCTGTGACGTCGGGGCAGTGCGCGATGTGGTCGTTGATGGGGTCAATGGTCTGATTGTCAAACGCTGCGCTGAAAATATAGCAGAGGCGCTGGAACGGCTCTTGGCTGATCCGGGCCTTCGTCAGGGCATGCAGCTGGCATCGCGGCAAATCTATCGTGAGCGGTTTCAGGTCTCTCATTTTGCCAGCTCAATACTGGGCACATATGAGGCCATCTGCCGACATTGAGGTGCTGTGTCTGAGGCAGCGGTTCACACCGGTCAGCTGATACATGCGTGTCTTAGCAGTTGATGCGGGCGTCATTCCCATGCGCGCCGTTCGCTTCACTTCTGCCAGATAGTTCTCAATCCTGCCCCTTGATCAGCCTGCACTTTCATTCAATCCAAGTGCGCGCAGCAATGAGGTGTCGAGAAGGCCGCTGCCGCGCTGGGTGACCAGGCCCATCTGGTTGTCGTCCATGTCCCAGATTGCCCAGGCGAATTTTCGTTTTTCAGCCTGCAGACGCACGTCACGCAGCCAGGTCTCACGATGCCGGTTCAGGGCGCCATTGCCATGCACGCTGCGGCGCGCCGTACCGAATTCACCCAGCAGTATTTTGGCGGGATCGACGTTGTTCGCCTTCGCCCATAGTTCGACCTTGTCAAATTCTGCAGCGATGTCGCGGACGCCGAATTTGCTCGCAAAATATTTTTTTACCGCATCTGCGGCCGCACTTTCGACGGCGACCCGTTGCATGATCGGGAGTGATTTGTCGGCCAGAATAGCCTGCCGGACAGAGAGAAGCGTGGAATCAATCTCTCCTGCATCGACTGGATAGGGCAGATCAGTCAGGTAGCGGTAATGCAGCATGTTGGATTGCGATGTGACCACGCCCTGATGCGTGAAGGGATGGGGATCGTAAAAATGAAACGACCAGAAAATATTGGGGTCCGCAAACTGGCGCGCATCAATTTCAAAAAGGCCGCGTGAACCGCCGCCAGCGGCCCCGCCGAGTACAAGCGCCAGTCTCGGATTGGCAGCCCGCGCGGCTTTATACATGGCCTGCAACATGCGCCGCCAGCGTTCTGTTGAAGAGGCATCGTAGCCATAAGGCGGTTCATTCATGAATTCGAGGGCGACATGCGCGGGATCGAGAGCCGCAAGAACGGAAGCCGTGCGACCCATGAGCGCCGTATAGGCTTCAAACACATTCGGCTCAGTGACGATCCTGACCGGAGTCCATGCCGCCACCTGGGATATCGGATGGAAATCGACGATGACATTCAATCCTGCAGCGAGGATCAAATGGCAACGGTTGAGCAAGATTGCATCAAGCTCATCTCGCCGCGTTTTTTCGCTGGCGAGAAAAATGCCGGGATCGACGGTCAGGCGTATGAAGTCCAGCCCTGCCTGTTTGAAAGTGGAAAGCAGGCGTGGGCTGATCTGGTATTTGGGCGAGGCAAAAGGGGGCCAGACGAATTTGTCCTTGCTGCCGGGTTCAAGCTCAGGCCAATTCAGCAAGGAATGGATGGACCCACCGCGTTTGAGGCTGAGAAGCGGTGCTGGTTGCGCCCGGACTGCGGCGGGAAACAAATTCGCGGACAGAGCTGCGCCCGCGCCCGCAAGAAAGGTTCTGCGGGACGGGACGCCGCAGATATCCATTGTACTGGAAGAATACACGGGCGCAGTCATCTGCGTGTCCTTTCGGTGCAGAATATAAGCTGCGGCTCGCCATATTGCCGCCTGATGCAGCCGTTGCAATTTGCGTGCAGGGTCAGGAGGTCCAGCGTTTTTCAGGTTTCGCCGCGATCGCGGTCCCGGAATTCTGGCGGCTGGCCTTTTTCAACAGGAGTTTGAACGGGGGCAAAAGCTTATCAGGCAGTTGCGGATCGTGCTGCAATTCGCTCAGCGCCAGCGCTGCGGCTTCGATTGTTGAAATGCTTTCGCGGCGTGGTTCCCGGCGCAGATTGCCGTAAAGAGAAGGCGCGGGCGGCCGCAGCGTGAGGCGGACGCATTTCAGCATCCAGGCGTTGCGCCACCAAAGTGCTTTGGCCTGTTGCCAGTTTCCATCGAGAAGGATGATGCCTTTGAGCCCCGCCAGCAGATGGTCTTGATCGGGCAGGGGATCGCCGTCTTTTGAGACTGCAGATAGAATTCTTTCGCTTTGGGCGGACGAACTTTTGGCCGTACCAAGATAGAGAATGCCCCATTGCCCGGGATCGGCGGGACGGCCAATCAGTTTGGCAAGGTTCGGCCAAGACAGCCCGGTTTTCAAACTGGCGTGTTTCAGTTGAAGCGCAAGAATGCGCGCTGTGCCGAGGATTCTGTCCTGCTCCTGCGGGTGTCTGAGAACGATGACTTCGATTGCATTATCGATCGGCGCGATAGCTTCACAGACACAAAGCCCCGCCGGCTTTTCGCAGGCGGGGCAGGTTTCTTGCGTGGCAGTTTCGGCCACGCTGACTTACTTCTTGTCGTTGGCGAGGAGCATGTCCTCTATTTTGCCGAGGAGCTTCATTGTGTCGAGGGCATCTGCAACCGAGCAGTTAGGCGCCCGCTTGGTCTCGATAGCTGCGATAAATTCACGGTCCTGGTTTTCAAAGCCATTCATCGAGGGGGCCACGCCTGCCAGATCCAGCTTCTTGCCGAAACCGTCGGTGAGATCGTCATAGAACGAAACCCAGGTGCCCTTGTCGCACATGTAGCGATAGGGAGAGCCGATCGGGCCTTCGTCATTAAAGGAGAGCGAGAGGACACAGATCGAGCCCTTCGGCGTCTTCATGACGATGCCCATGTCCATGGCGATCTTGAGTTCGGGATGATAGGGGCCCTGAACCGCATAGGCTTCCGAAATCTTTTCGCCGGTCTGGTAGGAGAACAGATCTACCGTGTGGCAGGCGTGGTGCCACAGGAGATGATCGACCCACGAACGGGGTTGACCCAGCGCATTCATGTTGGTGCGGCGGAAGAAGTGCGTGTGCGCCTGCATCTGCTGCAGGAAGACGCCTTCCTTGCGCAGTTTCTGATTCATCAGCTGGTGCGAGGGGTTGAAGCGGCGGACGTGGCCCGCCATGGCGGTGACGCCGGTTTCCTTTTGTACGCGCACGATGCGCTCGGCATCGGCGACGCTGTCGCACATGGGGATTTCGATGAGGACATGCTTGCCGGCGCGCATGGCGGTCTCGGCCTGATCGGCGTGGATCTGGGTGGGACCGGTGATGATAACGGCGTCAACGTCATCGCGCGTGACGGCGGCATTATAGTCCGTCACCGCGGTCTTTATGCCGTAGGTTTCGGCAAACTTGTCTGCGCCTTCCTGAGTGCGCGACTGAATCACGGTGATTTCGGCACCGGGAATGGCTTTCAGGGCCTTGGCGTGCGCATTGCCCATGGCGCCGTTGCCGCTGATACAAAATTTCATGGTTTTCCTCTCCAGTGAATAATTCTCGCGCAGCCAGGGATGCGTCGGGTTGGGTGGCCAGACCGGGCAAATCCGCGGAAAAGCTCGCCTGGCGCGATTAGCACGAAAGCATGGTGCGGGAAATGGGGTGCGATCGAACACCGTTGATGTAGACGGGCTCTGTTGGCACGACTGTTCAAATACTGGCTGGCGTACCCGGTCTGCTTGACCGGAAGCATGCGTCCGCCCTGTTCCGGCACGATGATTGCTAGGTTAGGAAACGAATACAACGGGGGCAATTTTTCTCCCGAAAACCAGAGGAGCAGGGGAATGAGCTCAAATATTGTGCGTGGAGCGGCGCTTGGAGCTGCCTTTTTTGTGGGCGGACTGCTTAATGCGCAGGCGCAGACTGCGGTGAAATTTGCCCTTGAGCCAATTGCAAAACCGCGATTGCGCGCTGATTTTTCGCCCTGAAAGGGAATAAATCGAGGCATCCGGGTCCGAACCTGGCATGG
>CANJJI010000251.1 GCA_947474545.1 Beijerinckiaceae bacterium | reverse complement strand
GGTTACGATACCCCCGTTGGCGAACATGGCGCGCAATTGTCTGGCGGGCAGAAGCAGCGTATCGCCATTGCCCGCGCTGTTCTCAAGAATGCGCCGATCATTCTTCTCGATGAGCCCACCGCCGCGCTCGATTCCGAATCCGAGCGCATGGTTCAGGAAGCTCTGGACGCCCTGCGCGTCGGGCGCACGACCATTGTCGTGGCGCATCGTCTGCAGACCATTGTCAACGCAGATTGTATCTGCGTGATCGACTCCGGCATCGTGGCGCAGGTTGGCGTTCACGCCGAGCTGATTGCGCAGGAGGGCACCTACAAGACTTACTTCGCCAGCCAGTTCGGTGAGAGTGTGGAGCCAATCAGACCGCAGGTTGCGGCCCGGTCCTGATTGAGCTGGCTGCCGGACGCTCTTCGCGGGTCTGACCTTTCAGGACACTTCCAAAACTGATGGCCGTAGCGCCCAGAAGCGTGATCCACCACAATTGTAACGTCGCCAGTCCCCAAAATGCGATAACAAGGATGCACGTCTCGCCGGCCAGAAGAAATGCAGCACCATTGCCTTCGATACGCCCAGCGGCGACGAAGGCTCCAGCCACAACAGCTGCCACCAGCACTGCGCCTAAAGCGCCAAGTTCAAACCAGACTTCCAGCGCCAGCGTCGTCGGCATATAGGCGGGCAGGAATCCTCCGGCGGTAGCCCGGCCAAGCGTATTGTAACCAAATCCAGTCAGCAGGCGGCCCGGCGATTCCCGCACAAGATCAGCCAGTACGGCGACTGGTTGTGCGAGGGATGCAGGCGCGCCGGGATAAACCGCGAGCCAGTGGTCGGCGAGCATGAGCAGGGCGGGCGCACCCAGGAGGAGGAGCGCGAACAATCCTGCCAATATCCGGCTCATGCGTGTTGGATTTGCAGTCGACAATGAAAACACCAATGCGCCCGCCGCCATGCCGGTCATCGCAGCGGGTGTCCAGACTGCGACTGCGGCGGAAGTAACTGCGACAGCCAGCGCGCCACCCCAGGCCCAGCGTTCGCGAATGCCCAGCGCCGCCAACGCTGGCCAAACCAACAATACGAGGCCGACAGCGGCCCGTTCGAGTGTCGAAAGCTCCAAATCACCGGTGTTCGGGATTATTCCGGGAGCCACTAACACCATGGCTGCGGCGGCAACGGCTGCGACGCCGGCGCCTATCGGCATCAGATTGAGATTCGAGATGCGGCTGCGGCCGGGCAGGGCAGCAATCACCACAAAGGCCAGCGCTATTGTTCCCAGGCACTTGGCGAGCTGTTCGAAAGCCGCCCTCACAAAAGGGGTCCAAAGCAAAGAACAGGCTATCCACAGGCAAAGGGCAATCGCCGCTAGCGCGACCGGCGAGGCGATTGAGCGGCGGATATCGGCAACAACCCTGTTACCCGGCACAAGCGCCGCGCCAGCAAAAATAAGTCCGGCGCCAACCGGCATCAATGTGAACACCAGGCGGCGCGAATAGATAGCGGCCAAAGGCAGCGCGATCATGAGCACAGCAAGCCCAAGGCGCATCAGCAGTCCGCCGGCCTTGGCGGCCACGTCGTCGGACGAACGGTTCTGTCTGGATGCCATCTTGCGCCGTTGAACTTCCGAAACGACTGCCTGTTAAATCAATATCGCGGCAGAAGCCTAGTTTTCCGCACCATATACGCCAATGTCCCCGATGGCTGTAGAAAAGCCGCCACACTGTTGCAAAAACATCCTGGTTCGCAAAATCGCAATCTGTTTTTGCAATACATCCCTGGGTACCCGGGAATTATTCCTCGCGCGAGGGCGATGTTTTTCGCTGCGCTTTGGTCTGCCCATGCAGTTTTTTGCTGTCGAGCCGCCGCTTCTTTGATGCAAGCGTCGGGCGTGTAGCCTTGCGCGGCCGCGGGGCAATCGAAGCATGACGGATCAGCTCGACCAGCCGTTCGAGCGCATCAGCCCGGTTGCGTTCCTGGGTTCGGAAACGGTCGGCGAACAAAACGATCACGCCTTCCTTGGTCATGCGCCGCCCGGCGAGCCTCGCAAGCCGTTCGCGTATGTCATCCGTAAGATGGGGGGATTGCGCCGCATCGAAGCGCAATTCGACAGCTGTTGCGACCTTGTTGACATTCTGCCCGCCGGGGCCGGAGGCGCGCACAAAGCTCTCTACGATCTCGCTGTCGTCAAGACTGATGGTGCGCGTGACAGTGATCATCCCGGCTGCCTTCCGTCTAGCTCAGGACAGCGAAAACATCCTCGCCCCGGATATCAACTTTGAACGTGCGAATGGCGACGCTGCAGGGCGGCTGCCGGGCTTCCCCTGTTGGAATGTGGAATGAGCCGAAATGCATCGAGCATTCGATCTCGTCGCCAACGACCTCACCTTCCGCGAGGCTGGAGAGCCCATGGCTGCAACGGTCCTCTGTGGCGTAGAACGTGCCATCGAGATTGTAGACAGCGATATCGCCCTCCTTGCGGGGGATCCGGCGCGCGTGACCAGGAGCAAGATCCCCGGTCTTACACAGGAATACCAAATTATCGTCTGACAAGGCGCGCTCCCTGAGTGAATGCGGGTGTGAGCGCAGAGATAGGCAGCTCCGGTCACGAGAGCAAGGCGAAACATTTCAGCGGGACTTTCGCTGCCACCTCCCCCAAGCGGGCGATCGGCGTGATTGGTTCAGGCGGCGTCTGAATTGGCTGCGCTTGCAGCCGCCTCGAATTGGCCAATCAGTTTATTGAGCTGCTTCTTTGCGCGCGACGGGCTGAACGCTTTCATCAGCATCTGTGTCAGGGCGCTCGCTTCAAATTGATACTGGGTCGTCATTTCGGTGCCTTCAGGGTGATCCTTCAGGCTAACCGTACCTGAAAACGCGCCCGGGCCGACTACAGGCTTGTAGCTGCCACGAAAAAATCGCAGCGAAACATTTGGCACAATATCGGTCAGCGTGATTGTACCCTTCGACACGCGCTTTAATGGCCCGATCTTGTAGTTCACCGATATGCGGAAGCGATTGTCTGTATCCCGGTCGAGCCGGTCGCAGCCCTCAATACACTGGCGCAGAATCGCCGGGTCCTGCATCGAGCGCCAGACAACCGATCGCGGCAATCGGATAATTGTTGTTTGAGAAGCGCTTTCAACGGCCATGTGGGCAATGGTCCTGATCTGGATGCCTGTGCTTTTAAAACATTGAGTGAGGCAAGGAATAACCGCTGATTGTTCCCGCATCAATGCCCGGAGGGCGCCGGACACAGGAAGTCTGTTTAAAACGCGGGGCCGCCAGCGCGTACTGACGGCCCCTTCGTGTATCCCCGGGATGGCGGGGAAGACTTATCCGCGCTTGTCGCGCGTGTAACCGACCGGATCAATCAGAGTTCCGCTTGAAAGCCGGATGCGGCGGAGCTGTGAGAATGCGTCGTGCGGCACCAGAATGGCGACAACATCGGCCTGCCTGATCGCCGTGTCGAGGTCCGCCAGGTGAACATGATCGAGTTGATGCAATTCGCGCGGCAATTGCTCAACGTGCGGTTCAACAACATGCAAATTGGAATAGCCTGCATGGGCCAGCTCACGGACGATTTCAACCGCCGGGCTTTCGCGGAGATCGTCGACGTTGGGCTTGTAGGACAGGCCAAGCAGCGCGATCTTGGCGGACTTGTTATTGCCTGCGGCTTCCTCGATCTGCTCGGCCACGCGCAACGGCTTGCGATCATTCACCTCGCGTGCGGTGCGGATCAGCGGCTTTATTTCCGGCGCCATTTCGTGAATGAACCAGGGATCAACCGGGATGCAATGACCGCCAACGCCAGCGCCCGGCGCCAGAATATTCACGCGCGGATGCAGGTTGGCAATGTCGATGACTTCCCAGACGTCGACGCCGATCCGCTCGCACAGCATGGAAAGTTCGTTAGCGAATGCAATGTTCACGTCGCGGAAGGAATTCTCCGCAAGTTTGGACAATTCGGCGGCGCGTGCATCGGTGACGCGGAGCGTGCCGGTGACGAAGCGCGAATAGAATGCGCGGGCAGCTTCGCCGCTGCGGCGGTCAAGGCCGCCTAGCGTGCGTGAGTTTTCTATCAGTTCCTGAATGGCTGCGCCGGGCAGAACACGTTCCGGGCAATAGGCCATCATCACATCCGAACGGCCGGGAATTTTATTGGGAAAGCTGAGATCAGGGCGAAGCTCAGAGAGAATCTCTGCGGCCTTGTCAGTTGTGCCAACCGGTGAGGTGGATTCGATCACGATGAGATTGCCGGCCTGCAGTACGGGTGCAATCGAGCGGATGGCGCTGAAGACATAACTGACGTCGGCCTTCTTTTCAGAGTCGATGGGCGTCGGCACGGCAATGATAAACACATGCGCCGGGCGGGGCTGCAGCGATGCGCTGAGCGTTCCTGCTTCGCTTGCGTCTTTCACCATCTGCTCAAGTTGCGGCTCGAATGCCGGCGCCCTGCCTGTATTCACGTTGTTGATAACGTCTTCACGGATATCGACGCCTGCGACGGTCATTGTCTTGTTAGCAAGGATGGCTGCCAGTGGCAGGCCGACATAACCAAGGCCAATGATGCTGACATCGGCAAGAGCCGCTTCGGGCCGGCTCGAAGGCACTGCCTTCAGGACGGGAGAATTGGAGAGGTAGTCTTTAACCTGAATGGGTGCTGTGAGTGTCATGGGTGCCGTCGCGGGAGTGGTTGGAATTAGGTTGGCGTAGTCTCCGGGTTGTCCAACCCAATTGATTCTGGCGTTGAAGCGCCAGACTGGAGACCACGCCATGAACAAAGATACCACGAAGCCGGCCTACGTTGCAGGCGATACGAAG
>CANJJI010000250.1 GCA_947474545.1 Beijerinckiaceae bacterium | reverse complement strand
TTCCATCCTGTAGATGGTGAGCGTGTTGTAGCCCCTGACCTTCTCTATGGTGTCTTTTATGGGGAGCGTGCGGCCACATTTTGTCGTTTCAACACGACCATCGTTATCGGTTTGAGACGCTTTGAGCATGGAAGAGTTGTATAGTCATTTCTATACAACGTCAATCGGAAAAAGCACAACGAAAACAAGCGCTGAGTTGCCTAAGCGCTCAAAGATACCAGTTTTATCCCGCTTGATTCAAGGTTGCGCGTAACACGCTGCAGGTACATTTTAACCTCGTAGCGATACCAGAGCTACCGAAGTTATATCGTCTAGACCAAAGAGATATAAGGCGCTAAGTTAAGCAAATGGGCCCCTGGAATTAGGGAGCCTTCGGCCACTATGGTACCCAGCTAACAATATAATCGAAAATTCTATAAACTAGTTTGGGGTGGAACCTGAACTGGTGTCGATGTTGTTTCCTAATAATAAAAAAGGGAGTTGAAACATGAATACGGCACTCTTCATCGCGGTTACCTCAGCGATTGTTTGGAAAATCGGCTTCCTATATCTCTCGTATCAAATGGCTGGTGCTTACTGGCGAAATCAGAAGTTCTGGCTTGTAGTTACATTATTCCTAGATGTTTTGGCAATTTTCTTCCTCCTCATGATTGGTCAACGTGGATTGCCGAACAAGGTCATTAATTTTCGGCGTGTGGTAAAAGCGACTGGACGAATTCCGGAGAACTTCCAAGAAGAGTTTCCGGTCCAATATCAGAGTCACTTCGGAGCTTCTGACAGAGAGATATTTGACAGGATTACAAATATAAGAGGCGCTTGTTTCGCTAATGTTTTTGCTGCTGAACGTTATTTTTTCCGTTGGTCAGACAAGCAAGCAGGGGAAGCGTCAGCGTCAGCTGAGGCTGATTATATCGATTATGCAAAGGCTAAGGTGCTGCGCGATCAGTTTTCGGATAAATCCTTTTCTTCAAATGAGTACGTTGATAAAATCCGCTCGGTCTTCGTGACTGACGATGAATGCGGGATCGTAAAAAAAGATGATGTAATTATAGTTTGTCGTGCGAAAGGCGTTTCTTCGTATTTATCAGTGTCAACTTATAAGGACTCTTTCAGCAAATGGAATGAAATGTCGGAAGTTACTGACGCCAGAGATAAATTGTTTATCCTGAGTAAGGTATTAGTTGATAAGTTGAATTGGAATTTGAAACCACTCACCGCTGCTGACTGTTGATTTTTTTGTCGATTAGCTTTTCCAGTTAAATCTGGAGAGCTGACGGGAGAAATACAGATTGTCCGGCATGATAACAGCGAATAAAATTTTTGAACCCTAATCAACGAAGGCTTGGATAAGCTCCGAGCCTTCGAAGTTCTTCGTAACCAAACTGCCACTTTAGGAGTCTCGTATCTTTCAATGTCCCGCCTTTCGTGATTTCAGTGGCGAGCGGCACATTGAATGTTTGACGCGCGTTTTGGTGTCTTTAATAGGGGCTGCAAGGTCCTATTTTGTTGTTTCAACACGACAATCATTATAGGTTTGAGATGCATTGAGCATGGAAAAGTTGTATAGCGTTTCCTATGCAACATACGGAAAAAGAAAACGAATAAAAACAATGGGTTAGTTGCCTAAGCGCTCAAAGATACCAGTTTTACGAATGACGTGCTCTACCAACTGAGCTACTGCGGCATATCCTTGCTGGCTGGGCCAACGGCGGATGCGAACCTCTTAGCGGGGTCGCGCCAGCAATGCAATCTGCGGGCGCGGATTTTTATATTGGCAGGGTCTAGCGCGGGCCGGGGTCGTCGGGCTGGCCGGCGATGGGTTTTTTGGCCGCGGGTTTGGCAACAGGTAGTTCCGCCAGGGTTACGGGCGCTGGAGACGAGGGACCGGGCGCGTCGGGCGCTGTCGCCTGCGTGGCTGGCGCTGCAGGGGAAGGCGCAGGTTCCGGTGCGGCTTTGCCATCGACTTCAGCGCTGACCGGGGACGCCAGCACAGGCCCGGCGGCTGTGTCTGCGGGGGCGGAAACGGCTTCCTCGCGGGGAGTCTGCGCCGCAATTTCGATTACTTCATCTTTCGGTGGCAGGGGGGGAATGAATTGCGGGATTTCCTCTTCCTCGAATTTGAACGGCGTTTCGGGCGCGGTCAGGCGCTCGGCCGGGGTCTCCCAGACAAAAGCGTCGAGTCTGCCTGTTACCGGGGAGGCGGGCGCCCAGGTATCGCTGGCTAGGCCATCGGCAATCCACATGGGGTCGCGCGGGGCGCGCGTCGCCCGCGCGAGCCATTCGCGCATATGGCCGGACGGGCCATTTTCTGTTTGCTCGAGATCGGCCATGAACAGGCAAGTCCTTACCGTGGGCCGGCTGCCTTCCGCGATCAGGGGGTCGATAGTCTTGCGAGCCAGCGCGAAAGCGCGTGTTTCCAGCGCCGTACGCGCCAGCATCAGGCGGCTTTCGATGTGGCCACTGTTGATACGCGCGAGTGTCTGCGCCCGGGCGAGGCGATCAGCCTGGGAGTCGCCGGGGCGCAGATCCAGATAAGCCGCTGCGATATCGGGATGAGGCGCAACCTTCCAACCTGCCTCAAGGATGCGCGCGCCGCGGCGTATATCGCCTTTGCGCGCGAGCATCTTTCCGGCCACGGCATAGGCGGGCACCAGGGCGGGGTTTAGCTTTATGGCCTCGCGGGACAATTGCAGGGCCTCATCGGGCTCCCGGTCAGCAATTTCCAGCGCAATGGCGGTTTTCAGAACCGCGCGCTGGCGATTGCCCGTGTCCTTGTCGATCGCCTTGCGGGCAATATTGGCTTCCACGACTGCGAGGGCGCCACGCCAGTCTTCGCCCATGGTGTGTTTTTCGAGAATGGCCTGACCAGCCCATGGCAGGGCCGCGATGGCATGGGCTTCCTGTGCATGGGCATGGGCGGCCTCGTCGTTTCCAGCCCGCCGCGCTTCGAGATACAGGCCACGCAGACCGATCACCCGGGTTTCCGGGTTCTCGGTCATCTGTTTGAAAGCCTGCTCGGCGGACTGCCGGTTGCCGGCCAATTGCGCCGATTGGGCCTGCAGCAGAAGCGCCAGCGGTGTTGGTCCGAGAAGCTTGAGCGCTTCGCGTGTTGCACGTTCGGCGGCGCGGGCGTCGCCAGCGCCAGCAGCGATCATGCCGCGGGACACAGCAGCGACGCCCTTGTTCTGGCGGCGCGCGCGGGCAGTGAATGACATAATCGAGGGTATGCGCAGGATGAAACGCAGCAGAGCCACGATCAGATAAAACACGACAAAGCCTGCCAGCGCGATCGTCAGCCCAACGATTGGGGCGACCTCGATCGTTTTGCCGTGGAGCGGCCACCACGGCCATTTGATGCTGAGCGTGCCCGGCAGGTCAGCGATCTGCGCAAACCCAAAGGCAAGTGCGGCGAGAACGATCAGATAAAGGAGGACGCGAACCAAGGGATGACTCCGGGCGGAACAGGTTTACTAACGGGACAGGCGCGCCAGCGCGGCATTTGAAATGGTGGAGATTGCGCGATCAGCCTCGATGCGTTCGCGTATTGAAGCAGCCCAGGTATTTGCGGGCGCGCGTTGGGCTTCCGGAATTTTTTGGAACAGCGCCTGGGCTTCTTCAAAGCGCCCGGCGCGTAAGGCGGCTCCAATGCGGGCGATTAAAGCAGGTGTTGTTTCTTCCGTCGTGTCGTCAGCTGGACGAATGCGCACCAGCCTGCTGGCGCTTGCCGCAAGCTTTTCTGTCAGCGAAGCGTTGGGGCTGGGCTTGTTTTCGCTTTCGGCGATTGCCGTTCCAAGCGGTGCAAATTGTGCTGCCAGTGCAGCTGCCGGGGGGATGCCTTTGATTGCATTTTTCTCGAGCACCTTGGCGGCATCAGAATCGGCGCCAAGGGCTTGCGCCGCTTTCAGCAGGTTCGCGAAAGGCGCGCCGCTGGCAAGGGCATCAGCGAGCGATCGTGTGATGACGGCAAGTGCCGCAGCGTCAGCCTTTTCGCGGCCCGCTTCGACAGCCTTGGTCTGCCCGCCAAGTGCGTCGCGAAGGCTGGCCTGATTTTGAGCCAGTGCTGCTTCAAGCGGCGCAAATTTCTGCTCAAGCGGGGTGATTTTTTGTTCCAGAGGGGCGATTTTGGCGGCCAGTGGCGCGAGTTGTTTCTCCAGCTCCTGCAAACGGCTCTGGAGAGGGGCGAGATCCGCAGGTTTGGCTTCGGGCCGGGATTCCATGGCCTTCAGGCGCTGTGCAATTTCCGCGACCTGAGCGACGACAGCGGGCGCAACGGAAGAGGTCGCCGTTGCTGCTGGCGCCGGCGGCTGAACATCCGGGTCACTCGCGCGGACTTCTGTCTTTGGTCCAGCGAGGGCCTTTTCCAGTGCTGCAATCCGCGTTTCCAACTCGCCCCATCGCGCTGTTTGCGCGGCATCCGCCGGAGAGGCGGACGCAGCGGGCGGTTGTGACGAAACCGGTTGCAAGGATTGTGCGCTCTTCACCATCGCATCGAAATCGCCGCTCATTTTTTTGGTTTGCGCTTCGAGCGCAGCGACGCGTTTGCTGACGGCGTCAACGGCGCTATTCAGCTTGCCTGCCTGATCTTCCAGCTTCTTCTGACCGTCCGAAATTGTAGAGCTGATCCCGGCAACGCTCTTGGCTGCGCCATCGGCCAATTTGCCGTCAACCTCACGGGCAGAATAATATTGCGTTGAAAGCAGCGCATAACCGCCACCCAGCGCAATGGCGGCGCCAGCAACGCTGGACAAAAGGAGTGCGCCGATCCCGGCGGAACGGCGCGCCGGTGGGGACGAGGCGGCGTCTGCTGTTTTAGGGGGCGTTGTGGATGAAGCTGGTTTCCCGGCTGTTTCTTTCG
>CANJJI010000249.1 GCA_947474545.1 Beijerinckiaceae bacterium | reverse complement strand
GGGCAGATCACGATGCGCAAAGTCGATGGCTGGAAGACCCTCGCCGACAAGCCATCGGATCAACCCATTGACCTCGCCGCATGATCGGATAACTTCATGAAGCTGGAGATCGCGTTAGCCTATTCCAACCACCTTCGCGACGGCACCCCATCGGTATTACTGCGACACTCTACTCAATTCCCAAAGCCTCTCAATCTCAAACCTTCACAAGGTACACCGTCCTTCACTCCAACACCAAAGAATCCTCTCCAACGCCCTTCTATTCAACCGTCACGCTCTTGGCGAGATTGCGCGGCTGGTCCACATCTTTACCCATGAAGACAGCTGTATGATAGGCGATCATCTGCACGGGAATTGCGTAGACAAGCGGTGCAAAGTCGGATGCCATATCCGGCAGGGTGATGATGGATTCAAACTTGATGCCGGCCCCTTCCGCTGCTCTGCGGTCGCCGATCAGGATCAACCGCCCCCCGCGCGCAGCGACCTCCTGCATGTTGGAAACGCTCTTTTCATAAACAGTATCGAAGGGTGTGATGCAGATAACGGGCATGTCCTCATCAATAAGCGCGATTGGGCCGTGCTTCAATTCGCCCGCCGCATAGCCTTCCGCATGAATATAAGAGATTTCCTTGAGTTTCAGCGCGCCTTCCAGCGCCAGCGGGTAACTCGTGCCGCGCCCGAGATAAAGTACGTCGCGCGCTTTGGCCAGACTTCCCGCCAAACTTTCGATGTGAACTTCGCCCTTCATCGCCTCCGCCATCAGGCCGGGAATGGCGATCAGCTGTGAAACCAGCTCATGCTCCTGCGCTTCGGTAATTTTACCGCGCGCGCGCCCAAATGCGATGGCGAGGGATGCGAGAACGGCCAGCTGGCACGTGAAGGCCTTGGTGGAAGCAACGCCGATTTCTGGTCCCGCGAGGGTCAACGCGGCAACATCGCTTTCGCGCGCAATGGTGGAAGTGGGGACATTAACGACCGACATGATCTTCTGCCCCTGCGTTTTTGCGTAACGCAAGGACGCGAGCGTGTCAGCCGTTTCGCCGGACTGCGATACAACGATCATCAAGCCGTTCTCATCCATCGGCGCTTCGCGATAGCGAAACTCTGAGGCGACATCGATTTCGACCGGCAGGCGAGCAAAACGCTCAAACCAGTATTTTGCGGTAAGACCTGCATAATAGGCCGTGCCGCAGGCTGAAATCGTGATGCGCGACAGCTTCTCCGGATCGAAGGGCAGGTCGAACGGCAGCCGTACCTTACCGCCGGACATGTCGAGATAATGGGCGAATGTGCGGCCAACGACTTCCGGCTGCTCGTGAATTTCCTTGGCCATGAAGTGGCGATAATTGCCCTTGTCGACGAGAAAAGCAGACGCCTGTGTTTTCAGCCAGGGGCGCTCAACACGGTCATTGGCGCGGTCGCGGAACTCGCAATGGTCGCGGTCGAGAATGACCCAGTCGCCATCTTCCAGATAGGCGATGGTGTCAGTAAACGGCGCCAGCGCCAGCGCATCGGAGGCGATGAACATTTCGCCCTCGCCTCGCCCGACGGCCAGCGGCGCGCCCTGCCGTGCGCCGACCATGAGATTGTCATGGCCTTCAAAAATCATCGCCAGAGCAAACGCGCCGCGCAATTGCGGCAAGGCCGCCGCGACGGCGTCGATGGGCTGTTTGCCCTTGTTGATTTCGTGCGTGACAAGATGGGCAATCACCTCAGTGTCGGTTTCTGTCACAAAGACGTGGCCATTTGCCGTCAGCTCTTCCCGCAATTCGCGGAAATTCTCGATAATGCCGTTATGAACCACCGCCACTTTGTCCGTAGCATGGGGATGGGCGTTATTTTCGGTCGGCCGTCCATGGGTCGCCCAGCGTGTATGGCCGATGCCGATCGAGCCGAGCAGGGGCGTCTTGCGTAACCGCTCGTCGAGATTGCGTAATTTGCCCTCGGCGCGGCGTCTTTCCAGATGTCCATGCTCGAGCGTGGCGACGCCGGCCGAATCGTACCCGCGATATTCCAGCCGCTTCAGCGCCTCGACAATCCGGTCTGCGACCTGAGCCTGCCCGAGCACTCCAACAATTCCGCACATCTGCCTGATTCTCCTGATTCCACCGCAGCAGCAATTCCCGGGCCATCGCTAGGACGAGAGGGGAGCCGGGCTCAAGTCAATTCGCGTGACGGTTTATAACGGAGGCTGGCGCCATTGCGGCCACATTACTTTTTCTTGCGCGCTTCCGCCGCCGCCCTGAACGCAGCCGCCCAGCCGGGCTTGGTTGCCTGCCGGCCACGGGCCACCGCAAGGGCATCTGTGGCCACATCTTCGGTGATGACAGAGCCCGAGCCGACATAGGCGCCGTCGCCGATCTTGACCGGGGCGACAAGGGACGAATTGGAGCCAATGAACGCACCAGCGCCGATTTCAGTTATATATTTGCCAAAACCATCGTAATTGCAGGTGATTGTTCCCGCCCCGATGTTGGCTTTCGCGCCGATGCGGGCATCGCCCAGATAGGTCAGATGGCTGACGGCAGCGCCCATGCCGATATCGGCAGCCTTGATCTCAACGAAATTCCCGATTTTGGCTTTTTCGCCGATTTTCGCCCCCGGCCGCAGCCGCGCGAACGGGCCGACGCTGGCGTTCTTGCCGACTTTGGCGCCCTCCAGATGGGAGCTGGCCCTGATGACCGCGCCCTCGCTGACTTCGACACCAGGCCCGAAAAAAACATTGGGCTCGATCAGAACATCGCGCTCCAGTTTCGTATCGAAACACAGGAAGACCGAATCGGGATCGATTAGGGTTACACCGTCCCGCATGGCGTTCTCGCGTAGGCTCCGCTGCATGAGTTTTTCAGCGGCGGCGAGCTGCACCCGGTCGTTAACTCCCATCACTTCCGTTTCCGGAGCGATCACGACCCCGGTGGCAAGTTTGCGGGATCGCGCTGCGCCAACCGCGTCTGTCAGATAATATTCTTTCTGGGCGTTCGAATTGCCGATGGATTCGAGCATTTGCAGCGCAGTATGACCCGCCAGCGCTATGATGCCGGCGTTGCTGGTCGTGATCTTCAATTCGTCAGGTGAGGCGTCCTTATGTTCGCGGATCGCTTCAAGATTTTGGCCGCGCATGATGAAACGGCCATAGCCCGTGGCGTCAGCAGCTTCGAATCCCAGCGCTGCGACGGCGGCGCCATCCGCCAGGCTTGCGCGCAGGCGCGCGAAAGTTTCCGGCTTCACCAGCGGTGTATCAGCAAAAGCGACAATGATATCATCAAAGCCGTGCGCTATCGCTTTGCGGGCACAAAGTACCGCATGGGCTGTCCCCAGCCGGTCGTTCTGGACAAAAATATGCGCGTTGGAATTCGCGTTGGCCGCCTCTTTCGCCACATCTTCGCGGCCCGGCCCTACCACGACGGCCACAGAGTCAGCTCCGGCGGCGGCGACTCCAGCCATCACATGCGCGAGCATGCTGCGCCCTGCCACTTTGTGCAGGACCTTGGGCAGCTCCGATTTCATTCGTTTACCTTCACCCGCCGCCAGAACAATGGCGAGGCAGGATCGCGGCGAATGCTTTTCAGCCATTGTGGGAAACTCCGTATTCAATCAGTCAGACCCATGCCAGATTCGCCGGGAATTTGCACTTCCCACCAGTTCATGCAGCTGGATCAGATGTCAGGCGCGTGCCCGGTCTATGGCGAAACGCGCGGGCGCAGCCAATATCGAGTGCTTATTCGCGCGAGTTTTGAAAAAGCGCGCGTCGGAAACGTTTCCAACGGTTCGGACGCGGGTTCGGCGGGGCCTCAGCACTGGGCTGCAAAATGCTCTTTGTGGACGGCAAAGTGGCAGCAAGCGCCTGGGCATAAAAAGCCGCCTGCCCATCCAAATAATTCCGAACATCGCGATATCGCAGGGTAAAACGCTGGCCAGCTTCGCCGCTCAGGATCAAATCCTTGGTTTGCCCGGCAAGGTGCAACAAGCCGATCACTTCATGAGGTGGCGTGGGGACGCACAATAATTTTGCGTCAGGATCGATGCGCGGCGTGCACGCATAGGTTTGCCAGTTGTCGATGGCGCGCAAGGGAAAAATTGAAATCTCAGATGTGTGCAGAATTCTGTGCAGGGGTATCTGGTCCGAAAAATACACATCTTCGCCTGCCTGATGACGCCTGCGCAGATCTGCCAGCGCAGCCTGCCAAAGCGCCCAAATTTTTGAGCTTTTCATCATGGCGAATACGCCGGCATTGAACATCGGACGATGCAGCAACTCCACGTCTAGTTCCGGTTCGTTACGCGCATAGATCGCAATCGTACGGGGGTTCGGAGTGGGAAACTTGAAGTAATGCGGATCGTATTCGGGATGAATGCAGATATCGAAATCTTCGACACACTGCAGAATTCTGGGGAGTGATTCAGAACCCTGAAACCAGCAATCCGCATCAATCCAGCAATAGCAGTCGAAACCGGGAACAAGCTCCGGCAACCTCGCCTTGGCGGCACTGAAGGCAGTATAATAGCCCATCGCCTTGTCGAACAGGTGATAGTCAGCGGAAACGTCAACAATGGCGTCGAACTGCCCCGCGAGATCGCCGGGCAATTCGGTCGGCGAAAAATTGAGAAAGGCGAACTGGTAGTTTGAGCCGTAGTTGGCGCGGAAAGTGGCCGCGAGATCGGCGGCAAGCGCATAGTGCGCCTTGTCCGACCCGGTGACGATCAGAGTGCGTGGTTGTTTTACTTTTGCCAAGTCCATCTACGTGCCCTGAACCGCCCCGGGATTGCCGGAGGCTTTTTGGTTTAAATTATGCGGCTATGGATAGATTGTCCATGGCAGCAGTCGCTGCGTAGTAATTTGCTTCGGCTTCTGCAGGCGGGATGTTGCCGATAGGCT
>CANJJI010000248.1 GCA_947474545.1 Beijerinckiaceae bacterium | reverse complement strand
TATATTATTTCTTGCCCTTTTGGCCTGCAGACTTTTTGGCTGGCGCTACGGGCGCGGGCGGCGGGGTGTCAAAATTCCGAACGCGATCTCCATCAAGAACTTCCCGGATCAAATCCTATTGCAGCGCTGCGTAAACCGACAACGTCATATGGCCCAGCCCGCCCGCCCCCTGATCGATCCGGTTTGCATCGACATTGCGCAATTTGCCCGTAAAATTTCCGCTGGGTTGCAGGCGGTCGCCATAGACATAATAGTTCACGGCATTGCGGATATTGCTGCCAACAGGCAACAAGCCATTGCCATCGACCGTCACAACGGTCTGCACCGCCTGACCCTCGCCCTGAAAACGCAACGCCATCGCCTGGGCCGCATTAGCGCCAAGAGAAAAGCCAACGATCGCGATGGCATCCTGCTGTTCGCCTGATGCCATATAGTTTGCAAAGACCTTTTCCCAGTCAGCCGGATCGCTGAGCACGACCTTTACGCCTCTCGCCTGCACCCGCTGGGCGACCTGCGCCATTCCAGTCCCCTGAATGCTGTCGAGCCAGGGCGCTACCCACCCGGTGAAGAGGAAAACAATGCCGTTCTTTTGCGCCGGAGCATTAGCGGGCTGCTGTGCGTGCAGCGGCCCGGCAACCAGAATCGCCACAAAGCAGCAGGCGATCCGGGCGAAACGTTGCAAAGTCACGCGAAACTCCATGTATTTGAACATGCCAGACCTCAAAACCTCCTGCGGCGCAACAGGAACTGCCATATATCATCACAGATGCGGCGGCAGATGCCCAATGCCAACACCTCTATTTTTTCGGCAACATGATGTCCCGCACTTTCTCCACCACCTCTTTGGGCGTTGCGTAGAGCCTGTCCAGAAGGGCGTTAATATCTTCGCCCGCCATCGGCATGATTTCTAGATTCTGCTTTTCAGCTTCCGCCAGCAATTCCGGGTCTTTCATCGCCTTCATGAACCCATCGCGCAAAAGCTTCACACGATCGGCAGGTACTTCAGGCGGAGCCACGTAAGGCCTGCCCATGGGAAGCCAGCTAAGCGAAAAGTCCAAAAGCTTTTTCTTTTCCACCGAATCCAGAAATTCACCAACCAGCGGAGCATTGATCGCCGGGTGCTTTTCAAGCGCAACCTGCGCAATGATCTTCAACTTGCCTTCGTCAAGTGGTTGTTTCTGCGTCGACATGAGACTGGACAGAAACCAGCCGGCGCGGCCAGCCATCTCCCCCTGCTCGGTAGCAAGTATCATTTCCGGATTGCCCTTGTACCCATCGATCAACCGGAACTTTGTGCCGATCAGCTCGTTCATGATGCGCGCGTAAACAGCGTCGGAGGTCGCAACACCACTCGAACCGACAATCACTTCACGCTGCATGAGTTGTTTGAATTCAGTTATCCCCGATTTGTGCCACATCACGATGACAGGAAATTCCTTTGCGGTGGAACCGATCCAGTTCATCCGCCGCCCGTCATATTTGGCGTTCGAGACAGGCCCCGTGACGCCCATGATCGGCTCAACACCGATATGATTTTGCACAGCGCCGATTGTCAGCCCGTCACGTGGCGCGGTGTTGGCAAGCAGGTTCATCGCGACAAGCGAACCAGCGGCCGGCATGTTCTGCGCCACGATTTTAGGATTACCGGGCAGATATTTGGGCAGATGCCGGACGACCAGCCGGGCATAGGCATCGTACCCCCCGCCAACGCCCGAGCCGATCAACATATTGATCTGTTTGCCCGCATAAAAATCCTGCTGTGCAACAGCAGGAACGGCATTCAACCCAGCAGCCATCGCCAGGGACGCCGCAAGTAAAGGCTTGAACATCTGATACTCCAATTGTTTCGTAACTATCTCCTGCCAGCCGCGCGCCCGCAAGGGCCGTATTTTTCAGCGGAGCCAGGCCCTGAGGCGGCTGACGCCCTTGCGAACATCGCCGGGCGTTCCGGCAAATGATAACCGCAGGGAATTGGCGCCATGCTCCCGGTCGAAATCCAGCCCCGGCGTGGCTGCAACGCGCGCTTCTTCCAGCATGCGCTTGCAGAACGCCATGGAATCGTTCGTGAACCGGCTCACATCGACATACACATAGAATGCGCCATCCACCGGATGAAATTCGCCAAGACCTATGCTTGGCAATTCCTGCATCAGCATAGCCCGGCTTTCCGCATAGCCGCGCCGCACCTCCTCGAGTTCCTCGCATGCATCGAAAGCAGCTTCAGCAGCAATCTGCGATAATGTGGGCGCTGAAATCGCCAGGGATTGCGCCAGTTTCTCGACGGGCCTGACAATCGGCTCCGGCAACACCAGCCAGCCAATCCTCCATCCCGTCATGCAATAATATTTGGAAAAGGAATTCACGATGACAGCGTTCTGCGAATAATTCAGCGCGGTCTGTGCGGCAAAGTCATACGTCAGGCCGTGATAGATTTCATCGGAAATGAATGTAATTCCAAGCTGGTCGCAGGTGGCGCAGATATCGCGCAAAACCTCTTCACTCATCATGGTTCCCGTGGGATTGGCGGGACTCATCAGCAGAACACCATCGAGCTTTTGATCGGCATGCGCGGCCTCAATCATCGCCCCCGTTACGACATGCCGGTCTGCCGCGCGCGTGGACAAACCGACGACTTCAACCCCAAGTGCTTCGAGAATGTTGCGATAGGCGGGATATCCCGGCGAAGCTATAGCGACACGCGCGCCCACATCGAAAAGCCCGAGAAACGCGAGAACGAACCCGCCTGACGAGCCTGTCGTCACCGCAACCCGGCCCGGATCAACATTCACGCCGTAGGTATTCTGATAATGCCGGGCAATCGCTTCCCGAAGTGTGGGGATGCCCAGGGTTTGCGTGTAGCCAATACGGCCATCTTCAAGCGCCCGGATCGCGGCATCCCTGACACGGCGGGGCGCAGGCGCACCCGGCTCGCCAGCTTCCATCCGCACAACATCAACACCAGCCTGCACCAGGCGCGCTGATTCCTTGAAAACATCCATCGCGAGAAAGGGCGCAACGGCGCTTCGTCGGGCCGGAGTCAGAAGCGAACCGGTTTTACTTTCTTCCAGAGATGCCATCGGCCCCAGCCTTGATTATTAACCCGCACAGCCATTTGACAGGCCTGAGAGGCCAGCCTCTAGCAAGTCAGCGCCCTTCAAGCCAGTGCCGGCAGAAACACCGCCGCCGGGCTCGATCGCCTCATTTGATTCACGAATTCGTGTAATAAGCGCCTTCGACGCCCAACGTTTTTCGCGCTATAGCTATATCAAAGACCTTGGCTTGATCGGCAAACCGGAGCAATTCATGCAGATTTTCAAATTCCTCGCGCGCATGTCCCCGCTGCGTAGCGCCGTATTGGCCGTCCCCGCCATGGCCTTGCTGATGGCCGCTCCTGCGGCTCAGGCGCAGATGAAGCCTGCCCAACGCAGTGAGATCGAGACGATCATCAAGGAATATCTGCTGAACAATCCGGAAGTGCTGCGCGACGCACTCGTTGAAATGGAAAAGCGCAGCAAGGCAGAAGAAGCCTCCCAGCGCCAGAAAGCTGTTGCGGATCTCTCGCCCAAAATATTCGATTCGACTCATCAGGTCGTCCTCGGCAATCCCAAGGGCAAGATTCAGATGGTCGAATTTTTCGATTACAATTGCGGTTATTGCAAAAAAGCGATGACCGACATGATGGAAATTCTGAGCAAGAATTCCGACGTCAAAGTTGTATTAAAGGAATTCCCTGTGCTTGGCCCTGGCTCAGTCGAGGCGGCCCAGGTCGCATCGGCCCTGCGCCAGCAGTTTGACGGCGAAAAATATCTCGCGTTCCATCAACGCCTGCTGCAATCACGCGGACAGGTTGCCAAGGCTCAAGCTATGGCTGCCGCCAAGGCCAGCGGAGCGGATATGGACAAACTCGAAGCCGCCCTCAAAACACCTGCTGTATCTGCAGGCCTTTCGGAAGTGATGCAGATCGCCGATACGCTGAGCCTGACAGGGACCCCCTCCTATATTGTCGGCGATGAAGTCGTGATTGGAGCGGTGGGCCTGCCAAACCTGCAGGCGAAAATCGACAATCTGCGCAAATGCGGCAAGACCGCCTGCGGTTAAGATGGTTCAGCTAACGGCTGACATGTAAAAGGGCGGGAAATCATCCCGCCCTTTTTCTTGTTCCGAACGAGCGTGCTTCTTGTTGCCCTATTTCGGCTTTGCCCAGCCCGCCGGATCCTGCTTCCCGATTCGCAGGCTAACCGAATAAACATTCACGTTGCCATTGTCGAACGTGACTTCGTAGCGAAACTTGTCGGCACCTTCAAAACCTGACTTCGGGGTGTAGACCACGCGAGCACCCACACCCGTCTTGCCGTCGCATTTGGCGAAATTACCGGCGCCCTTTTCAAACTTCCGCTCGCCTTCCTTGATGGCCGCGCCGCCATTGCGAGGTTCATCAAGAATCTTGATCTTGGGGACTTTACTCTCGCACTCTCCTCGCATCGAGGAATGTTGAAGCAATTCGGCCGCTTCGCCCGTCTTGACCGAACGCCGGATTTCAAAATCTTTGGCCTGGGAAGGCAGAGACATTAGGCAGAAGGCAAAAGACGCCGCTGAAACTGCCGCCACCAAACGATTCGCCGAGTTCATCGATTTACTCCCGCTACAGGCGACCAAACCGCCCCCCATATATTGCTATAGGCCACTGCCGAATGCAAACATTTCATGAACAAAGTCTTGAATATATAGTGGCAACAGTAAATCACATAAAAGATATGTCCAAATAAAATCGATGCACGTGAGCCTCTTGCAAAACTCTTCGGGGGATTCGCCAGCTTGGGGCTGATTTTGCCGGATAGCGCTGTTTCCGGGCGTTCGCCATACCGTTCTGGCCTTGCATGGCCCATTTTCCGTGATTGCGGACGCGCGGCATCCGCCGCTTGCGCG
>CANJJI010000247.1 GCA_947474545.1 Beijerinckiaceae bacterium | reverse complement strand
TTCGAGGCACTCGCCTGTTGGTGATTTGTCGTGGAAACACCATGCCAGGTTCGGACCCGGATGCCTCGATTTATTCCCTTTCAGGGCGAAAAATCAGCGCGCAATCGCGGTTTTGCAATTGGCTCTAAATACAATAATAACTGAACCGCGAGTCCTTACCACACACCGGTGTAAAGCCAGGCCGCTAAGTGCGCCCACCGTCCCAACACACGCGTGACTGGGTCCCACTTATCATTCACGTATCGATGAAATTGGCTCGCTGCGGCCTAAGCCGCAGCGAACCTGCCGATGTGATAATCGATATCCCCGAACATCTTTTCGATCGACGTCAGCCGGCGCAGATAATGGCCAGCGACATATTCGATCGTCATGCCTATGCCGCCATGCAGCTGGATCGCGCCACGACCAACGATCTGCCCGGAATTGGATATCTGCACCTTGGCTGCGGATATGAACTGGCCTCGCGCCCCAGCGTCCACTTCATTGGCATATTCCACCGCCAGATAGACCATGGAGCGCGCCTGCTCCTCGGCCATGGCCATATCCGCCATGCGATGCTGCAAAACCTGGAACTTGCCGATAGGACGGCCAAACTGCGTGCGGGTTTTCAGATATTCCAGAGTGATCGCGTTCACCGCCGACATCGCGCCAATGCCTTCGCAACACAACGCCGCCGCCCCGCGATCATTGGCAGCCTGGATCAGCGGTAGCGCCCCGTTCAGCGGCCCCAGCAGCGCACTTTCGGGCACGCGCACTTTCTCAAACGAAATCTCGGCCGCGCCGCGATCATCCATATTGCGATAGGGACGCATGTGAATGCCCGCGGCTTTCGCGTCGACCATAAACAGCGATATGCCGCTCTTGTCGCTTGCAGCGCCATCCGTGCGCGCCGAAACGATCAGCATGTCCGCGCTGTCGCCGCCCAGCACGACCGCTTTCGCGCCATCGATAACGAAATCCCCGCCATCGCGCCGCGCCCGCGTATCCACATGCTCAAGGGTATATCGCGCCTTGGCTTCGCCATGGGCGAGCGCCAGTTTCATCTTGCCCTCGGCGACGCGGCTCAAAATATCCTTGCGCCGTTCGCCGGCAACCGCAGCGCTGACAAGCCCTGCGCCAATCACCACCGTTGACAGATAAGGCTCTACCACAAGGCCGCGTCCAAAAGCTTCCAGTACAATGGCGAGATCGGCAAACGAACCGCCGATGCCGCCGCAATCTTCATCAATCTCGACGCCAAGCAAGCCAAGCTCGGCAAACTCGTTCCACAAGGCCTGCGAATAGCTGCTTTCACCCGCCACAATCTTCTTACGCTCTTCGAACGTATAGCGCTCCCGCACAAGGCGATTGGCCGTGTCTTGAAGGAGCGTCTGGGTTTCAGTGAGTTTAAAGTCCATGATGGTTCAGAGCCCCAGAGTCTTGGAAACGATATTGCGTTGGATTTCGTTCGAACCGCCGTAAATCGTCACGACGCGTGTCATGAGATAATTCGGCCCGAGGGACGCAGCTTCATCAAAGCCGATGGGCTCATTGCCGTCTTCGAGTCCGCGTTCGGGATCAAATGGCAGACCATAGGGACCAGCCGCATCCATGAAAAGTTCGGTCAGCCGTTGCTGCAATTCCGAGCCCTTCACCTTCAGAAGATTGGCCTCCACGCCCGGCGAGCCGCCTTTAGCAATGGCTCGCATTGCCGTAATTTCCAGCGCCATCAGTTCGATTTCAACAGCGGCGACGCGATCCCGGAAGGGCGCATGATTCATCAAGGGTAGGCCATTGGTATTCTGTTCGGAAGCCAGCGCTTTCAAACGGCCCAATTCACGCTTCGACTGGCCTATTCGTGCAATCGAGGTGCGCTCATGGCCCAGCAATAGTTTTGCGTAAGTCCAGCCCTTATTCACTTCGCCAATCAGCGCATTTTTCGGCACACGTACGTTGTCAAAAAATGTCTCGTTGGTGTGATGCTCACCATCCATCGTGACAATGGGACGCACAGTCACGCCCGGCGTCGACATGGGAAACACCAGCATGCTGATGCCTTCCTGCAATTTCGCATCGGGATCGGTGCGCACCAGCATGAAAATGTAATTGGCGTTATGGGCGCCGCTGGTCCACATCTTCTGGCCGTTGATGACCCATTCATCGCCTTCCAGCACTGCACGCGTGCGAAGCGAAGCCAGATCTGACCCCGAGCCCGGCTCGGAAAAACCCTGACAGAACCAGTAATCCAGCGTCCGTATTTTCGGCAGGAAATGCGCTTTCTGTTCGGGCGAACCCACGGCAAACAGCACGGGCGCGAACATGACCTCGCCGAACGGCACCACCGTTGGCGCACCTTCTTCGTTGGTCACATTGTCAAAGATCATGCGCTCAAGCGCGTCAAAACCAGGCCCGCCATGCTCTTTTGGCCAGCCCGGACAAGCCCAGCCACGGGCGCAAAGTTTGCTCTGCCAGAGTTTGACTTCTTCAACGGACACCTTCTGGCGCCGCTGCACCTTGTCGCGAATTTCAGGCGGTAATTCCTTACGCACAAAAGCGCGCACTTCGTCGGCAAAACGCGCAGCGCGTTCGGGATATCTGAGGTCCATGGAGCGTTTCCCTTGTCGTCTATGAATACAGCGTAGCAAGCAACCGGGCGAGTGTCATCCCATCATGTGGGCGACCCGCCCTACTCCAGCCGCGCCAGCAGTTTGCCAAAATTCTCGTCTGTGAGCATGGGAAAAACGCCGCAGTTCCACTGCTTATGCGCAGAATTTCAGAATAACTGTCTGCTGCTCACAAACGGGGATACGGCAGACTCTGATAAGGACCGCAATCAAATGAATTACGGCCTCAGATAAGCGTAACCCTGGGCTTGCAGATCCGCAAGCCTGACAACGCCGCCTTCTGCCACAACAGCAAAGCCCGGCAGGAGATCAGTCAATTCCAGCTGCAGTCCCCGCATTGTGTTGCCACATACGTCGAACTTCACTCCGGCCTTCGAAAACGCAGCCATCCGCTGCGAAACATTCGGCTCGGCAGATGCTTTCTTGAATGCCCGCAGGGCCGGCCCGTGAACCACCAGAACGATCTCGATTTTGCCGGGTCCACCCGTGCCTTCAATATGATTCTTGATATTGCCAAGCACAAAATTCACCTTGTCTATATCGCTGAGATGATAGGCGACCTTTGTCGCGCGGGCAGCGGGCTTGTCCTGCGCCTGCGCCGGGCTCCGCCCCAATGCCAAAGTTGCGCCAGCCCCGGCAAGAATAGCCTTGAAGATGTTACGTCTGTCCATCATGCTCTCCTGCACAGAACCAACTCGAATTCTACTAAGGCTCATTTTTATTTCGCAGCCAAAAATTCGCGAAACTCCTTGGGCGTATCGAACATTTTGCCGCATTGCTCGACCGCAACGCGATCCAGCCGGAATGCCTTGTCATCGAGGCCGGGCCGTAAACCCTCGCGCATTGCATGATCTTCGTCGTCGGACTTGTTCGTGCCGGGTTTGTTGATGCTGACATAATCGTTGATCCTGACCATGATCGACTTGTCATCATTGGCCATCTCCACGGAAACGCCTCCGCCGTCACAGTCAACGCCGCAGCGCAAATGGGTAATAGGTCCCTCGCCATCCGCACGCACATGGCTGCAGGAGCCGGCGGTGTCATAAAGGCCCTTGCGTCCCCGCTGCTTCAATCCGATCACAAAGGAATAATTGGCGCCGCCGTCGTCGTTGATTTCGGCGGCGTGAACCAGCATCATCATGCTGGTGACCTTTTGCTTGGGGTGTTGCGCTAGATGAGCCGCATCATAGGTGCGGACAAAGCACGCGTTCGCTGCCTGATCGCCTGGCATTGCGCCGAGAACCCGGCCCACGAACTCATTGTTCTCTTGAGCCGGCGTCTGCGCACTCGCCTGGAGCGAAGCGCCCGCAACGCCAATCGAAGCCAGAAGAAGTGTGAAAGCGAGCTGGCTAGGGAACATCTGTTTTATCCTGTGACGCATTTGTAGCCTCACTATGGCGTCGTGAGCCATCCCTGGAGGTGCGATAGCGCACGCGGCGAGCCTGATATCAAGCCCGCAATTGCCGCAAGAGACTGGAAATGCGATAGTTCCGAAACTTGGCCATCATCTGGAGCCTTATCCGTGTATTCCCGATTTCTGGTTGTCCTCCCATTTGCTGTTGCACTCACCGGCTCTGACGCCCTCGCCAACGATTCCTCGGCGGAACTGGGCGCAGGCGGCCTGATCCTGACACAGAATTCTGATGTTGAGATGCGTAGCGAGGATCTCTTTATCTCGGCTGAGCAAGTGCGCGTGCGCTATGTCTTCTTCAACCGCGCCAGTCGAGATGTCACAGTGCACGTCGCATTTCCCATGCCTGATATTACCGGCAGCGAAGACCCTCTCGCTATTCCCACCGAAGACCCAACCAACATCCTCGCCTTTGAAACCAAGGTGAATGGCCAGCCGGTGAGCGCCAAGGTGGAACAGAAAGTCTTTGCTGACGGCAAGGACCACACAAAGCTCCTGCAGTCGTTAGGCGTTCCTCTCGCCCCTCACATCAAATCAGCAGACGAAGCACTTGACCGCCTGCCACGCGAACGCTGGACAGAGTTCGAGAGACTGAAACTTGCCGAAATCACAGAATACGATGAAGGCAAAGGCATGCAGAAACATCTTGTGCCGCGCTGGACTCTCAAGACCACATGGTATTGGGAACAGACCTTTGCCGCCAGCGCCGAGACAGGCATTGAACATGTCTACAAGCCTGCGACCGGCGAAAGCGCGGGCACATCGCTGGGCGCACCTGATGTCGTCAAGGAAGACTGGTTCATGGATTACCAGAAAAAATATTGCATGGATCGCGATTTTCTTGGCTCCCTCAGCAGAGCCCGTGTACGTGCGGGGATGGACTTCGGCGCGCCCTATCAGGAACAGCGCATTTCATACATACTCACCACCGG
>CANJJI010000246.1 GCA_947474545.1 Beijerinckiaceae bacterium | reverse complement strand
CAGGCAGCCTCGATCTGCGGACGGATTTCATCAAGAGTGCGATTGCGGGCAGGTTCTACACCGGCGACCTCGAACCAGACATAGCCACGATCCTTTGTTGTGATCGTATCGTTGTCCACGCCGACATCTGATGCAAAAACAGCTTTCAGCAGAGCTTCGCGCTCGACCAGGTTCTTGACTTCGGCACCCGCCTTATCGCGGCCGGTAGCGTCGATTGCTTCAACAGTGCGCACGGAGAGCCCCGCTGATTTTGCTGCCTCATCAAGCACTTTTCCGGATGTGCGCTGATCTTCGATCTGCGCCTGAATTTTCTGCACGGCTTCTTGTGCCTGTTGCTCGGCAATCTCGCCCCGAAGGAGAGCGGCAACCTCGTCCAGCGATTTGATGACCGCAGGTTGAACCTTGACTGCCTGTGCCAGCACCGGACCAAACCGCCCGGCAATAACGTCGGTCGTTTCGCCCTCTTTCAGCGCGAAAACGGCTTTGCTGACGGCAGGGTCTGTGAGCTTGTCGGCTGTCAGCGAACCCAGGTCGATATCGGACACTTTCAGATTGCGGGCCCCTGCTACGTCGGCAAATTTGTCACCCGCCTTGATCTTGGCGAGCGCTTCCGCCGCTTCTTTCTCCTCGCCAGATTTGAAGACGATTTGATAGACTTGACGTGTTTCCGGTGTCGTGAACCGCTGCCCCTTCACGCGCTCGTAGAATGCGGTGAGATCGGTCTGGCTGACCTTGGCAGGATCGGCCAGAGTCGCCGGGGTGACCGCAAGCGTGACGAATTTGCGATATTCTGGCGCGCGGAAAGTTGCTTCCTGGGCCGCGAAATATTTGTTGAGTTCATCGGCGGTGGGGGCCGCTATGTCGCCAACGGCTGCAGCGCCGATTGTGAAATATTCCACGCTGCGCGTTTCGTTGGCGTAGCGGAAGACCGATTCCAGCATTGTCTGCGGCAGTTTCAGGCCCGCCACCAGCGAACCTGTCAGTTCCTGGCGCAGATAGGACGAGCGCAACCGGGCGGCAAAGCGCTTTTCGTCAAGGCCCGCATTGCGCAGTTTATCGAGAAACACAGTGCGATCATAGGAACCTGTGGGGCCGGCAAATTCGGGATCCTTGAACGCGGCGTTGCGGACGTGCTCGTCGGACATGGCAAGGCCCATGTCGTGCGCGCGCTGGTCGAGGATGGCTTCCGACAAAAGCCGGTTCAGCACCTGCTGATCGAGGCCGAAGGCGCGCGCCTGCTCGTTTGTTATGGCCTGACGGGTCATCTGTTGCAGGCGTTGCAATTGGGTCTGGTATTCCTGCCGGAATTCTTCCGCTGAAATGTCAGTATTACCTGCACGCGCAACCTTGCCCGCGTTGAACCCGCGGAAAATATCGCCGATGCCCCAGATGGCGAAGCTCAGGATCAAAAAGCTGAACATCAGGGTCAGCACGGCCTTGCCGAGCCAGGTCTGGGAAGCTTTGCGCATGCCATCGAGCATGAAATGATCCGTTTTTTCAGAGGTTGCGCCGCCGGGCGGCTCAGGAAGTAGCGCTTTATAGGGGGATGGGTTTGAAGGCGCAAACGGCGAGTCCGAATTTGTTGGCAGTGCGGCCCTGCTTTTCAGAAAAGCCCGCGCCTGCTAACCGGATGGGCAAGGCCAAATGGCCGCAGCAGACAGGATTCGCCCTATGAGTGTGAAGCCCAGGCCCCTGGTGGCAGGAAACTGGAAGATGAACGGGCTTAAGGCTTCACTCGCGGAAATTTCCGCGATGGTTGCGGCCTATGATTCTACCCTGAAGCAAAAGGCGGATCTGCTGATCTGTCCGCCCGCTACCCTGATTTCCCAGTCTAAGGCGGCGGGCGGCGGAAGCGGCCTTGAAATCGGTGGGCAGGACTGCCACGCTAGGGCCAGCGGTGCGCATACTGGCGATATTTCCGCGCAAATGCTGGCGGATTCAGGGGCGGCATTTGTTATTGTGGGCCATTCCGAGCGCCGGTCGGACCATGCCGAGAGCAATGCCGTCGTCAAAGCCAAGGCTGAGGCGGGAATTGCGGCAGGGCTTACGGCGATCGTCTGCGTAGGTGAGACCGAGGGCGAACGGCGCGAGGGGCGCACACTTGCTGTTGTGGGTGGCCAACTGGCGGGATCGATACCCGCAGGCGCAAATGCACGCAATCTGGTCATTGCCTACGAGCCGGTCTGGGCTATCGGCACCGGCCTGACACCGACAGCGTCTGATGTGGCCGAAGTTCACGCGTTCATCCGGGCGGAACTTTGCAAGGCGCTGGGCGGGGAGGGGGCTGATGTGCGCATCCTTTACGGGGGCTCCGTAAAGCCGTCCAACGCGCAGGAATTGCTTGGCATTGCCAATGTGGACGGGGCGCTGGTGGGCGGGGCCAGCCTGACAGCCAAGGATTTTATGGCGATAGCCGGAGTGTATCGCTAGCGACGGCGCCCTGGTCTTGCATTGCGTAGCCGGGTAGCCATATCCAGCGGCATCGTGTATGAGCCGCGCAAGAATCCGGCACGGCGCAGGCTGTTGGCCTCAAATGTGTCATTCAAGATTGTTCGCGAGATATTCAGATCATGGAAAGCGTCGTCATCGTCATACATCTGCTGGTTGTTTCCGCGCTGGTGGTCGTCGTTCTGCTGCAACGCTCGGAGGGCGGGGCGCTTGGCATTGGCGGCGGCGGCGGGTTTATGACCGGGCGCGGGCAGGCCAACGTTCTGACGCGGGCCACCGCCATTCTGGCGACGATTTTCTTCCTGACGTCCATCACGCTAACGATCATGGCCAATGTCGGCCGGTCAAATAAGTCGATTTTCGAAGGCGCACCCGCGCAGCCTGCCCAGACAGCTCCGGGACAGACGCCCGCAGCGCCGGGAGGCGGACTGTTCGATCAGCTCAAGCGTATGGAGCAACCAGCCCAGAGTGGAGGCGCAACGGCCCCCGCTGCGCCGTCGTCACCGCTTCCGCCGCCCGTGGCGCCGCCGGCCGGGGGCACCCCGCCGCAGCCGCCGCAGCAATAATCGACAAGAAAAGGGCCGGTTTTCCGGCCCTTTTTTATCGTTCAGTATTTTGCCTGTGAATGAATCCCGCAGGCGCGTTTTTTCGCTACGCGAATCAGCGGGAAAGGACTACGTCTCACCTCCCATGGCGCGATATGTATTCATCACAGGCGGCGTGGTCTCCTCGCTCGGCAAAGGTTTGGCTTCGGCGGCGCTTGGCGCGCTGCTGCAGGCGCGCGGCTATACCGTGCGATTGCGAAAACTCGATCCCTATCTGAATGTCGATCCGGGCACGATGAGCCCGTATCAGCATGGCGAGGTTTTCGTCACCGACGATGGCGCGGAGACCGATCTGGATCTGGGCCATTACGAGCGCTTTACCGGGACGCCGGCGCGCAAGAGTGACAACATCACCACCGGCCGCATCTATCAGGAAATCATTTCCAAGGAGCGCAAGGGCGATTATCTCGGCGCGACCGTGCAGGTCATTCCCCATGTCACCAATCACATCAAGGAATTCGTCCTCAGCGGCAATGAGGGCGTGGATTTCGTGCTGGTGGAAATTGGCGGCACGGTCGGCGACATCGAGGGCTTGCCGTTCTTTGAAGCCATCCGCCAGCTTGGCAACGATTTGCCGCGCAGTCATTGCATCTATGTGCATCTGACGCTGCTGCCGTATATTCCCGCAGCGGGCGAACTCAAGACCAAGCCGACCCAGCACAGCGTGAAGGAGCTGCGCTCCATCGGCATCCAGCCCAACATCCTGCTCTGCCGGACCGACCGCGAAATCCCGCGCGAGGAACGCCGCAAACTCGGCCTGTTCTGCAACGTGCGCGAGAGCGCCGTGATCGAGGCGCGCGATGTGGGCTCCATCTATGACGTGCCGCGCGCCTATCACGAGGCCGGGCTCGACAAGGAAGTGCTGGCCGCCTTCGGCATCGAGCCTGCGCCCAAGCCTGACATGCGCCGCTGGAGCGAGGTTTCCGGCCGCGTCCACAATCCCGAGGGCGAAGTCACCATCGCCATCGTGGGCAAATATACGGGCCTGAAAGACGCCTATAAATCGCTGATCGAAGCGCTCGCCCATGGCGGCATGGCCAATCGGGTCAAGGTCAATCTCGACTGGATCGAGAGCGAAATTTTTGAGAAGGAAGACCCTGCGCCATTTCTGGAAAACGTGCATGGCATTCTCGTACCCGGCGGCTTTGGCGAACGCGGCGCGGAGGGCAAGATTCTCGCAGCGCGTTTCGCACGCGAGCGAAAAGTGCCGTATTTCGGCATATGTTTCGGTATGCAGATGGCGGTCATTGAAGCTGCGCGCGCGCTGGCAGGCATCGACAAGGCGGGCTCCACGGAATTTGGCCCCTGCGCAGAACCGCTTGTCGGGCTGATGACCGAATGGATGCGCGGCAACGAGCTGGAAGAACGCCGCGCCGGCGGCGACCTCGGCGGCACCATGCGCCTCGGCGCGTTCGATGCCACGCTGAAGGAAGGCTCCAAAATCGCCGAAGTCTACGGCGAAACAAATATCAGCGAACGCCACCGCCACCGCTACGAAGTCAACATGCGCTACCGCGAGCAATTGGAAGACAAGGGGCTGGTGTTTGCAGGCCTGTCGCCCGACGGCCTGCTGCCGGAAACCGTGGAATACCCGCGCGACATGCACCCCTGGTTCATCGGCGTGCAATATCACCCGGAACTGAAGTCACGCCCGTTTGAACCGCACCCGTTGTTTGCGAGTTTTATTGCGGCGGCGAAGGAGCAGTCGAGGTTGGTGTGAAAACCTCTAATATATAAATATAAAAATATTAGGAGCGCAAAAGTGACAGCCCAAAATTTTTCGGTACTCCATATCAGCGATATTCACTACACTAAGAAAGAATCTGACAAAATTGAGCCAATTGCAAAACCGCGATTGCGCGCTGATTTTTCGCCCTGAAAGGGAATAAATCGAGGCATCCGGGTCCGAACCTGGCATGGTGTTTCCACGACAAATCACCAACAGGCGAGTGCCTCGAAATGCCTCTGCGCGAGACGCT
>CANJJI010000245.1 GCA_947474545.1 Beijerinckiaceae bacterium | reverse complement strand
AGCTGGAGATCGCGTTAGCCTATTCCAACCACCTTCGCGACGGCACCGACAGTGTACTCCCGCCGCACAATATTCGGCACAACAAACAACAGGGCCATCATGCAGCCCTGCCGGATGAATTCATCCAGTTCAACAGTGAAATAATCGTAGGCGGTCCGGTGATAGATTATACCGGACAGCAACGCACAGCAGATGATCGCCGCCGCATCCGAAACTGCGGCAGTGAGCGAAAGCGCCGCCCGCACAATTGCCGTATTAGGTTGTGGCAGAACCTGCCGCCATGTCCCGTGCGCCGCAACCATTGACCGGAGCCCGGCGCGGTTTCGATTCAATGGAGGCAGTGAAGCCTGGGTACGATCACTCATTGCGTGCCATTTTGGGTCACCGCGCTCCGGATCGGCACGCTTGCGCATGCAGGGAGGCGGACTGTGCCCAAAACTCGCAATTCATATGCCTGGGCTGACTTGGAAGGCTAACTTGGCGGAAGTTGGCGGCAGCGTGATTTACCGCTATTAACCTGCTTGATCGAAAGCCAAGACAGAACCACCAATGGCAAGGACTGATTTGGCCGAATTGGAGACATTGCGATGATCTTTTCCCGGATCTTTCTTGCCGCCATGGCAATTACCGGAGCCACAGCACTGGAAGCCCGTCCGCTGACTCCTGCGGAAGGCCGGTTCTGGCCCTTTTCAGGCGACCTCCCGGCCTGTAACCACGAAGGTGTGCTGAGCCGGATCCAGAGCCGCTTCAGCCAGCGCGAATCGACCTATTGGAAATCCGGTCTAGTGATTCAGGAGTTTCTCGACGTTCGCGAAAGCGGTTTTCGCACAGCCGGCATGGACCTGATTCCACGCCGGTTTTGCCAGAGCAGGGTCTCGATGAATGATGGCCGTGTTCGCAATCTCAAATACTGGATCGGCGAAAACCAGGGCATCATCGGCTGGAGCTGGGGTGTGGAATGGTGCATCGCAGGTCTCGACCATCACAACGCCTTTGGTCCCAATTGTTCGACTGCTGGTCCATAATGCGTGCGGTATGCCAAATCCATTCGTCCAGCCAATCTGTCCTGGAGCCAGTTTGAAATGTTGAATATTCGCAGCTGTGCCTTACTTGCCGCCCTCATTCTGCCGGTTTTGCCGCAAGCCTCGCTGGCCCAGATGCCAGGCCGCAACAACAACGATTGCATTTTGGACAATTGCCGTGACCGTCAACCCTCAGGGCAGAACACTCAGCCAGGTAGCGACAACAATCAGCCGGGCGGACGCCGAAGCCAGCGCGACTTCGACCGGCCCTACGGCCGCGACCGCTCTTCCGACCAGGACCGCGGTGGACGCCAGCGTGATCGCGGCGACCGGCGCGGCGGTGGAGGGGGCGAACAATATGGCGCTCGCCCGGGACAATTCGATTTTTACGTCCTTTCGCTGAGCTGGTCGCCAAGCTTCTGCTCCTCCGATGCTGGCCGCAGGTCGCGCGAGCAATGCGCACCAGGAGCCAACAACGCGTTTGTTGTGCATGGACTATGGCCGCAATTTACCCGCGGCTTCCCCTCTTATTGTGATCAGGGCAACCCGCCCCGTTCTGCGCTCGAACATGCGCGCGGGGTTTATCCGGAAGAAGGCCTGGCCCGTTACGAATGGCGCAAGCATGGCACCTGTTCGGGCCTTTCGGCAGCTGAATATTTCGATCTTGCAGGCCGCATCAAGGCGAAGATCGTGATCCCCGAGGATTTGCGGCGGCCGAATGACGCCCTGCGCAAGGACCCGGCGGAAATCCAGCGCGCCTTTCTCGAGTCGAACAAATCCTTGCGTGAGGACATGATCTCGGTCACCTGCACGCGCGGCCAACTTGAGGAAGTGCGGATCTGCGTCGCCAAGGACGGAAAAGATTTCCAGTCCTGCCCGGAAGTGGCGCGCGCTGCCTGCCGCTCTGGCAATATTTCTGTTCCAGCCCCCCGATGATCTCTCTTGGAGTGATGGGGCGCATTGCTATTGTTTTCACGGTTGACGCTCAAACCGTATGAACTACAGGCACGCCTTCCACGCTGGCAATTTCGCCGATGTCTTCAAGCACATTTTGCTGACGCGGATTCTTGTCTATTTGATGCGTAAGGATCAGCCCCTGCGCTTCATGGATACCCATGCGGGGCCAGGACGTTACGACCTCGCCAGCGAGGAAGCCAACCGGACGGACGAATGGCGCAACGGAATTGCACGCATTGCAAACGCCGAACGGCCAGCCGCTATAGACGAACTCATTGCGCCCTGGCTTGAAGCGATCGGCCCTTGTGATGAAGAGGGCAAACCGCAATCTTACCCCGGCTCGCCTGCGCTCGCGCAGAAATTGCTACGCCCGCAGGACAAAATCGCCCTGAACGAATTACACGAACGCGATTGCCTCCTCCTGCGCAGGAATTTCGGACGCGACAACCGTGTGCGAATTGCAAGCATGGATGGCTACACCGCGCTCAACGCCTGGACACCACCCGTAGAACGCCGCGGTCTCGCACTCATTGATCCACCCTTCGAAGTGCGCGACGAATTTACCCGCATCGTGTCGGCGATCAGCAAGGCCTGGAAAAAATGGCCCACCGGCTGTTACGCCATCTGGTATCCAATCAAAGACGCCGCACAGGTTGATCGTTTTTACGAAGATTTATCTGCCACGGGCATCGACAACGTTCTCCGGCTGGAACTTTCGATTGATCAGGCCGCTCACGCCGGGCCTCTCACTGCAACCGGATTTTGCATCGTCAATCCACCGTTTATCCTTATCGATGAAGCCAATACCCTGCTTCCCTGGCTTGTCGCAGTGCTCGCCAAACAGGGCCAAGGTAGCTGGCGGGCCACGCAATTCGGGGACCGGGCCTAGTTAGATAGGCCCTGCCGTCACCCGGCGCGGCCCGCCGCTTCAACTAACTGCTTGCAAAAATCAAATCGCTGGCCCAACCTTGACACTGGAATGCTGGCTGGAATGCTTCGGGTCCGACGGACCAGGGGACAAGGTAGACAGCGTCCCACACTACTGCACCAACGAAGTACCCGGCTGGAATCTCACCCTGACCGGAAACGTGAAGTCAACGAGTGGCGGATTTCACGAATTGCAGAACGCCCTAATGCCTCGCAGGCAACCGCGATGCCAAGCACACGTGGCAAGCCTGCAAGAAAGCAGTGCCGCATCGTTTTCATTCGCACCGGACCTTCGGCTTGCAACTGCAAACCTCGCGCCTGCTCCACGTATGGGCCGTGGTTGGCTGTGAGGGAAGGCGTGTCATGCCACATCAACAAGGTACTGTGAAATTCTTCAATCTCGAAAAAGGCTATGGCTTCATAAAGCCGGCGGACGGCGGACGCGACATTTTCGTGCATATCAGTGCGGTTGAAGCTGCGGGCCTCACGGCCCTTCCAGAAGGCGCCCCCATCTTGTTCGAGATCGAGCCCGACAAGAAAGGCAAGGGGCCCAAAGCCGTGAACCTGCAATTGCAGTCAACGTAACGCGACCCTCCTGCACTTGCCTGGGCGCTCGGCCTGCTGCAAACCTCTTGCGGTAAAGCAAGACAGCGGGAGGAAATCGAAATGAAATTGCGTTATTCTCTGGGATCGCCCTTTGGGCGAAAGGCGGCCATGGCTGCTCATGTTCTCGGCCTTACAGGCCGTATCGAAATGATCGACCACGATGCCGACAAAAGCAACGAGGTCCGCCACATCAATCCCCTTCATAAAATACCCATGCTGATCGCTGACGACGGCAGTCCCATATTCGATTCGCCTGTCATCCTTGAATATCTCGATGAAATCGCAGGAGGCGGAAAGATAATTCCCGCGCGTGGGCTGGAGCGCTACAAAACACTTTCGCGGCTCGCGCTTGCCGATGGGATTACCGAAGCCTCCATCCTCATCCACTATGAAGACCGCTGGCGCGAACCGGCGCAGAAGGCGCAGCCCTGGATCGAACACCAGCTCGGCAAGATCAAACGCGCTGTCGCAGAATTTGAGAAAGATGTTCCCAGGCAATTTGATGCCGCCGCCATGGGGCTGGTCTGCGCTTTGACATTCGTGACCCGTGAGGGACAGTGGGACTGGCGGCCGCATGCGCCCAAATTGGCGGCATGGTTCGACGATGTTTCAAAAAACGAACCCGCAGTCGCCGCCACGATGAAAAAGGGCTGAAGCGAACGTCAGGAAAAGAAAAAGCGCGGGTCAGAAACCCGCGCTTCGCATTTTTAGAAAGATACCCGATGATAAATCAGGCACTCGCTTCCAGCGGAGGAATGCGCAGAACCTGACCCGGATAGATCTTGTCGGGATGCGACAGCATCGGCTTGTTGGCTTCGAAAATGACCGGATATTTTCCGCCATTCCCATGGCCATAATTATGCTCGGCAATCTTCCACAAGGTATCGCCAGATACGACGGTGTAGGTCTTTGATTCCGGAGTCGCCTTGGCGGCGGCAAGCTTGTTGTCAACACTAGCCACGCCTGTAGTGTTACCAATCGCCAAGGCAATCTTCTCGGACTCTTCCGTCGAGAGAGACTTGCCGGACAGCGTTACCTTGTCGCCGTCGACATGAACTTCGACGCCTGACATATCCAGGCCATGCTTCTCAGCTTCTTTCTTCAACTCTTCGGGCGTTGCGGCATGCGCTTCGCTGCCACCAAATACTTTCGCGCCGACTGACTTTGCGAAACTCCACAGACCCATCTTACAATCCTCCTGAAACCACGCGTCCTGAAACTGGACCCGATACAGGCAGGATAGCGGCTCAATGTGACGGCGCAGAGCAGAGTCTGCCTAAGTGACATAAAAATATCGGCGGCTGATCTATCCGGCACGGCATGAAAAAGCCCGGCGAATGATCGCCGGGCTGAGAGTTCATTATGCCATGCCACAACGGCATTCTCGTATGTTTAAATCTGCGCACCTATAATAATTATATAAATCATAGTCTTCAGAGCCAATTGCAAAACCGCGATTGCGCGCTGATTTTTCGCCCTGAAAGGGAATAAATCGAGGCATCCGGGTCCGAACCTGGCATGGTGT
>CANJJI010000244.1 GCA_947474545.1 Beijerinckiaceae bacterium | reverse complement strand
TACTACGCAGCGACTGCTGCCATGGACAATCTATCCATAGCCGCATAATTTAAACCAAAAAGCCTCCGGCAATCCCGGGGCGGTTCAAACCGTGAGAACATGATGTCAACAACAACTCAGGAGCCTACCGGGGCATTGGTGAACGGCCTGCTGGCGAAGATCAAGGATCGGAAAGTCAAGCTGGCGATCATCGGCCTTGGTTACGTCGGAATTCCCCTCGCACTTGTAGCTGTCCGTCGAGAACTCCAGGTCGTCGGGTTTGACGTCAATCTGGACCGTGTGAAGGAATTGAACGCCGGCGAGTGCTCGATCGCTCATATTCAGGTGAGCGAAATCCGCAACGCCCGCGACCTCGGTTTATTCGAGGCGACCGCAGATTTTAGCCGTTTGCATGATGCCGACGCGATTATCATTTGTGTCCCTACGCCACTGACCAAACATCAGGAGCCTGATCTCTCCTATGTCGAGCAAACAGCCAGGACAATCGCCAAAAGCCTGCGCCGCGGCCAATTGATCGTGCTGGAATCGACCACATGGCCGGGCACTGTGGATCAGGTTATGCGGCCGATTCTGGAAGAAACAGGGCTTCGAAGCCGCGAGGATTTCTTCCTTGCATTTTCACCCGAACGGGAAGATCCCGGCAACGAGAAGTTTGAAACCGCAGGCATACCCAAGGTTGTCGGCGGTGACGGCAAACATGCGCTCGAAGTTGCGAATGCGCTCTATAGCGTTCTGGTGACGCGCACCGTGCCTGTTTCGTCCACAGCTACAGCCGAAGCCGTCAAGCTGACAGAAAACATCTTTCGCGCGGTGAACATCGCCCTCGTCAACGAACTCAAGGTGATCTATTCCGCTATGGGCGTCGATGTCTGGGAGGTCATTGAGGCGGCCAAGACCAAACCCTTTGGCTTCATGCCGTTTTATCCTGGCCCCGGGCTGGGCGGGCATTGCATTCCAATCGACCCTTTTTATCTCACCTGGAAAGCGAAGGAATATGGAGTTTCCACAAGCTTTATCGAATTGGCCGGGCAAATAAACCGGCATATGCCGCGCCACATTATAGCAGAGTTGGCGAGGGCGCTGGATCGTACCGCCAGTCGCGGGTTGAACGGTTCGAAAGTCCTTGTTATGGGCATCGCCTACAAGAAAAACGTCGACGATATGCGCGAAAGCCCGTCGCTGGTTCTGATCGAGCTCCTGGAAGGGAGAGGAGCTCATGTCGAGTTTCACGATCCCTATATTCCAATTATTCCCGAAACGCGCGAACACGCTAATCTGGCAGGCCGGAAATCCGTACCGCTGACACCGGAAGAGCTCAAAAAATATGACGCTGTTCTAATTGCGACAGATCACGATAATGTCAACTATGAGATGCTGATTCGCGGATCAAAGTTGGTAGTGGATACGCGAAATGTTTGCGAAAGAACGGGCACGTTAGCTGACAACGTAGTCAAAGCCTGACGACGCTGGTTGGCAGGTTTGGCCGGCGCCGGGGTAATCTCGAGGAGAAGATTGTGCTCGATTTTGCATTGATCGGGGCAGGGGGGTATATTGCGCCCCGGCATTTTGGAGCCATCCGGCACTCTGGCGGGCGCTTGGTCGCGGCAATGGACCCTAACGATTCCGTCGGAATTATAGATTCATATGCTCCTGACGCATTTTTTTTTACACAATTCGAGAAGTTCAACGCTCATATCGACACACATTTGAGTAATGGTGGAAAGCTGGATTACGTTAGTATTTGCTCCCCAAATCATCTGCATGATGCGCATGTACGTTTCACACTGCGCCACGGCGCTGATGCAATTTGCGAAAAACCGTTAGTCATCGATTGCGCTGAATTGGATGGCCTGGCGCAAATGGAAGCCAAGACAGGCCAGAAAGTATACACGATATTGCAATTGCGCCTGCATGAAGCGGTTATAAAATTGCGGGAGAAATATGCGGCCATCAACAAGCGCCATCAGGTCGACCTGACCTATATTACGTCGCGCGGACGCTGGTATCATACCTCGTGGAAAGGCGATGAAGCCAAATCGGGCGGCGTCGCGACCAACATAGGCATACACTTTTTCGATATGCTGACATTTCTATTCGGGCCGATGCAACATCAGGTCGCCCACCTGCGGGACGCCAATCGTGCGGCAGGATTTCTCTCGTTCAAGAATGCCGATGTGCGCTGGTTCCTCTCGATTGACGAGAATGATTTGCCAGGCTCCGTTAAGAACAAGAAACGCACTTACCGTTCCATCGTCATAGACGAAGAGGACGCTGAGTTTTCCGATAATTTTACCGAGCTTCACAATCACAGTTATCGGGAAATCATAGCTGGACGTGGTTTTTCGATAGAAGATGTTCGTCCATCCATTGAAACAGTCGCTGGATTTCGTACGCAGCAACTGACGGCAAGTAAAGGCGAGGCGCATCCATTTGCTGCTCCATACATGGGAACATGAGCGTGGCTTCGTCCGCCAGTCAGATGATATCAGATCCGCGCTTTCCCGGCGCGAAGTTGCATGAAAGCGCCTATGTCGATGAAGGCGCCAGCATCGGTTCTGGCACCCGGATATGGCATTTTGTTCACATCCTGCCAGATGTTTCTATCGGCCGCGATTGCGTTCTGGGCCAGAATGTTATGATCGGGCCGCATGTATCGGTCGGTGATAATTGCAAAATTCAGAACAACGTCGCGCTCTACCAGGGTGTTCGTCTTGAGGATGATGTCTTCTGCGGTCCCTCCTGTGTCTTTACCAATGTCAATAATCCCCGCGCCTTTGTGGAACGGAAAAATGAGTTTCGCGCAACTCTGGTGAAAAAAGGAGCATCCATCGGCGCCAATGCGACTATCGTGTGCGGTCACACTATTGGCGCCTATGCTTTCATTGCCGCTGGCGCTGTCGTGACAAGTGATGTTCCAGATTACGCTCTGATGGTTGGCGTTCCCGCACGCCGCAAAGGCTGGGTAAGCCGAACCGGAGAATTGCTCGGCCCCGATCTCGTCTGTCCGCGCACAGGGGAAACCTATCGGGAAACGGCGGGCGGGAACCTGGAAGTTTTCGCTGCGAAATAGAGGGATCGCGAGTTGTCCATGACCACGCCCGTCGAGAACATACCGTTTATTGACCTGGCCGCGCAGCGCCGCCGGCTTGGCGCAGCTGTGGACCGCGCAATTCTGAAAGTGGTGGATCACGGCGCCTATATCATGGGTCCGGAGGTTGCCGGACTGGAAGCGGCATTGTCGAAATTCTGCGGCGCCAAACATACCATCTCTTGCGCCAATGGTACTGATGCGCTTGCGCTGGTGCTGATGGCCAAAGGGCTGAAGCCCGGCGATGCCGTCATTTGTCCAAGTTTTACGTTTGCTGCGACAGCGGAAATCGTCGCATGGGTTGGAGCTACGCCAATATTTGCGGATGTTTTTGATGATACGTTCAATCTCGATCCTACCAGCGTTGAAGCCGCGCTTGTCACCGCGCGTGAACTGGGCCTGAAACCGGCCGCCCTGATCAGCGTCGATCTCTTTGGCCAACCGGCTGACTATGACGTGATCGAACGGATATGTGCGCGGGAGAACATGTTTCTTCTGTCCGATTCCGCGCAGAGTTTTGGTGCAATCTATCGTGGCCGCAAGGTTGGAACCATCGGCGTTGCGACTGCGACGAGTTTCTTTCCTGCCAAGCCCCTGGGTTGTTACGGCGATGGAGGCGCAGTCTTCACCGACGATGACGAACTTGCCGAAATCATGAAATCGATCCGTGTGCATGGACAGGGCGCCGACAAATACGAGAACGTGCGCATAGGCATGAATGGCCGCCTCGATACAATCCAGGCCGCCGTTCTCATCGAGAAACTGAAATTATTCCCCGATGAAATCGAAGCACGCGAACGTGCTGCGCGGCGATACGATGCGGCATTGGCCGATGTCGCGATCGTTCCGGCGCGCACGCCGGACACACGGTCTGTTTGGGCGCAATATACATTGCGCGTGGATGCCGAACGGCGTGATCCGTTCCGCGATCAACTGGCGAAGGCGGGGATTCCTACCGCCATCTATTATCCCAAGCCCCTGCATTTGCAGGGCGCCTACGCGCATTATCCGGTGGCGGGGAACGGACTGCCAGTGAGTGAAAGGATCGCAGCTGAAGTCGTCAGCCTGCCCATGCATCCCTATCTTGAGGAATCCGTGCAGGATCGCATCATCGCTGAAGTCCGCCGGGCCTTGTCCTGAGTGACTAGAGTTTTCGTACCCTTGATGTCAGCTTGTTCCAGCCAGCCATTGAACGGGCCTTGCATATTTTCTGATACCACTCCGGGCCCTCGATCACGGCCGGCTTGTCCCAGTTGGTCTCGTAGAGATGGGGATGTAGCATCAGGAGATAGCGGTGGCCCGGCTTGAGTTTCTCTTTGCACCAGTGAACAGGATCAAGTTCTATGGTAGCGGAAGCCGGATTGGCCAGTGAAGCATCAGAAAAAGTAGCGTCGAAGGAAAGACCAAAGCGGTTATAGATCCATAATGGCTGGCTCTTCGTCATTTTCCACCAGTCCACATGCACAGTATGAACCATATCGCTTGACGGCATATTGCTGCCCCAGGGTTGAAACACACGAATATCGCACCCCAGCGCCTTGAGCGTCGCTATATCTGCGTCCATATCCCCAGCGGCTTGCTGTATGTCCCCACGCGACAGATGGAGACCATTGTGCAGGTAGCCAACGCTGGCGATATCCTGTTCGACATCTTCCGCAATTGCGGTCCAGTCGAGCGGATAGGTTTCCTCGCGGCCGGCCGAATGGCTTGTCCAGCGTGCGAAGGTGAGCAGTGAATAAGGAATTCCGAGCCGCCGTTGCATTTCCAGGACTTCATCCACAGCGCCCGGTGCGGAATCCGTATTGAACTGAGCCTCTTGCAAAACTCTTCGGGGGATTCGCCAGCTTGGGGCTGATTTTGCCGGATAGCGCTGTTTCCGGGCGTTCGCCATACCGTTCTGGCCTTGCATGGCCCATTTTCCGTGATTGCGGACGCGCGGCATCCGCCGCTTGCG
>CANJJI010000243.1 GCA_947474545.1 Beijerinckiaceae bacterium | reverse complement strand
TAGCGTCTCGCGCAGAGGCATTTCGAGGCACTCGCCTGTTGGTGATTTGTCGTGGAAACACCATGCCAGGTTCGGACCCGGATGCCTCGATTTATTCCCTTTCAGGGCGAAAAATCAGCGCGCAATCGCGGTTTTGCAATTGGCTCATCTGTATTCGAATAATTTTAGAATGAATGCGCTCTGCATCAGTCCCTGCGGGGCAAGTCCACAAAATGCTCATCTCCGAATATTGAACACTAACGCGATTGAAGCGATGTTCTCCGCTGTATAAGCATCGTCCCTGCTCTATTTGAGCCCAAGCCGCGTGGAGGCGGCTCAGGAACAGGAGATATTCATGTCGAATAGTAAAATCGCCGATCGCCGGAGATTCCTCAAAGGTGCAGCACTGGCTGGCGCCGGTCTAGTCGCGGCTCCTTCGGTCGCGCAGGCCCAGGGCGTCATCAACATGCGCTGGCAAAGCACCTGGCCATCGAAAGATATCTTCCATGAATATGCGCTCGATTACGCCAAGAAGGTCAATGATATGACCGGTGGCGAATTGAAGATTGAAGTGTTGCCGGCAGGCGCCGTGGTTCCTGCTTTCGGGCTTCTCGATGCCGTCTCCAAAGGGACGCTGGATGGCGGCCATGGCGTGATGGTCTATCATTACGGCAAACAGACCGCTCTGGCGCTGTGGGGTTCGGGCCCCGGCTTTGCCATGGACGCCAACATGCTGCTCGCCTGGCACCGCTACGGCGGCGGCGCGCAACTACTTGAAAAACTCTATGCCTCAGTCGGCGCCAATGTTGTCTCATTCCCCTATGGCCCGATGCCAACGCAACCGCTCGGCTGGTTCAAGAAGCCGGTGACGCGCCTTGAAGATCTCAAGGGCCTCAAATACCGCACGGTCGGCATATCGATTGACGTGTTCCAGAACATGGGCATGGCGGTGAACGCCTTGCCGGGCGGCGAAATTGTCTCTGCGATGGACCGTGGCTTGCTTGATGCGGCCGAGTTCAACAACGCATCTTCAGATCGCGTTCTAGGCTTCCCCGACGTATCGAAAGTCTGCATGCTGCAGAGCTATCATCAGAACGCCGAGCAATTCGAGATCATGTTCAACAAGGACAAGTTCAACGGATTGCCGGAAAAGATGAAAGCCATCATCGCCAACGCTGTTGATGCGGCCGGCATGGAAATGTCGCAGAAGGCCGTAGACAGGTATTCCACCGATTATGTGGAATTGCAGACCAAGGACAAGGTGCGCTTCTACAAGACCCCGGACGCGATCCTCAAGCGGCAGCTCGAAATCTATGATGACGTGGTGCGCAAAAAGTCCGGTGAAAATGCGCTGTTCAAGGAAATCCTGCAATCGCAGCTTACCTTCGCACGCCGGGCCACGCGCTGGGAGCAGGATACGGTTGTGAACCGGAAGATGGCCTTTGACCATTATTTCGGCGCCAATGGCGCAGCCGCCAAGCTCTGAGATTATCTCCGGGTTTATGGCGCCATCTGGTTGACAGCCAGATGGCGCATGTGTTTTTGCGGTAACTTAGCCAGGCAACATGTATGAGCGCGCAGAAACTTCTCTATTTTATTGATGGCGTCAGTACCTGGGTCGGCAAAGCCGCCGCGTGGCTGATTGTCGGTCTGATGCTTCTGGTCTGTGCGGAAGTCTTCAAACGCTATATACTCAACATGCCGACCGCGTGGATTTTCGACGCCAGCAATATGTTTTACGGCACATTGTTTATGCTCTGCGGCGCTTATACGCTGGCGCAAAATGGACATGTGCGCGGCGACTTTCTGTATTCTTCCATGAAGCCGCGTACGCAGGCCGGCCTTGATCTCGTTCTTTATGTCATATTCTTCATCCCCGGCATCGCCGCGCTGATTTATGCGGGCTTTGATTATGCCGGACAATCCTGGCGAATTGGCGAACATTCCAACGTCACCGCCGACGGGCCGCCGGTCTATCATTTCAAGTCTGTCATCCCCATAGCCGGCGCTTTCCTGATGCTGCAGGCTTTCGCAGAAATCATGCGCTGCGTGATCTGCCTCAGAACAGGTGAATTTCCACCGCGTCTCAAGGATGTGCAGGAAATCGACGTGATCGAACAGCAGCTGGAAGGCAGCGAACATGTCGACGCTTCTGATCGCGAAAAGGCTATCGAACAGGCGGCCTCGATTGATGAGGCAGCACGGCAGCGCGGCATGGGAGATAAGCAATGACCGATCCCATGCTCGGACTCCTGATGCTGGGGCTCATTGTCGCTGTCATCATGCTCGGATTCCCCACCGCGTTTACGCTGATGGGGCTTGGTATTTTCTTTGGCTATATCGCCTTTTATGTTCCAGGAGAGGCGTTCTGGCACAATCGCGTCTTTGACCTCATGGTGCAGCGAACGTATGGCGCAATGACGAACGACGTTCTGATATCCGTGCCGCTCTTCGTCCTGATGGGTTATGTGATGGAGCGCGGCGCGCTCGTCGACAAGATGTTCTATTCGATTCAGCTGGCGTTCCGGAATGTGCCAGCTTCGCTCGCCGTGGCGACGCTGATCGTCTGCACGTTCTGGGGCATTGCGAGCGGTCTGGTCGGCGCGGTCGTCGTGCTGATGGGCGTGATCGCGTTCAATCCGATGCTGCGGGCGGGCTACGACGTGAAGCTGGCGTCAGGCGTGATTACAGCAGGCGGCACACTCGGCATCCTCATTCCACCCTCCGTGATGATCATCGTCTATGCGGCAGTCGCAGGACAATCGGTCGTGAAGCTTTATGCGGCTGCGATGTTTCCCGGCTTCTTCCTGTCGCTGCTCTATCTCGCCTATATTATCGGCTGGGCGCTGCTGAACCCCAAGATTGCGCCGCCCTTGCCGGAAGATCAGCGGCAGGTTCCCGTGCCGGAATGGATGGGACAATTTCAGCAGGCTTATTCAAACAACATGTTTGTGGGTTTGCTGAAAGCGTTGGCGTCGCCGGGAAAAGCGCGCGCCATTTCCGCAGACGGCAAGCCGATCAGTTATTGGTATTTGTTCACCAACTTCCTCTATTCGCTCGTGCCGCTCACTATCGTTGCGGGCACGTTGTGGGCTGTCTACTGGTATGTCGTAATCCATCAGCAGGTCGCGGCGGATATCGTTCCTGCGGGCGTAGAACAATTGGGTACGCCCGATCTCGCACCCACCGAACAGAGCGACGCCGAAAAGGGCCCGCCGCCCAGCTTCTATTACTGGTACTTCGGCATCTGCGCAGGCTTTGCTGTGATCATGCTCCGGTATTACTGGCGCATGACGGCTGACCGCCTGCAGATCATCAAGCTGCTGACAGATTCTGTTGCGCCGCTTGGCATTCTTACGGTGATCGTGCTCGCGGTCATCCTGCTTGGCATTACGACAGCAACGGAATCGGCGGCGGTAGGCGCTGCGGGCGCCTTCCTGCTGGCGTTTCAGGCGCGGACATTGAACTGGAAGCGAACTAAAGAAGCTGTATTTCTGACGGCCAAGACCACGTCGATGGTGTGCTGGCTGTTTGTCGGGTCGGCGATCTTTTCTGCCGTGTTTGCACTGCTCGGCGGCCAGCAATTGATCGAGCAATGGGTTCTGTCCATGAACCTGACGCCGATCCAGTTCATGATCCTCTCGCAGGCCATCATCTTCGTGTTGGGTTGGCCGCTGGAATGGACCGAGATCATCGTGATCTTCGTGCCGATTTTCCTGCCTCTGCTGAAACACTTCGCCATCGACCCGATCCTCTGGGGCGTGCTGGTGTTCGTGAACCTGCAGGCGGCGTTCCTGTCGCCGCCAGTTGCTATGTCGGCGTTCTATCTGAAGGGCGTTGCGCCAGCGCATGTCACCATCAACCAGATTTTTGCAGGCATGATGCCGTATATGCTGATCGTGATCCTGTGCATGGTGCTGATGTATATATGGCCGCCCCTGACACTCTGGCTGCCGCAATATCTCTACGGCGGCGGTTAACTCTTGCCCGCGCCATCATCCCGGTGAAATAGCGCTGCGGCGCTTCTGTTAGCGATGGTATTCCTTTTTGATCGCACAAGTGGCCCGCCCAGTATAAGGAGGGCGGCGAAACAGCCAGGCCGGAGGGCCGGGCAAGCGATAATGGGAGAAGGCCATGAAATTCGGGTATTTTACACTCAGCGATAACCGCTATCCCGACAATCCCCGCACGCCTGAACAATTCCTGCATGAAATCCGCGAGCAAGCCGTGCTGGCGGAAAAGCTTGGCCTGCATTCGGCCTGGATCGGCGAACATCATTTCAACCGGCGCGGCTGCGTCTCAGCACCTCTGGTCGTGTTGAGCCACGTAGCTGCCGTCACCAGCAAGATTCGGCTTGCGCCAGCGGTTGTGGTGCTGCCGATTCATCATCCCATTCATGTGGCCGCCGAATGGGCGACGCTGGATCAACTCTCCGGCGGGCGTGTCGATTTTGCTGCGGGACGCGGCTACGACAGTCACGAATTCACTCCGTTCAATGCGGATTTCCAGCAATCGGCGGAGCAATTCACCGAGGGGCTGGAATTTCTCAACAAATGCTGGAGCGAGACCGGACCATTTTCATTCGATGGCAAATTCTATCAGGCGCACGATATCGAGGTGTTTCCGCGCCCGCTGCAAAAGCCCTTCCGGCCCCATATGGCTTCGTTTTCGAAATTTTCTATGGAGCTGGCCACGCGCTTTGACTGGAACCTTCTGCTGGCTCCGTTCGCCTCGACGATCCTGTTCGGCAGCCTCGCCAATGCGGTGAACGCCTATCGCGAAATCTGCGAGCAGAAAAAAGCGCCCGTGCGCAAGGTCAAGAGCAGCTATTTCATCCACATCGGGGGCAGCCCTTCGCAGATGACTGAAGCACGCCAGCGCATGGTGGATTACATTTCAATGGCGGGCCTGCGCAAAAAAATGAGCCAGGGCGGCGCAGGACCACTGCCGCCCACGATGGAATATTTCAAGAAGATCGGCGAAAAGCTGAACGATCCTTCAGGCAGCCAGTTCGATGACAATTCGATCCTGTTCGGTTCGCCGCAACAAATTACCGATACGCTGAAACGTGTCGAAGCCGTGGGCGTCGACGAGGTGATCCTCTA
>CANJJI010000242.1 GCA_947474545.1 Beijerinckiaceae bacterium | reverse complement strand
TCGATAGTCGCGGGCCAGCTGCTTCAGCGCGAGGGCGCGGAACGTCTGGGGATTTGCGTGCGGCAGATGAAGCGGCTGGTGCGGGCGTTTCGGGCGGATGGCGACCGGGGCCTTGTCTCGCGCCAGCGCGGGCGGACATCGCCGCTGCGGGTCGAGGCGGAGGTTCAAACGCGGATTCTGGGGCTTCTGCGGGACAAGTATCAGGGGTTTGGCCCGACGCTCGCGGCTGAAAAGCTGGCCGAGCGCGAGGGCATCGAGGTGTCGCGCGAGACGATCCGGCGGCTGCAAATGGCGCACAAGTTGTGGCGCCCGAAGCGGCGCATGGAGAAGCGGGTCCACCAGTTGCGTGATCGCCGGCCTCGGTTCGGCGAACTCGTCCAGATCGACGGCTCGCCGCACGACTGGTTCGAGGGGCGCGGGCCGCGCTGCACGCTGATCGTGTTCATCGACGACGCGACGGGCCGCCTGATCTCGTTGCAGTTCACGCCGACGGAGACGCGGCGCGCCTATCTTCTGGCGTTGAAGCGGCACGTGCTCGCCCATGGCCGTCCGCTTGCGTTTTACAGCTACAGGCACGGGATTTTCCGCGTCAAAGCCAAGGACGCGCAAGGCGGCGACGGCATGAACCGCCCCGACTTTACCGCTTTCTGATTCACACAATTACTCTTGCTATTTGCGCTCCATATTTGACGGCGTGATACTTTTGAAGGCCCCGAGCCAAAGTTGCAGGACCCGGCTTGCCATAGTACCCCGTCCAGGCGCCGAGCCTTGCGATGACCCATGTTGCGAAGGCCAATGTGTCGGGTGGGTGAGGGTTTTTCTGACGCTCTGTTGGCGTTTCGCCTTCATAGTCTTTGCAGATTGCCATCAGCAGAGGCTTGTCATCCGGGTCAAAGGCGTCGTCAAGAAGCTGGCCTGCAGGATTGTCGCGGGCGCGTACCATCTGCGTGAATGTGACGGCAGCAATGGCAGCAAGGGTGAACCGCCCCGACTTTACCGGAGGGCGAAACTCTCGGAGAATTGCCCGTTATGGAACAGACAAAGAAGAAGACCTCGAAGCCGTATTCGCCTGAGTTCCGCGAGCGTGCGGTGCGGCTGGCGATGGAACACCGCGATGAGTATCAGAGCGAAGCTGCGGCGCTGATGGCGATCGCGGGTAAATTGGGCTGCTCGCCAGACAGCCTTCGTGTTTGGGTCCGCCAGGGCCCGCGTGATGGCGGCGAACGGCCGGGCCAGACGAGTGCCGAGAAGGCGCGTATCAAAGAGCTTGAACGCGAGAACCGGGAGCTTCGGCAGGCCAATGAGATCCTGCGCAAAGCGTCAGCGTATTTTGCTCAGGCGGAGCTCGACCGCCCGTTTCGCAAATGATGGATTTTATTGAGAACAGTCGGGGTTTATTCGGGGTCGAGCCGATCTGCAGAACGTTGCAAATTGCCCCATCAACTTACTATGATCGACGCGCCATCGCGCGTGATCCTGGCCGGGCGTCTGCCCGTGCCAAGTCCGATGCCGCCCTGAGCCTCAAGATCGACGGGGCTTGGGCAGACAATCGCAAACTCTACGGTGCGCGCAAGATTTGGCACGTTCTGCGGCGGGATGGCCAGGACGTTGCCCGCTGCACGGTGGAGCGGTTGATGCGCACCCTGGGGATCAGGGGTGTGCTTCATGGCAAAAAGATCGTCACAACGAACCCGGACACCTCTCAGTCCTGCCCGGACGACAAAGTGAACCGCATGTTCAAGGCGGATCGGCCCAACAAGCTGTGGGTTTCAGACTTCACTTATGTGCCCACATGGTCGGGGACGGTCTATGTGGCATTCGTGATCGACGTTTTCGCCCGGCGGATCGTGGGCTGGCGCGTGTCCACATCCATGACGACCAAGTTCGTCCTCGACGCACTTGATCAGGCAATCTGGCGAAGAAAAATGCCTGATAACAAAAGCTTGGTTCACCATTCCGATCGAGGCTCGCAATATTTGTCCATCAAATATACCGAGCGACTGGCTTCGGCAGAAATCGACCTCTCGGTCGGAACCGTCGGTGACGCTTATGACAACGCCTTGGCCGAATGCGTCATCGGCCTCTTTAAAACCGAGGTCGTCAACCAGATCGGTCCGTGGAAATCGATGCGCGAAGTCGAGTGGGAAACGCTGAAATGGGTCGATTGGTATAACAACCGCCGCTTGCTCGGCCCCATCGGATACATCCCGCCCGCAGAAGCAGAGGAGGCGTTCTATGCAAATCTGAACACGCTTGATATGGTCGCATAGTCGTTGAAGAAATCACCCTCCGGTAAAGCCGGCTATCTGATGCACACATCTTTTGCGACTTGAGGATTTTGGATTTTACTGATTCAATCTGGAGAAATTGAACCGGGAGGCCCTGATGAGCTTGTCCTGCGTGGAAGTTGATCGTTTTTCGGTGGGCGGGTTTGGTGATCTGCGCCTGCAAAAAAGGGGGCTTGGTGTCATGAGGCACTTGTTGTGCATCCTGGCTCATGCATTCTGGAACTTGGCGGTGGCCTTCGCAACATGGGTCATCGCAAGGCTCGGCGCCTGGACGGGGTACTATGGCAAGCCGGGTCCTGCAACTTTGGCTCGGGGCCTTCAAAAGTATCACGCCGTCAAATATGGAGCGCGAATGACAAGAGGAATTGTGTGAATCAGATAGCGATAAAGCCGGGGTGGTTCAGACCTTCAGCGCGGAGGGAACCAGATATTGCGTCAAGACCGCCGGCGCAGACATCGCCATGCGCGGCGCCCGCGTCACCCTGCGCCACTTCCTCGATGGCTCCTTGCAGGTCAGCCACAAGGACCGGATTCTCGCCTGCACGGCGTTCCGCCAACTGCCGCGCCCCTCGCCCGCCAAGGACGAGAAGACGCTCGACGCGCGCGTCGAGGCCGTCATCGCCGCCAGCGCCCTGAAACCCGCCGCCCCTCCATCTGGCCAACGCGGATGTGGATAACGAGGGGCGACGCTACAGCGCTGTGAAGGCGCGCGACCCCCCTCGTTACCCACAACCGCTCAGCCCCGTCCAAAAGGGGACATTCTCATTATGCGGAACGAGGGGACATTCTCACTGTGCGTTGACATTTCAGCAACGATTGCCTGCTAGACAGATCCGACCTATGTTTCCCGGACAGCAATGGCGCAAGGACCTGAAGCCTTGAACACCAACCTTGACAACATTCTGGCCCGTGCACGGAACACACCCATGCGCCCCGCCCTGCAGGCCGAGGCGGGACTGAGGTATCTCGCCTTCGGCGACCTCGCTGAGGCGCATCGCAGCTTCCACGCGCGCATGCAGGCCGCAGGCGTGAGGCCCGGGACCGCCGTGAGCATTCAGGTCATGGACCCGATCATTCACTTCATCGCGGTGCTGTCCTTGATGTCGTGCGGCGCGACATGGGCCGTTGTCGGCCAGCTGCATGGGCTCGCGATAACCGATGCTGTAGCGGAGAATGGCGCGCTCCGCATAGATGCGAGCTGGTTCGCACCCGGCGTGCAAGTGCAGGAAGACATTTCTGCGACATGGCGCATGCTTCACAATGGCGTGGAATTTGACGCGTCCTCGATAAAACAGCGCGTCCACGAAGCCGCTATGGCGCTGCCCGCTTCAGCCGGGCTCACGACCTTGTGCGCATCACGCGTGGATTCCATCTCGGTGTTCGCCCACGTTCTCGCGGCGCTCTCCGGCGGCGGGGCCATTGTGTTCGCGGCGCCTGACCCGGGCAGTTTTGTGCAGATGGCGACCCTTGCCCAGGCCAGGATCGCGATTGCCCCGGCCAACCTCGTGTCTGTACTGGCCGCAATCATCCGTTCCGGCGAGCCGTTAGACCTCTGCTTCGACGCCGTTCTTGTTGAAGGAACCTTGTCCGAAGAGAACCTCGACGAATTGCGCCTTACCTGCGCCCGGCGGGTCATCCCACTCGCCTGAACGGGCTACGGACCCAAAAAAACGCTCCGGCACGAGCCGGAGCGTTCAGAACATACAAGCGGTCAGCTTACCACTTGTAGCTCATGCCGACGCGCGCGATGACCGCATCGGTCTTCGTGGGGATCGACATCGCCTGTCCGTAGTAGTTGGTCACTTCGCTCACTTTATTGGAGCCGAGAGCGACGTAGAGCGCTTCAGCGCGCACGGTCCAGTTCGGCGCGATCATGTGCTCGATGCCCGCGCCCACCGTCCAACCAGAGCTGAAGTTGTTCGACTTGAACAGGAACGTTTTGGCACTGGAGCCGTCTGTGGAGACGATCTTAGCCGAAGAGTTAACCTTGCCGTAAGCCCAACCGCCAGTGACGTAGAGCAATGTCGGGCCCATGGCGTAGCCGAGCCGCGCGCGGACGGTGGCGAGTTGGCTCAGGCTGGAGCGGAAGCCGACCGTCTGGGTGTAATCGTCGACATACCCGAACGTGTTGGTTTGGCTACCGCCGGCCCCGGAGTAATCGGCCTCGAGGCCATAAACGAAAGCGCCCGACTGCATGTTGTAACCAACATGCACGCCGCCGATCAAACCGAAGCCGGTATTATTGCCCGCCGGGGCAGGAGCATAACCACTGCCAACGCCGTAGCCTTCCCAATCCCAGATAGCGGCCGTGTCGTAGGACGTGCGCGTCGCATTGCCGCCCACGGTGCCGCCGACATAAAAACCAGTCCAGGTAAAGATGGGAGCCGCGTAAACAGCAGGCGGTGCGCTGCGCATCGGGAGATCCGCTGCGACCGCCGAACCGGCGACCATTACTAAAGCCGTAGACATGAGTAGATGACGAAGCATGGAAACACCTTTTGATTTAGAGCCAAGAGCGGCTACGTTTCTATGATCACAATTCGCGCCAGAATCAAATTGGATCGCGCCAGAAACAAGTTAACGAAAGACCGATTTCGAGCCACTGTGGCTTATATATCACAACCGAGCCTCTTGCAAAACTCCCGGCGCAATATGACCCGCGCGGGCACTGTCACATTAACGGGACTGAGGCATGAAGGTGTCGTGTCAGACCCAGCTGGTCATGCGGCGAGCATAACACAAGAAATTTCGTGCCATGCAACCATCGCCGCTGCACGCAGCGTGCGATAGTCGGTTGCGTTGTGGGCGTTACGAGGAAAGTGAAACAGGTTGGCGATTGGATCGTGAATGGAGACGAACCGCT
>CANJJI010000241.1 GCA_947474545.1 Beijerinckiaceae bacterium | reverse complement strand
GCCATCTTCCGCCTCGTGGGCGCGATCCTTCTGGAACAGAACGACGAATGGGCGGTTCAGAGAGGCCGCTACATGACACTGGAAACCATCGCCCCGTTGAGCCATACTCCCCTCGTCGGGCTGCCCGCCGTGGCGACCTGACCAACCCGGCACAAACCGGCGAAGGCGGTGATCAAGCCAAGCTGGGTACACCACGCTGCGGGACACGACCGTTTGGCAGTCCAATGATGAAGGCGAGCGTGTATTAGTCGAGCGTGTGAAGCGCATCAACTCGCAGGGAGAAGTGCTAAAGAGGAAGGTGTCAAATTAGTCTGCAGGGTCTATTTAATGGCGCAGATGCTTTGATCGGTTGCAATTAAAGCGCAGTCGAACGCTTTGCCGGGCACAACTGCTGCGCGCGCTAGCGCAACGACGTCGGGCGAAGCGCGTACGATATTCTCCACGATCTTCTGAACTTCCACTCCCGGGATTGGATTGATATCGAGGCGGGCCTGTTTGGCCTCAGCGAGGAACGTCTGATCCTTCATGGTAGCATCGAACGCGTCCCTAAGCGCTTTGAGTCTGACTTCCGGAACATCGGGAGTTGTCAAAATGGGCCGTCCGATCCTTGCGCCCGCGCTGATGAGCTCGAAAACGCTGCGCTCTGCTGCAGAACGACCTAGGTCGGTGATTAATGGGACCCCCGGCAGGCTGGGGTCCTTTACAACACCCATCTGTAGAATGATTGCGATCTTATTTTCCGAGACATATTGTGGCGACGTCGCTCGAATAGATGACATGGTGTTTGAGCCGCGACCATCTATCTCGCGCCGCTCCATCGCAAGATTCAGATCAGCGCCGCCGGGAAAACCACCAATGATCTTAAATTTGGTGCCCAGCACATTGTTTAAAACTTGCGGATAGAGCGCGTCGGCCCCATTTACGGAAGTTGCGCCCAATATGATCTCCCGCCTAAATGCGTCATCTATGGACGTGACGCCGGACTCGCGCCAAATCTGGATTACGTTGTTCTCCTCGTTGGCGTTGCCAATCCAGTTCATTTTCGCTCCATCATAGGTCTCGCCGCGATTGGGATCCATGACCTGATCGAAGGGAATGTTTTGCCCGAGGGTTGCCAGTACGCTGCCGTCGCGTGGCGCCCCTTGCATCATGAATTGCGCCGCGACGGTCGCCCCCGCGCCTGGCATGTTCTGGGGAACCATGGTCGGATGGCCGGCTATGAAACGGGCCATGTTTTTCGCCACAAGACGAGCCGAAAGATCGTACCCGCCGCCGGCCCCAAAGCCAATGATCACACGGACTTGCCTGCCCTTATAGAAGTCTTCAACCGCATCGGCGCGCGAGGGTGACGCAAACAATGTGGCTGAAAATAAACCTGCGAGAGCCAACGAAAACTGCGTAAGAGATTTCATTATTGTATCTCCGCTATTGAGATGTATTCTTGACCGCACTTTGGTTACTTCCAGCCTAGGCATTCGCTTATAGAGCGGCCCATGATCCAGTCCTTGTCAACAGTCGAGAGGAACGGCAAGGTTTCGGTGAAGTGTGTGACGCGTTCGCGATAAGTACATACGGTGAATTTTTGCGTTACGTCGGTTCCCCAGAAACAGCGCCGTGATCCAAAAGCCGCGACCAGAGACTCTATTAAGGGGGCCATATCGGCGAACGGATATCCTTCATGGGAATATGACGGAGCGGACGACAGCTTGACACGAACGTTCGGAAATTTCGCCATGGAGCATGTTCTCGCTGCAGCTTCTGTGTTGAGGTTATCGCGCGAAATCTGCATTGAAAGTCCCATGTGATCGATAATCCACGTCAGATCGGGCTGGCGTTCGACGATTCGATAGACCTCGGCCATATGTGTCGGCGTGTGGGCCATGATGGGAATTCCCGCTTCCGCCGCAATCGGCCAGAACCAGTCTAGCGTGCTGTCGCGCAGCCAGTTCAATTGCGCGCCTGCAAACGTCAGCCGTACGCCCAGCATGTGCGGCTGGTCTAGCCAGGTCGAAATCATTCTGCGCGCTTCAGGCCTATTGAGCGGAATACGTCCCATTACAGCAAAACGATCCGGATACGCGGCGGCAGCCTCTAGAGCGTAATCGTTGCGATCACCTTCCCAGGAAGGCGGCACGATCACCGCTCTATCGACGCCGGCTTCATCCATGGTCATCAACATCTTTTCATAGGTCAGCGCGTAGGGCAGATGAGCCCGATTGGCGCCATCCTCCGGCCAAGGTCTGTCCGCAGTTTGCTGCTTCCAGAGATGAACCTGTGCGTCGATAATCATTAGCTGATGTTCCCAAGTTGATTGCCAGTTCGAGCGAAAGTCTCCCCCTGTTTGGATGTTTTGACAAGCGCGGGCGATTCCTGCGGCATCGGCATACCCTTTCCCGCCTAACCGCGCTGAAGTCACAAAATACTCGGATCTATTTTCCGTGGGACCTCGGACCCTCTGCTCCCATAGCAGATGCGCCGCGCCGATGCCCAGAATCGCGCCATCTTCTGCATCGACCGCGAGGCATACATGCAGATAAAGCCCACCGCCGCCCTCTGATTTGATGACAGTCGTATCCTGGATCGCCAGCACAAGGCGGGCTGCGGAACCCAAGCCAAGCCGCCCTGCGGCGGTCGCCACCTTTTCCTGCGGGGTCACATTGGGATTGCGGATCAAGCGGATCAAACGAATCTCATCCGCACGATCCCCACCCAACTGGCGCACGCACACGCCTTGAGCTGAGGCGGCGACCAGCCGCTCAAGCAAAAAGGGCCCCTTTTTCCTGGCGGCTGTCACCAAGCCGTCCCAGCGAAATCTGCGTCATCGGGCTTCTGCCGAATCTTTGCAGGAATCGCATCAAAGTTCGGGCCGAAGCGCAACTGCAGATGTGTGAATGCGGCAGCCCACAGAGGGGAGGGTAGGGTAGACGTGGACGGCGGCGAACAGACGCAATCACAGCTAATAGTAGACGCGACCGAAGCGCGGACCCGCTTGAACACCAAAAGGTCCTCCGGCCCCCGGGGACCACCTCGGCGGACACTGACCATGGCACCGTCGGTGTTTCGCCACGCACCAGAAGCACAGGCTTTCCATCACCTCCGGGTGGCTCCCCACAGTTTAGCCCGGCTGAAAAACACAGATACCAATTTGTGGCTTTCATATTGCCGTATGGTGGGTTCAACCCGGCGCAACGGCACGCAATAATGCAACCTCACTTACTCGGGCGGACTTTAAGTCTTCCCTGTGGGTAACTTAATTTCTCTTGCTATAAGTGGTTATAAGGTCGCCAGTGTTTGAGGGGACTGCCAGCGGGTCTACTGATGGCGCGTATCCTCCGATGAGTGTCTGAGGGCGTCAAAATGCGATCCGCCACAACTTATGTACTTATGTTACTATTCTCCGCGCTTGCGGCGAAGAATTGCCAAAGTTCGGCTTCAAGCAGGGAGGCTATTGCATGAGGAAAGCAAAATCCGCTTCGGCAATGTTTGGTGCGCTTGCGCTCGCATGGCTCGCCGCGCCGGCGGGCGCTGCCGATCAGGCGTTGATCGATGCCGCCAGGAAAGAGGGCCGCCTTACCTGGTACACGGCGCTGGTCATTGACCAGTTCGCGCTGCCTGCCGCGCGCGCCTTCGAGAAGAAATACGGAATCAAGGTCGATCCCATCCGCACAACATCGATAGAAAATACCCTGCGCATTTCCAACGAAGGTAAAGCCGGCCGCATATTCGCCGACGTATTCGATGGCTTCGGCCCAACGCAACTCATCAAGGAAGGGCTCGTCGATAGTTACGTCCCCGAATCCGGCAAGAAGCTTGCGCCGGAATTTCGCGATCCCCGGGGATACTGGATCGCTGGCAATTATTACGTGCTGACGCCCGGATATAATTCCGACCTCGTGAAGCCCTCAGAGGCGCCGAAGACGCTGGAGGATTTTCTCGACCCGAAATGGAGGGGCAAGCTTGTCTGGGGCACGACGCCTTCCCCAACGAGCGCGGCGGGGTTCATCGGCCTTGCGCTCGCCGAGTTCGGCGAAGAAAAGGGCATGGAGTATCTGCGCAAGCTCGCCGCGCAACGCATCACACCTGTGTCGAGCTCAGGCCGCGCGTTGCTTAATCAGGTCATAGCGGGCGAGTTTCCGATCGCGATGCTGATATTCAACAATCACGCAGTCATCAGCAAGGCCAAAGGCGCGCCGTCCGAATGGATCAAGCTTAGTCCTTCAATCGGGCTGCTCAGCGTATTCTCAATCGTGCGCGGCGCGCCGCATCCCAATTCGGCGAAACTGTTTCTCGAATTCCTGCTTTCGACGGAGGGACAGCAAATCGTCCGCGACGCCGATTACATGCCTGTAGATCCCGCCGTGCCGCCCAACGATCCCTCGCTGCGGCCCGACGGTGTAACGTTCCGGGCGCACTTCTTTCGCCCGGACGAGATCGACGGCAACCTGATGGAGTGGGGCAAGATTTACACTGAAGTGTTCAAATAGCAATGCCAGCCACTATTTCCTCTCCCGCTTGAAGTGCCCCAGTCCCGGCCGGTATGACTTCTCGTCAAGGAGCTTCTTCATGCCGGCATCGCAGCCCCCATTCGGCTGAAGTGGAACCGTAGGTTGCCGAAAAATAAGCAAGCTTACCTGCCTATCATCCACGCCAACAAGCATGTGAGTTTATCAGTAAAAGTTTACAGTACTATTATACCAAGACATTGATGTTTAACATATCCTAGATTGAACTTCGAAGTGCAACTTGCTGTAACATTATGAGCCCGCTGAGATTGCGATAAGCTCTCGGTTCCCTTAACCTGGCAGTCGAAGAAGCACGATGACCTATGAACACCTCTGCCGAGAAGAACGTTATCAGATTTCCGCCTTGTTGAAAGAGGGTCTGACCCAAGCCGAAATAGCAATGAAGCTTGGGCGACACAAATCAACGATTAATGGGGAGATAGCATGCACTACGGGTTTTCGCGGTTACAGGCTCAATCTCAGTGGTGAGAGCCTCCGCAAGTAATCATCGCACGCAAAAAAAACGCCTTCGCGAAATAGAACCAGACTTGATCTTAGCCAACTAAGTAAACATCATCCAAAAACACCTGTAGAAGAGAGCAGGGGCTGCGTAATTGCCCACCCTCATTTTGATCCATGATTTTCCGCGCTGGGATGTGCCGGGCGATTGTCAGGCCAGCGTTGCGACGATGACGTCGAAGGGTTTCGCGCCCTTGAGCCTGGCGGTGTCGATTGTGGTTCGCACGTCGGCCTCGGCCTGCGCGGCCCACATGGCGCGAAAGCCGTTG
>CANJJI010000240.1 GCA_947474545.1 Beijerinckiaceae bacterium | reverse complement strand
GCTTCGTATCGCCTGCAACGTAGGCCGGCTTCGTGGTATCTTTGTTCATGGCGTGGTCTCCAGTCTGGCGCTTCAACGCCAGAATCAATTGGGTTGGACAACCCGGAGACTACGCCAACCTAATTCCAACCACTCCCGCGACGGCACCACACTGTCTCGCGCTACCTGATGTTCGAAGGGCATATTGGCCACAGCTTTTCGTTGTGGAACGTGGCGTTTGTGAGCGCGTTGATCGTCGGTTTTCTCACCAAGACATCGTCTGAAATCTCGCGGGGTACCGCTGTCGTTTTCTACGTCACAGGTTTTGCTCTTGTCGTGCTTGTGCGGTTCATTCTAGTTCGCATCGTCCATGATCAGACGAGTATCAGCGGCGCAGCTGCACGGCGCATTTTTCTGATCGGCTTTGAAGAAGACGTTGAACGCTTCAATCGAGACTATGACGCGCGCGCCCTTGGTCTGCGCGTCGTGTCGTCCTCGGTTCTGCGAGGTCCAGATACGATTCAGGACGATCTGGCGCTGGCTGCAGCGACGGCGCGGATGATGCGGCCGGAAGACGTATTCATCCTCGTACCCTGGGCACAGAAAGAAACGATCGAGGCTTGTGTCGACGCCTTTTTGCGCGTGCCCGCCTCCATCCATCTGGGGACTGAGCGTGTGCTGCAACAATTCACGGATTTCCAGGTCGAACGGCTGGGACCTATATCGAGTTTGCATCTCGTGCGACGCCCGCTGACGACATTCGAAATCGTGCAAAAGCGCTTGTTCGATATCGTTGCCTCGGCCATTGGCCTTGTGCTGCTTGCGCCATTTTTTGCGATCATGGCCCTATTGATCAAATTGGATTCTCGCGGTCCTGTGTTTTTCATGCAACGCCGCTATGGGTTCAACCAGGAACCTTTCCGCATTTTCAAATTCCGCTCCATGACGACTCTGGATGACGGGCCGGTTGTCGAGCAGGCGCGGGAGAATGATGTTCGCATCACGCGCATCGGACGCCTCATGCGCAAGCTGAATATCGATGAATTGCCGCAATTGCTGAATGTGCTGCGTGGCGAGATGTCACTCGTCGGGCCGCGCCCGCATGCTCTCGCTCATGATCAGCAATATGAGCGCACCATTGCGCTCTATGCGCGCCGGCACAATGTGAAGCCCGGGATCACAGGTTGGGCACAGGTCAGCGGCCTGCGCGGTGAGACCAACACAGAGGAAAAAATGCGCCGCAGGGTTGAATTTGACCTCTACTACATCGACCATTGGTCGATGCTGTTCGATATTAAAATTCTCTTTCTGACGGTCTTGTCGCCGAAATCCTACCGCAACGCGCGATAGAGGCTCGTTCAGTTCCGGTTGTAAACGTCTTCGATGCGCACGATATCGTCTTCGCCGAGATAACTGCCCGTTTGCACTTCAATGAGTTCAAGATCGATCTTGCCGGGATTGGCGAGGCGGTGAATGGCGCCGATCGGCAAATAGACGGATTCATTTTCATGTACGAGCATGGTTTCTGTATCGCGTGTCACCTGCGCTGTGCCTTTGACGACAATCCAGTGTTCGGCGCGGTGGTGGTGTTTCTGCAGCGACAATTGTCCGCCTGGTTTTACTGAAATCCGCTTGACCTGATAGCGCGGGCCGTTGTCAACGCTCTGGTAATAACCCCAGGGACGATAGACGCGTTTGTGCTCCAGCGGCTCGCGGCGGCCTTCCGATTTGAGCTTCTCGACTAGTTCCTTGACCTTGTCGGCGCGAGAGGCGTCCAGCACCAGCACAGCGTCCGCCGTCGTCACGACAATGATATTACTGACGCCAACAACCGCTGTCAGCATTTCGTCCGAGCGCAGATGCACGTTGGACGCGTGCATGACGATGCCTTCGCCGCGGATGACGTTTCTGTCCTGATCCTGCTGGGCCAGTTCGTGCACCGCAGACCATGTACCGACATCTGACCAGCCGATATCGGCGGGCACAACGGCAGCCTTGGACGTGCGTTCCATGACTGCATAGTCGATCGATTTTTTTGTCGCCCGGCCAAAGGCGTCCGCATCGAGCACGATGAACTCTAGATCTTTTTTCGCGTTGGCGACAGCGTCATGGGCGGCGGCGGCCAGTTCCGGTTCGAAGGCGGCAAGTTCGCTCAACATGACATCAGCACGGAAAATGAAATTGCCGGAATTCCAGAGATAGCCGTCATCTATGTAGCGTTGGGCTGTTGCGGCGTCGGGCTTTTCAACGAACGCTTCGACCTTGCGGACTTTTGAGCCCGGGGTGATTGCCGCGCCCGGGCGAATATAACCGTATCCGGTGGCAGGATGATCGGGCGCGATTCCCAGGGTGACGATCAATCCTTCTGCGGCCGCTTCTCCCGCTGTCTGGAAGAGCGCTGCAAGTCCTGCTGTGTCCTTCACGGAATGATCGGCTGCGAGCATGGCGACCACAGCCTGCGGCGACTGAAGCGCTGCCAGTTCCGCCGCTGCGGCGACAGCAGGGCCCGAATCGCGGCGCACTGGCTCGAGCACGATCTGGCCCTTGATGCCGGCGGCCTTCATTTGTTCTGCTACCAAAAAGCGATAATCCTGATTGGTCAGGATGACAGGCGGCTCGAACACATCGGAATTGTCGAGCATGGCAAGCGTGTCCTGAAACGAGGAGCGTTCGCCGATGAGCGAAATGAATTGCTTGGGCAGGCTTTCGCGCGACAAAGGCCACATCCGCGTGCCGGACCCGCCGCACATGATGACAGGAATTATCTTGGTCATAATCGCATATCCCTGAGATGGCGGGCGTTGATCATTGCCCGAATCCTATCAGATATGGTCACTTTTGACGAAAAAGCGTTGATAGATAGATAACACTCCTATTCACCGGGCCAAACGGGCACGTCTCAAATCTCAGGTTGTCAAATCTCAGGCTTGCGCGGACCGGACGCTCATGTAGCATCTCTGCAATCCGCCTGCAGACAAGCGAATAACGGCGCGATTTTATTGGGAGGATGCGCGTGGCAGTCAGAAATGGCTTTGTTTTTCGGGTGGATCAGATCGGGAGCCTGCTGCGTCCTGCCCGGCTGCTAGATGCGCGCGATCAGTTTCGTTCGGGCAAGATCGATATTGGCGGTTTGCGGCAGGTGGAGGACGATTGCGTCCTTGAGGTACTGCAGCGCCAGAAGGCCGCTCGCATGGTCATTTTCACAGATGGTGAGATGCGCCGGGACGCCTGGCAGACTGTTTTCAGCCAGGCTGTGTCAGGCTTCGAGGCGGCTTATCCGTTGCGCGAGTTCAAAGGTCCCGACGGCAAAACTGTGCAATTGCAGATGCACACCAAAGCGATCACTGGAAAACTGAAGCAGGAACGCAGGCTGGCCAAAGTGGATGCCGACTTTCTTCGTGCACACGCGCCGGGGCCCTACAAGATCACTCAGCCAAGTCCGGCCATGATTGCGCGCGCCAGCTGGCGAAGGGGTGCAAGCGATACCGCCTATCCCGATCGCGCGGGATTGCTGGACGATGTGGTCAGTATTGTGAGTGCAGAAGTGCGAGCGCTCGCGGATGAAGGCGCAGCCTATCTGCAATTCGACGAGGGCTTCACGATCTACGGTGAAGAGGGTGGTCACGAGCAATTGCGGGCTGCCGGCGAAGATCCGGAAAAGTCATTGCTCGCTGATATTGCGGCAGAGAATGCCTGTTACGACGCTGCCCGGCGCGAAGGCCTGACACTTGCGATGCATCTGTGCCGGGGGAGCCGGGCGGGGTTTGCCCGGCGCACCGGGAGCTACGAATGGCTGGCGGAGCGGCTGTTTGGCGAATTGCACGTGGATCGCTTTCTGCTGGAATATGATTCAGATCGTGTGGGTTCTTTTGAGCCTTTGCGCCATCTGCCCAAGGGCAAAGTGGCCGTGATCGGCCTTGTCAGCAGCACCAATCCGCAAATCGAAACTCGCGAAGCGTTGCTGGCGCGTATCGAAGATGCTGCGCGCTATTGTCCACTGGATCAGCTAGCGATTTCCTCGCAATGCGGCTTTCAGGGCTCCGCGACGCGTGATGGGGCGCACATGACCTATGATCAGCAGTGGAAGAAGCTCGAATTGCTGGCGAAAGTTGCCGAGGAAGTCTGGGGCGGAACCACCAGCGCGTAATCGGAGAAGCGAAATGAAATTCGTTGCGAAAATTCTGTCTGCGGCTCTGGCTTTGTCTGCAAGCGCGTGGGCTGTCCATGCTCAGGAGACCTATCCATCGCGTCCCGTGCGCGTCATCTGCGCCTATGTGGCGGGCGGTGGCGGCGACATCATGGTGCGCTATTGGGCCAATGCCCTGAAGAGCGTGACGGGGCAGAATTTCATCGTGGAAAATCGCGTGGGCGCGAATGGTCATCTCGGGAATCGCGCTGCCATGGAAGCCAGGCCTGACGGCTACACGATGATCATCACGGGAACTTCTGCATTAGTGGGAAATCCACTAATGATGAAGGGAGCTGATTACGATCCGCTGAACGCATTGCAGGCTGTTGCGACACTCAATGACATCGGCCTGATCCTTGTTGTGAACCCGGCAAGCGATATCAAGACGCTGGGCGATCTGACTGCCTTTATCAAAGCCAAGAAAGGCGAAGCAAAATATGCGGTGGCGACTGCGAGCCATCGTGTGGTCTCCGCCTGGTATCTGCAATTGATCGGCGCGGAAGCTACCGCTGTGGGTTACAAGGCGACATCTGATGCAACGAATGATATTGCGGCGGGATTGCTGGATTTTGTGTTCGCTGACGCGACTCTGGCGATGACACAATCGCGCGCGGGCCGTGCGCGGATGCTGGCGACATCAACCAAAGACAGGGTTTCGTTTGCTCCGGATGTTCCCACCATGGTGGAGGCGGGTGTGCCGGGCCTCGATTATTCCGTGAAATGGGGCGCCTGGTTTCCCAAGGGAACGCCAGAGCCGATCGTCAAACAAATGCACGCCTGGCTGAGCGAAATTGCGCAGCGGCCGGAAAGTAAGAAATTTTTATACGAAGTCGGCTCCGATCCCTATGTCCTGCCAAATCCTGCCGCGATGGACGCCCTTATCAAGCACGAGTATGAAACGTGGAAAGATATCGTGGAGAGGGCGAAGATCGAGAAGCAATAGAGCGCATCCGCTGTACCTGGAATGGAATGATGAAAATATTGGCTCATTTAAATTTCGAGTGGGTTACAGAGCCTGGGGTTTGATTTGGGCGAAGTCGAGTTTTCCGGCGATTAGGAACAGAACGGTGCGCATTGTTGCGAAACGCTTGTAGCCGCGGGCCTTGCGCTTGGCGGCCTGGAAGAGGCCG
>CANJJI010000239.1 GCA_947474545.1 Beijerinckiaceae bacterium | reverse complement strand
TCAAGTCCGGAAGCGGGTGTTGACGAAATGACCATTCTGACAGGTTTTGACGGATAATCCTGGGCGACGGCGGGCGCTGGCGCCAGTAGCGCCCATGTTGCCATTGCAGCGGCGGCAAGGCCCGAGCGCTGGCGCGGCGTTTGGCAGACAGACATGCGAACCTCCGGGCAGTATCGTTAAACTATGTGCTGCAGCGCTTTTAGAGACCCGATCGCGGCGGCGGCATGGTGCGGGCCCATTGCTTCAGCGGTTTTCCATCGCGAAGCGCTGTCAATTCGCGCGACCATATCTGGCGCAACAACTTGATGGCGATATCGGCCTCACCAAGATTCTCATGCTCGCGCGCAACAATAGAACCTTGACCCATCATGATGATCCGGTCCTGAATTCGAGTCATGTCAGCCCCCGATCCGCGATAGGGGATGTCGTTGAAACGCATTCTCCCCGTGAGCACATCGTCGGCGATCTCTTCAACGGGCGTCATTCTCGCCAGCTCTTCCCATTCCTTCTGGCGGTGAGCATGGAAGGCTGCATGGTGCTCCAGCGTCAGATGGGCATGGGTCACCGTATAGGTGACGTGGCTGTGGTCGCCATCCGGTACGCGCCAGCCCAGCATATCGCGCCAGCCAGTCTCAGCTGGAAATCCTGGTGGTTGCGACCAGCTGGTAAGGTTCGGCATGAAGTAATTTGTCGCGCGCTTCACCCCGTTGGAGCGCGAACCATATTGAACCAGGCCGAACTCAGATTCCTCGGTCGAGATACGCGGCACTTCATTGTTGATCCCGCCCTGATAGGGCGAAACCGCGTGAAGAAAGCCGATGTGCGCTTCGTCTATGGCGTTTTCCAGATGCTGGAAATAGTTGAACGGCCAGACGATGCGATGCGACACCACGAGCCCGTCGCCATCGAAATGCGGGAAATAGGGCATTTCCGGCGGCTCACCTTCGCCCATATAGGTAAAAACCAGGCCAAGATATTCGCGGCAGGGATAACCGGCAATCTTCAGGGGCCGGTCAAAGGGACGTGGCTCGGAGGGTTGATCGATACAGGTTCCCGTCGCGTCATATTTCCAGCCATGATAGGCGCAGCGCAAGCCCTCGCCATCCACAACGCCTGTCGATAATTGTGTGCCGCGGTGAGCACAGCGATTGCCGACGAGATAGAATTTTCCGCTGGCGCCACGAAACAGGGTGAGATTTTCCCCCATCATGTTGACCGGAACGCTCCAGCCGATTTTCAGATCAGCGGCCTGGTAGACCGGCTGCCAGAAGCGGCGCAGATACCGTCCCGCCAGTGTATTGGGTCCGGTATGCACGAAGTCGTTGACGTTATCTGGGTTCTGCACTGCGGGAATATTCATCTGCATCAGCAGATCTCTGGGGCGGGCTTCGGCATTGGCCAGCGGCATGGAGTCCTCTCCTTTTCCTGCGCTCTTGATGGCGCGGTCAAAGGTATTGTGCGCTGCATTTTTCCGCTGCGCAAGCAGCGCGCCGGTGCGGGTTGGTGTTCGAAAAGCGCGCTTGCCAGAGCGCTGGCTTGCCGCGAAAATCGCCCGACTCATATTTTCAGGAAAACTCCATGCCCATCAAACTCGTCATCGGCAACAAGTCCTATTCCTCGTGGTCGCTGCGGCCATGGATATTGCTGGCGCATTTGCATATTCCGTTCGAGGAGGTACAGCTCAACATGTATGACGACAAGGGAAAGAAGGCCATGCGGAAGCATTCGCCGACGGGCAAGGTTCCCGTGATTTTCGATGGCGATATCCAGGTGTGGGAATCCCTTGCCATTGTGGAATATCTGCATGAAAAATATCCGGATAAGAACGTCTGGCCGAAGAACAAGGCCGCGCGCGCCCATGCCCGTGCGGTCTCCAGCGAGATGCATGCTGGATTTCAGGGCCTGCGGCAGCATTGCCCCACAAACTTTATCCGCGATGTGCGTGCGCGCGAACTGACAGAAGCGGCAGCCAATGATGTTGCGCGGCTTGAGGCGCTCTGGGCTGATACACGCAAGCGCTTCGGCAAGGGCGGGCCGTTCCTGTTTGGCAAATTCAGCGCCGCCGACGCGATGTTCGCGCCGGTCGTCAACCGCCTGCATGTCTATGATGTGAAGGTGAAAAAGGACACGCGCGCCTATATGGACGCAGTACGCGCTCTACCTGCATGGATTGCCTGGCATGCGGACGCGGAGAAGGAAAAATATCGCAATCCCATGTATGACAATATCTAGGCTGTCATCCCGGCCGGGGCAAAGCCGAGAGCCGGGATCCCGCGCGGCTACGGCGGAATTTCAAAGATGACCCTGGATCAAAAACGAGAGCATTTTTTCGGGGTGACACACTTTATAAGGAGCGGCACACTCAACACGTTTGTAAGGCCGCTGGAGATTAGATTTGTCCATCCTCACCTCTACAGCTGATTTAGCCTCTGCCTTCGCGCAGGCGAACGGGGAACGCTGGCAATTGCTGGCGGATGAATTGCGCACGCGCCGCGCTGCCGCAGCACTGGGAGGCAATGAACAATCACGCGCACGCCACTTAGCGCGAGGCAAACTTCTGCCGCGCGACCGTGTGATGAAACTTGTTGATCCCGGCTCGCCGTTTCTTGAGCTGGGTTCTCTGGCGGCTTTCGGCATGTATGGTGAGGATATTCATGGTGCCGGCCTGATTACGGGAATTGGCCGCATTGAGGGCCGTGAAGTTATGATCCTCGCCAACGACAGCACCATAAAGGGCGGCACCTATTACCCGATGACGGTGAAAAAACATCTGCGCGCGCAGGAAATTGCGATGCAGAATTGCTTGCCCTGCATCTATCTTGTCGATTCCGGCGGCGCCAACCTGCCGCATCAGACGGAAGTGTTTCCTGATCGCGATCATTTCGGCCGCATTTTTTTCAATCAGGCGAATATGTCTGCGCGCGGCATTGCGCAGGTCGCAGTTGTCATGGGTTCCTGCACGGCAGGCGGCGCTTACGTGCCTGCGATGTCGGATGAAACCATTATCGTGAAAGGGCAGGGTACGATCTTTCTAGCCGGGCCGCCGCTGGTGAAGGCTGCCACCGGGGAGGTGGTGAGCGCCGAGGATCTGGGCGGCGCAGACGTCCATACGCGTGTGTCTGGCGTTGCCGATCATCTCGCGGAGAACGATGAACATGCGTTGCTTCTTGCGCGGCGGATCGTTGCGAACATGGGCGCTACGATGCGCGGTAATATAGCTTTCGCGAGGCCTTGCGAGCCGTTGCTGGATGCCGGCGATCTCGAATTCATCGTCCCCACAGATCTTAAGACGCAGTACGATATCCGCGAAGTGATCGCGCGGCTTGTTGACGGTTCGCAGTTCGATGAATTCAAGTCGCGTTATGGCGAAACGTTGGTGACGGGTTTTGCGCGCCTGCACAGCATTCCCGTGGGCATTCTTGCCAATAACGGCATATTATTTTCGCAAAGCGCCTTGAAGGGCGCGCATTTCATCGAGCTATGCTGCCAGCGCAAGATACCGCTCCTGTTTCTGCAAAACATTTCCGGCTTCATGGTGGGCCGCGATTATGAAACGCGCGGCATCGCCAAGGATGGCGCCAAGCTCGTGACAGCCGTCGCCTGCGCGCGTGTGCCCAAGATCACGCTGATCACGGGCGGTTCTTTTGGCGCAGGCAATTATGGCATGTGTGGACGTGCCTATGATCCACGCTTTCTGTTCACATGGCCCAATGCGCGTATTTCCGTGATGGGTGGCGAACAGGCCGCCAGCGTTCTCGCCACCGTGCGCCGTGATGGTTTTGAACGCGACGGCAAGACCTGGAGCGCTGAGGATGAGGAGGCGTTCAAAGCCCCCATTCGCGCGAAATATGAGGAAGAAGGCTCTCCTTATTATGCGACCGCAAGGCTTTGGGACGATGGCATCATCCTGCCAAGCGAAACACGCCGCGTGCTGGCGCTGGCCTTCGCTGCAGCGCTGAATGCGCCGGTGGAGGAGACGCGGTTTGGGGTGTTCAGGATGTGAGGGAATACCTTGGCTAGCCGGTAACTATGTGGTTTGGAGCCGGCAATGTGCGCTTCAGGTTTCAAACAGATTCTATTCGTCATTGCCGGTCCAGATGGTGCTGGAAAAACAACCAATGTATTCGCGCACATTTCACAGGTGCCGGTTCGACAGAGGTCGTCTAGCTTGATGAAATCAGCCGTGGCCTTTCGCCCCTCGATCCCGAAAAAGCCAGGCAACGTGTAGCCTGTGTCGATTTTGTGACGTATGATCTCATCGTACAACGGAAAACATTTACGATTGAAACCACGTTTGCAGTAAAATTGCACTTACGGATGCTGGCATTGGCTCGTGAGGCCGAGTTCAAAATCACGTTGCTCTATTTTTCGCTACTCAGTCCTGAATTATATCTGGCTCGAATTGCGAGGCGGGAGAGCGAAGGCGAGCATGATGTAGCCGAAGCGGACGTGCGCCGCAGCTGCGACCGCTCGCTCGTCAATCTTTCTGCCTATGCCGCTCAGTCAGATATCTGGCGGGTGTTCGATGTATCGCGCAAAATTGTCCTTGTTGCAGCGGAAGGATTTGCCAACCGCGCCGCAAATGTGAACACTGAAGCCGCTGTTCCGTTGATTGTTGTGCACTGGGTCAGTCAGCTGCCACCTTGCCGCGAATCTTGAAGTCCAGGGGGCCAGAAAAGCCCTTTTCGAAATTGCGCCCGGATGGGCATTAAGCGGCCTCACCCCAGCCCCACCTTCTTCTTCCATAACAGCCACGGGCGGTCCGACGTGCTGGCTATCATCTTGTTGCATTCCTCGCCCTCGGCCTCGTCGATAAAGGTGATGGGGCCATCGAGGTTGCGGGCGGCGAGCTGCATGCGGGCGTTCTGTTCGGTGTAGATGGCGCGGAATACCGCCAGCTTGATGCTATCTCCGACGCAGACATTGCCGTGGCCGCGCATCAGCGCTACCGGGCGGTCAGACAACACCTGCGCCAATGCCGCGCCGTGGTCGTTGTTCTTCACCAGCATGTCTGTAGGGCCAAAGCGATCCTTGATGTCGAATACTGGCACTTTGCCCGCGAGAAACCCGGCCACGTGCAGCATGGCGCGAAGGGGTGTCTTGGTATTCGCAAACGGGATTACAGTGGGTGAATGTGAGTGCACGACGGAGTTCACATCCGGCCGCGCCTTGTAGATGGCGCCGTGAATATAGCGCTCCAGATAGCTCGGCGGCGCCTTGGGATCGACCATCTCGGAGTCGAGCGTGCATTCCACGATATCGTCGCGCGTCACGCTTTCGGGCGCGATGGAGCGGGCAATGAAATAGC
>CANJJI010000238.1 GCA_947474545.1 Beijerinckiaceae bacterium | reverse complement strand
TCTGGAGATGACGCCGTGATCTTTTTTGAACCGCAGAATCGCGACAAGACCTTGCTGCCGCACAATCCCTGGACGGCTATGATCGCGCCGCGGCCGATTGGCTGGATCTCCACCCGCAGCAGCGCAGGCCAGGTGAATATCGCGCCCTACAGTTATTTCAACGCGGTTTCGGCGATCCCGCCCGTGGTGATGTTTTCCAGCGATGGATGGAAGGATACGCTGACCTTCGCCAACGAGACCATGGAATTTGTATGGAACATGGCGACCTGGGATTTGCGCGAGCAGATGAATCTGACATCCGCAGATCTCAAGCGTGGCGACAGTGAATTCGACTTCGCCAAGCTGGAAACGGCGCCTTGCCAGATTGTTGCTGCGCCGCGGGTGGCAAAAAGTCCGGTCGCGTTTGAATGCAAGGTTGTCGACGTCATTCCGGTGCGCGACGTGAAGGGGCGCAAGCTGGAAAATACGATCGTGCTGGGGCAGGTTGTAGGCATCCACATCGATGAGCAATATATCCGCGAAGGTGTTCTCGACACGGCTGCCATGAAGCCGCTCGCGCGCCTTGGATATCGAGAATATGCGGTGATTGAAGAGGTGTTTGCGATGGACAGGCCGCTGGGACGGTGAGGCCGGGTTGCAATTGCCTAAACCCGCTCCAGCAACCTCTGCGCTTTCAGAAAATGCGGGCGGTCGATCATCTCACCTTCTAACGCCAGAACGCCCGCGCCTGGTGTCTGCGCAAACGCTTCGACAATGCGCCGGGCTTTCGCGACTTCCGCCTCGGATGGTGAAAACACTGCGTTGATAATGGCGACCTGATCGGGGTGAATGGCCATCTTGCCTGTAAAGCCATCGCGCCGGGCGTCGCGGCATTCACGTTCCAGCGTTGCAGAATCGCGGAAATTGGCAAAAATGGTGTCGATAGCGTCGACGCCTGCGCTGGCGGTGGCGAACAGCATGAGATTGCGCGCGAGCATGAAGGGGGGCGTATATTGTCCGTCTTCCAGCCGGTTTGTTTCCGCGCCGATATCCGTGGCGAGATCTTCGGCGCCCCATGTCATGGCGCGCAGGCGATGGCTGGCGCCGCGATAGCTGCCCATTTCGAACAGGGATTGCGCGGTTTCCGTGATTATGGGCAGAATACCTATGGTTCCATCGGGTAAATTGCTTTCAGCCTCGCGGACCGCGATCTTGACGCTGACGTGCTGAATATCTGCGCCGCCGCAGGCTTTCGGCAACATGATGGCGTCTGGCGATTGGGCGATCACGGCATCCAGATCGGCGTCGGTCAATCCAGTGTCGAGCGCATTCACACGCACGATAAGTTTTGGTACGCGCGCTTCTTTGCGCGCCTGCCGCAGAAATTCTGCCGCACTGCGGCGCGCGGCGTCCTTCGCGCTGGCAGCCACTGAATCCTCAAGGTCAAGGATCAGCGCGTCAGCGCCGGAGGATAGCGCCTTTTCGAGCTTTCGCGGGCTATCGGCCGGGACGAACAAAAGGGAGCGCATGGAGGGCTTTCGTTTATGGAGCCGGACGCTTTTTCATGAAGGCCTGGCGGCGGCATTCGGCCACCAGCTTGCCATCCTGCTTGAAGGCGCGGTGGTGGAATTCGACGATGCCGGCATCGGGCCGCGACTTGGATTCGCGCTTGCCCACGACTTCCGTGGTGCAATTGACCGTGTCGCCTTCAAACAGCGGATTGGGGAAACGCGTATCGGTCATGCCGAGATTGGCGATGGTTGTGCCGTTGGTCAAATCTGTCACGGCGATGCCGATCATCAGGCCAAGCGTGAACAGGGAATTCATCAGCGGCTGGCCCCATTCCGTCTCGGTTTCGCAGAAATGGCGATCCACATGCAGCGGCTGCGGATTCATGGTCATGTTGGAGAACAGCATGTTGTCCATTTGCGTGACCGTGCGGGTGAGGCGATGGCGATGGCTCACGCCAACCACGAAATCCTCGAAATAAATCCCGCCGCGCCAATGGCGGTCGGCATCGCTGACGATTGATTGTGCTGACATTTCTGTGCCTCCCACTTCCCCTGTGTCCCGAAAAGCAACATCGCCCGGGACTTCTTCTTTATCGCTTGTTTACCATAAATAGCGATGCTGGAGAGAATGCAATGCCTGCGTGTTCCAACGCAGCGTCAGGTGTGGAAAGCGCGCGTTCTCATGATTTTCCGGAATTTTCTGGCCTGGGCCCAAACTGCACCCGCCGCCAGCCGCGCCGAGGGGGCGAGCGCGCTCGCCCGCACCTATCTGGAAGCTGAATTGAGCGAGGAAGATCGCGCTGACGCCGAGATTGCCCTGACTTCACTGCTTGACGATCCGGCTATCTCCGGCGGGCGCTGGCGATCGAGCTCGCCGGTTCCTCCTATGCGCCGCGCCATGTGATTTCGGCGCTGGCGTCCGATCAATCCGATATTTCCGTTCCCGTTCTGTCGCGCTCGCCTTTGCTGAGCGAGGCGGAGCTGTGTGATTGCGTGGCCATCGGCGATGTCTATGCACAGGCCGCCATCGCCCTGCGGCCGGGGCTGCCGGAATCCGTCGCCTGGGTCATTGCCGACTGGGGCGAGCGGGAAGCGGTGATTTCACTGGCCGTCAATCTTTGCACTTATCTGGCTGAGCCCGTGCTTGGCCGCATGCTTGCGCGATACGGCGAGGACGGGGAAGTGCGCGAGGCGATTCTGGCGCGCGGCGATCTACCCGCTTCCATTCGCAGCGATCTTGTCTCGGCGACGGCCGATGCGCTGAGCGCCTTTGTGACCTCTGCAGGCTGGATGACCGCTGAACGGGCCGGACGTACCTGCCGGGAAACACGCGAATCGGGCGTTGTCGAGATTGCCGCCGGCGAATTGCAGGTGGAAGGAAGCCTGCCGCTCGGGCTGGTGCGCCATCTGCGCCAGCAGGAGCAATTGACCCCGGCGCTCATTTTGCGCGGGCTATTGTCTGGCAACCGAAGCCTGTTTGAGGCGGCGCTTTGCGAATTGTCGGGTCAGGGGGCTGAAAGGGTCAGGGGATTTGTCGCGGCGTGGAGCGGCGCGGGGTTTGCCGCGCTGTACACAAGAGCGAATCTGCCGCCGGGATTGCTGCCTGTCTTCCGGGCAGCACTGGCCGCGCAGGATGATTACGGCCTGATCTATGCGGCAGGACAGCGGCCGCAACTCTCCAAGTTGCTGATTGAAGGGACTTTGCGCGCACTGGACGCGATGGCCGGGCCGGACCTTGGCCGCGTGATGGCCCTTTTGCACCGTCTGCGGGCGGAGGCGGCCCGTACCGAAGCGCGGGCGATGTCCACAGACCTCATCGCCTCCACACTGGCCCCTCCGGTCGAAATTTCGTCCGTTGCACCCCTGGAAATCGAGATCGAACAAGAACCGGGGAACATCGCGATCGCCGCATAGAAACAATAATTAATTCAGTTTATTAATTCATTTTTTATCCTGTTGCCAACTTCCGGCTAACATTCGTAAACAGTGAGTTAACGCGACTGTTGCAAACGAGCCACATGAACGGGATATCGCGCTGTTAGGGCCGTTTTGGCGTCGAATCTTGTTGGCACGATTCATCTCGCTGGTTTAGGTTCGCTACGTGCATTGGAAGCAGTGTGCAGTCTGGTTCTCAGGAACTACTTGGGGCAAAGCATCACAAGTATGCGATTGCAACTGGGGCTCTCGGACCGGGCGGGTATGCGGGAACATCCCGCTCTGGTCCTATGTTGGATGTCCAATATTGGATAATAACTCTGGAGGTAATAGTATGAAGCTCATGAAGAGCGCATTGCTCGGCACTGCAGCAGCTCTCGCTGCCACGGCCGGCGCACAGGCAGCAGATCTTCCTTCGACGAAGTCTGCCCCCGTTGAATATGTCCGGGTTTGCGACGTTTACGGCGCAGGCTTCTTCTACATCCCCGGTACGCAGACCTGCCTGAAAATCGGTGGCCGCGTCCGTTTCGAACTCGAGACACAGTCGGTTGGCAACTTCTGGCGTACGCCTTCTGTCGGTGGCGCTTATACGTCAAACGCCAAGCTGAATGGCGCTGGAGCTGTTACGACCAATCTTTCGGGTGTCAATAACTTCGTCAACAAGAATGGCATTGACTCGCTCGGCTGGCTCGCTCGTGGCTATCTGTTCGTGGATGCCCGTACGCAATCTGCCTGGGGTACTGTTCAGACGGTTATGACGCTCCGCGTCAGCTCGCAGTCTGGCGTTCTTGGTAGTAACTACACCACTGGTGCTCTGGCTTCAACCAATGCGTTCACGCCTTCGCTCGACGCTGCCTATGTTCGCTTCGCTGGCTTCACCTTCGGTCGTGCAGCTTCGAACTTCACCCCGCTGCCCCCCTATATGTATAACACCGATTACTGGGGTGGTTTTGCTGCTGGCATCAAGCAGCTGGCCTATACCGCGACTTTCGGTGGCGGCTTCTCCGCGAGCATCGCTCTCGAAGACCGTCAGGATATGGCGCAGTCGATCACAGCCAATGCTTTGGGCATGAACTCGGTGCTTAACCCTGCTATCGGCAATCCTGCAATTCCTGGTGGCGTGAATAACCTGAATGGTCAGTTGACATCGACTGCGGCTGGTCCTTCGCGTTTGCCGAACCTGGTTGGTAACCTGCGTGTCGATCAGGCTTGGGGCTGGGCACAATTGTCCGGTGCGGTTGGTCAGACCACTGCTAACGTTGGTAGCGTGATTAGCACTCTGGCAGCTGCTGCCAATGCCACCGGCGCGATTGTTCCGGGTCCGAACTCGGTTCTGGTAACGGGTGCCAATGGTCCGCTTCTGCAGCGTACTGGCTGGGCGTTGGCTGGTTCAGTTCGCATCAACCTGCCGATGATTGCTGCTGGTGACCATCTGCACCTGACGGCTGGTTATACTCGTGGCATGCTCGACATGATCATGGGCCAGGGCCTGAATGGCAACGTGCCGAAGAATGGCATCTATATGGGCGGTCTGCAGCGTTCTGATCGTAGCATGACCATCTTCTGCCGTACAATTTCAGTGGTTGGTGTGCCGAACGGTGCGAATGATTGTACCTCTGCAGGTGCCGAACAGACCAAAGCTTGGAATGTTGGTGGTATGTTCACACATTACTGGACTCCGACAGTTCGTCAGAACTTCGCCGCCAGCTATGTCCGCGTGACCCCTGGCCGCGTGGCGCAGACAACCGATTGGCAGGAAGGTGGTCTTTCCCGCGCTTCTGCCTGGACCGTTGGCACGAACGTGACCTGGTCGCCTGTTAGCAACTTCGATATCGGTCTTGAGCTCACCTATGCTCGTCTCAATCAGCGCCTGACAGGCCTGAAT
>CANJJI010000237.1 GCA_947474545.1 Beijerinckiaceae bacterium | reverse complement strand
GACTGGCGCTTTTTTCCCGTCCCCGTGCGGGCAAGACCTGAGGGCACGGAACGTGACTGCGCCTGTGGACGCGGCGGCGGCGCTTTCATTCCCGTGATCGTGACGAGCACAACAATCAATCGCCGCACGGCAGATTCAGCGGGCCGCAGCACCCGCACAATCGAGCGATGAAGCGCTACAGAAATCCGCGCAGGCCCGTTCCCCTCACCCAACAGGGTGAAGAGCCCCGCTATGATACGGGCGAGGAGGGTTTTGTTGAGGTCTATGGCTGCGGGAATGTCCATACTGTCTGTTTCTGAAATCGAACAAACCAAGAACATAAGGTATGGAATTACCTATGTCAACCGGGAATCATTCACCAAATGCTTTGGTGATACGGACGGCGCGGCAAGGATCGAATCCTGCAGCCGTTCTCATCCCGCCATTTGAGGCCGCACAGAAGGGGCGCCAGGTTCCGTGCGGGCCGTTACGCGAACAGAGAAAGCCAAGTTAACGTTTCAAATCCCAAGTATTTTAAACTTAAGTTTAGCTATTAACATTGGTTGTTGGTTTTGAAGAGTTTTGAATATGCTCACCCAATTTTGACCGCCCGCATTTCCCTTCTCGCCTACTTCGCGGTTTTCTTCGCGATTAATCTTTTCCTATGGTCCCGGCCTATTAAACAGGAAATTTTGGCGGCTATCGCTGGCGTTCCGCGTGTCTTTTACGTCTTCGGGTTTCTCTGGCTGGTGAGACGCGAATAGCTCGATCTTCATGGCCAGAAATCAACAATCATTTCTGATGCGCTTAGTCTTCCCGCGTTAACGCGAGCGACAATTTTCGAATTGCCGGAGCAGCAAACAGGACGACGGGCAACATCAGAAACCATGCAAGCAGCCACGATTGAAGCCAGTGCTTCATGAAAGATGCTTCAGCCAGAAATGGGTAGCTGGCTATCGCGGACGCGATCGCCGACGTGAGGCCTGATTGTATGACGCCAAAAACGAAGTGGGCGTACCGACGGGGAATTCCAAGCATTTTCCAGACCTGAGCGGTGCAACGTGCCGGATATGACGAGTCCGGCTGATCCTCGTTATGTGAAAGGATGCACCAGAAATCAAATTGAAATATAGGCCAAACTCAAAATCTCGTCGTCAAGTCGATCAGCCATGCTGGCGTTGCCTGATTGAGCCAGGTTTCCGCGGCCTTATCGAAGCCGGTCAAGATGGAAATACCGATCAGAACCAAAAAGAGGCCCATGGCCATTTTGATAGCCTTGCCGCCCTTCATCATCCGGTCACGCCAGCGTATCAGGACTTCGCGCGACAAAAACCCCAGCAGAAGCAGCGGTAGTCCGGCGCCCACGCCGAACGCTAACATAGTTAGAGTGACGAGGCCGAGGTTTTCCCCCTTGGCGGCGAGGATTGAGGCCGCACCCAGCGTTGGGCCGACGCACGGGCTCCAGACCGCTCCCAACAAGAGTCCAACACCAAATTGTCCTGGCAAACCACCCGAAGAGAAGCCACCAAATCGATTTTCGGTCCAATTAGACAGCGGTCCAGCGGCTACCGCAAAACGGGTCTGAAAGTGCGGGACGATCAAAACAACCCCGATCAAAACCATAAGTACGGCCGCCGCATACCGAAAGACCTCGGCGTTGATGGCAAGGGCAAAGCCGAAAAGCGCTACAAAGAGGCCCAGTACTGTGAAAGACAGCGAGAGACCAGCAGCTAACGCCGCAGATCCCCATTTATGCTCGCTGACAGCGGCTCCAAGCACCATGGGCAGCAGCGGGAGAACACACGGCGACAGGATGGACAGAACGCCAGCCAGAAATGCCAACCCAATCGAGCCCAATTTGATATTCTCCCAGCTTTAACTTCAGATAGCGGTGCGCCAAAGTTTTTCGATCTCGGCTGCATCAGTGACGCCGGTGGAACGGGCTGTTTCTTGCTTGCCCTTGAATCCGAGGATCGTTGATTGCTTGGAAACCTTAAAAAGCGTCAGCGCATCCTTCTGGCTATCGAAGTCAACGGTAAAAAACGCAAAATTCTGAAACTCGGGTTTCTGCCGAAGGGAAGAAGAAATGGGCTTTTGCTTGGTGCAGACGGGGCACCAATCGGCATGCACTTCGACAAGAATTGACTTGCCGGCAGCCTGGGCCGCCTGGAAAGCTTTCATGTCGAATTTTACAGTATCGGCCGCCATAGCGGGTAATGCGAAGGTCGATGCGAGAAAACCAGCAATGATCATCGAACGTCTTGTCAACATAGTGAAACTCCCATGGGCCAGTCGGGCACGGTGAAAGAATACCATTTCCTGTGATCGTCAGTGATCACTTTGGCAAAGGAAATATCAAAGGGATGTGATCCCGGCGTGATGGATTGGCGCTGACTGTTAACTCTGCAACACCGGTTTGCCACGGCCGGTTCATCGACATGTCCGAAGTGTCGCTCGTTAAGCAAAGAACTTGTTTCACTACCAAATGGAAAGCTTCATCATTCCTCGGAAAAGGCCTTTTTGCTCAAAAGGCAATTTTCGTTCCCTATCTATTAGGAAAAGCGGTCCAAATTTTCTGGGGCTGGGGCTTGCCAGCCCGGCAAAATTGAGTGAAGCTTTCACTCAACGGATCGATTGTTCGGTGAATATCTGCTGACGCTGCAAGAGAGACGATGGCGCATTGATCGGGGAAAAAATGAGCAAGCAGATTTATTCTGGCGGCGTTTTTCCGCCTGTTACCCTGAAGCTCGTTGGCGGGGGCGACTTTAATATTCCCGCGAGCATGGATTCCAAATATCTGATTGCGATTTTTTACCGGGGGCATTGGTGACCTTATTGCCGCCGGCAGTTGGTCGGCATGGAAAAACATCGCGAGGAACTGGCATCCCTGGGTGCTCATATCATCGCGGCAAGCGCGGATAGCGAAGAACACGGCGATGAATTCGCGAAGCTCGTAAACTTCCCCGTTGCCTATGGCGTTACACGTGACGACGCAGACTGTCTGGGCGCGTGGTGGGGCGAGCAACGCAATAATATTCAGCCGGCCGAATTTCTTATTTCCCGTGACGGGATGGTTTTGCATTCCCTCTATGCAAGTGGCCCGGTTGGCCGCATGGCGCCAGACGAACTTGTAAGGCTACTTACGCGCCTGGCGGAAATGGAAAAGAAATAGGGTGCCGAACACCGTAAGATCAGGTCAAGGGCTTCAGCATGGCCCAGAAGGAACGCGTTACCATGAACATCAAGCTCTACTATGCGCCGACGACGTGTGCGCTCGTGCCATGGGTTAATCTGACCGAAGCGGGAGCCGAATTCGAGACGGTGGCGCTGAATCTTCGCAAGGCGCAGCATCTGTCAAACGAATATTTGGCCATCAATCCCAAACACAAGGTTCCGATGCTGGTTGTGGATGGCGAAAAACTGACGGAAAATGTCGCAATCCAACAGTGGATAGCGCGCGCCTTTCCCGCATCGAAGCTTTTGCCCGACGCGCCGATGCGGCAGCTTCAGGCAATCTCATTGATGAGTTGGTTCGGATCGGGCATCCACCCGCATCTGGCGCGTATCAACTCGCCAGCCAAGTTCTGCGACGTTCCCGGTGCGGAAGCCTCCGTCAAGGCGCTCGCCAACGACCAGTTGCAGGAAGCCTTTGGGATCGCTGACAATATGCTGGCGGGCCGCGAATATTTCGTCGACCACTTTACCGCCGTGGATTCTTATTTCTATTGGTGCTTTCGCCGCGCCACGCAGTTCGAATTGCCTCTGGCGCACTTTTCCAATTGCCAGGCACACTTCGCCCGCCTTGGCCAGCGGCCAAGTGTGCAAAAGCTGCTGGCGTTCGAAAAGCAAACACTCGCGGGGTTCGCGGCCTGACCAACTATACGGGGTCAGACAGTTATTCTCGAGCGCTTCCTGAGCGTTGAACGAGCAGCTTCATAACGTGGGTTTATCGAAGGCTCAAAGGCAGATCACCTTGCCCTAAATCAGTTTTGTAGAGTGCCTGAATAACGTAATAACTCGATGTTTTCGGCAAGTTTCTAGTCACGCATTTCAGAGACCAGGCATACGCCACCGTGCATAAATGCAGACCTTTGCTCGATCTACGGATTGCAATAGTCACAATACCTCGGGTTTTCATGCTTCATGTGGTCAGCTCGCTCGCGCGTTTCCTGATATTCGCAGCCCACACAGCCGAACGTGTCCGCCTTGCGTGACTGGGTTGGCGAGCCGCAGTCACTGCAGGGTAGTCCAGCGACATATCCTGTCCTTCCAAAGCCTGGACAATTGCAGGCCGGACAAAGGCTCATGACCCTCTCAGCGAGCTTTTTCGCCAGTTCATTCAGCGATCGCATTCGCGTTGGATTGCGGTGCGCGCGCATATCGTTCGACAGCGCAGCCATACCATCCGCGGATTGGCGAGCGAGCTTTTCAACGGCCTTGCTAAGGTCGTTCAGGCTCAGGATGTCTTTGACAATTGGCCCGGTATTTTCTGGTTTATTCGGACGGGCGATCAAGCCATGCGTAGGAAAGTGACAGATGGCCAAAAACTCACCGAGTTCATCGCCGGGCCGCGCGATCGTTGATTGATAAACAATGTCTGACGTCACGAGGCTTTCCGATATTTCGATCCCGCGTTCGTCATCGACCAGTTTGAGAAGCTCCATCCCGGCGGTCATCCACGGAACCGCCGGGTGCGGTCCAAATGTTCCTTCACTCGCAAGGCCAATGGACGTGTTGGCAGCCGCCATGCCTAGCCGCGCCTTGCGGGTTGCGACTTCACCCATGGAGCCGACGCGGGGAATTTCCCCCGCGAACGTCCCTAGAGCATCGGTATCGATGCCAGCCGCCGGGAACACCCGCAGCCCGACACGTTCCAGCAGTGGCGGCGCTATCGCGATTTCCTTCTGATGCATGGTCGCCAGCGCCGCAACCTTGCCGCGATAGGAGTGAGCAGCCATTCGTCTTCGCCCTCACCCGTAGAACCAGCGTGTCATGAGACCATAAAGCGGCAGTCCCAGTACGATGTTGAAGGGGAATGTTATGGCCAGAGAGCAGGTCAGATAGTAGCCGGGATTTGCTTCCGGCAGGGTCAGCCGCACCGCAGCGGGGGCAGCGATGTAAGACGCGCTCGCAGCCAGTGTGCCGAGGATCAGTGCGCCGCCCTGACTGAGGCCCGTAGCGTAGGCGATGGAAATTCCCAACACCGCGTGGATCACCGGCATGATCACCGCGAACGCTGCGAGACGGAATCCTACGAGCCAATTGCAAAACCGCGATTGCGCGCTGATTTTTCGCCCTGAAAGGGAATAAATCGAGGCATCCGGGTCCGAACCTGGCATGGTGTTTCCACGACAAATCACCAACAGGCGAGTGCCTCGAAATGCCTCTGCGCGAGACGCTAT
>CANJJI010000236.1 GCA_947474545.1 Beijerinckiaceae bacterium | reverse complement strand
TTCGTATCGCCTGCAACGTAGGCCGGCTTCGTGGTATCTTTGTTCATGGCGTGGTCTCCAGTCTGGCGCTTCAACGCCAGAATCAATTGGGTTGGACAACCCGGAGACTACGCCAACCTAATTCCAACCACTCCCGCGACGGCACCGCGGGATATCGAGGTGCGCACAGGACGGCCGTATGTACTCGCTCTGTTTGGCGACCATCAGCCCGCGACTTTTACAAGTCAAAAAGGGCCCTTCGTGATGAGCGCGAATGACTATCAGTCATACAGACGTACCCCGGATTCAGAAACTTTCTTCCAAATACGCGGCTCAGCCACGAGCCCTTTCAAAGAAAAGGTTATGAGGATACCCAGCATTCTCCTGCCTTCAATGATCAGCGCCTTCGTGGCAAAAAGTGCAGAAGACATTTACTTGAGCATCAATTTCGATGTCTTTGCGCAATGCGGATCGCCCATTCCGGTCACAGCGCTGGGTGGTCAGAGGAATGGCGAAGGCGATAGGCCCTCCTATGCCAATAACTCTTGCTCACGCGCCATCGACAACGCGATCACAGCCTACAGGCAAAACAAACTCGTGAAGTGACGGCAGTGGTAAGATATGAGTGTTGCCTAAGTCCGGCCACAGATCGAAAGTCTGCCGTCACGCTGCGCTTCAAGTCCGGTAAGGCAGGAGTAATCCTTGACTTCACGACCCCGGCATTGTACTGACATCCCTGCTGCATCGCAGCAAACGGCGCTCCGGTCGCGTAAACCGCATTTTGTGCGGCACCTCCGTTGAGCATCGCCAACCCCCAGAGACAGCCCGGATACGCGGGGCCGCTCCCCCAAAACATCCCTGCTCCGGCGGGATGTATAGAAAGAGTCTACGTGAATTCATTTTCAGCCCTCGGCCTAGCCGAGCAAGTCGTCCGTGCATTGAGCAAGGAGGACTATACAGTCCCGACTCCCATTCAGGCGCAATCAATCCCGATCCTGCTGAAAGGACATGATCTTCTCGGCATCGCCCAGACGGGAACCGGCAAGACCGCTGCCTTTGCGACGCCCTTGCTGACGCGCATGTTGCAGAATCCCCGTCCTGTCACGCCGCGCAATGTGCGTGTGCTGGTCATGGCGCCGACACGCGAACTGGCGGCGCAGATTGCCGACAGTTTCAAAACCTATGGACAGTTTGCCGGCATTACCGTCGCCACGATCGTCGGTGGCGTCAGCTATGGCCCACAGGTCAAGGCCTTGCATCGTGGCCTTGATGTCCTCGTCGCCACACCGGGCCGCCTGCTCGATCACATGCAGGAAGGCAATGTGCGGCTCGACAAGGTTGAAGCTGTCGTCCTCGACGAAGCCGATCACATGTTCGATCTGGGCTTTATCGTTCCCATCAGAAAGATTCTCGCCAAACTGCCGAAGACCCGCCAGAGCCTGTTCTTCTCCGCCACAATGCCGCGTGAAATATCGGCACTGGCCAGCGAATTCCTGCATAAGCCAGAGCGTGTGGAAGTTGCGCCCGCCGCAACAACCACCGAACGCGTGCGCCAGGAAGTCATCATGGTGGGCGCTGGCGGCAAAGGTCCTGCTTTGCTCGACCTCCTAAAGAAGCCGGAGTTCGAACGCACCATCGTCTTCACCCGCACCAAGCGCGGCGCGGACAAAGTCTGCAAGGCGCTTGACCGGACCGGCATCGTCGCGCTGGCAATCCACGGTAACAAGAGCCAGAATCAGCGTCAGGCTGCACTTGATTCTTTCAAGTCGGGCCGCGCTACTGTTCTGGTTGCAACCGATATTGCCGCGCGTGGCATTGATGTGCCCATGGTAAGCCATGTCATCAATTTTGAGCTGCCCGATGTCCCCGAAAGCTATGTTCACCGCATCGGCCGCACCGCGCGCGCTGGAGCAGAGGGCATCGCAATTTCACTGGTGGACGCCTCCGAACGCCATCTTCTGCGCGCGATTGAAAAGCTTGTGCGCCAGCCCATCGAAGTAACCGCCCGCCTTGCCGGCGCATCGGCTGAAAGCGATGAAGCCTTCATCGAAGCGCCAAAACCCAGAGGACGCAACAATTCCGGCAAAAATGCTAATCAGCGTCCGCAGAATGGCAAGGCCAATGCGGGAGGTCGCAACAACGGCCCGAGAACAGATGATGCGCGCAGCCGCCGCAGGCCTTTCACCGGCACACCCACTCACGCAAGTTCACCGCGCGCAGCCGAAGCACCGCGCACCGTGGACGCAGTGGGGGAACGGCCCATTACGACGCGCAAGCCGCAACGGCCCGGCTCGCGCGCCAGAGAGCGCCATCGTCAGTCTCAACAGCCGCAGGCATAAATTTAGCCGGGCTATTGTTATAACCCGCCAAATTCAGCAGCCTGCCCGTAAGGGCAGGCTGTTTTGATATGAGGCCACCTGTGCGCTGCAAGTTGCGAACCCTCCCCAAATCCGCGCTATACTGCACGGAACAGGATTTGATGTGGGGAGACGCCGCCATGCCAGTTCAGCCGCTCGCCGCCGATTTGATTCCAAGCCCGGCGAAAATGATTGCGCGGGCGCGGGCGCTTGCTCCGATCCTGCGCACGCGGTCTCAAGCTGCCGAACTGGCGCGCCAATGTCCGCCTGAAACCATCGCCGATATGCGCAAGGCGGGCATCCATCACATCGTTCAACCGCGCCGCTACGGTGGCTATGGCATGGACTGGGAAGTGCTGTGCGAAGTCGCCATGGAACTTGGTCAGGGCTGCGGCGCGCAGGGCTGGACGGCGACCGTTCTCTCCGATCACCCCTGTCTCGCAGGCATGTTCAGCGAACAGGCGCAGAATGACATCTGGGGTGAGGATTCCGATGTGCTCGTCTCCACGTCCTACAATCCGCGCGGAACTGTCCGCCGGACAGATGGCGGCTATGTCCTCACCGGCCGCTGGATGTTCGCCAGTGGCGTAAAATATTCCGGCTGGACGATCGTTGGCGGGTTTGTTCCGCGCGACAACGGCACGCGGCAGCATCACTTCTTTCTTGTGCCAGCAGCCGACCGGATTCTCATCGACGATTGGGACGCGATGGGCATGGCCGGCAGCGGCTCCATGTCCTTCGATCTGAAAGACGTCTTTGTCCCCGAACATCGCGCGCTCGACGCCAGCCTCGTGCAGGCAGGAAATCCCCCCGGCGCCAAGGTCAATGCGGAGCCACTGCACCGCATGCCCATCATCGGTTTTACCGGCACCGTGCTCGTCTCCGTCAACATCGGAGCGGCGATGGGCATGGTGCGCGAGTTCGAGACCATGCTGCGCGAACGCACAGGAAGCGGCCCTGCCAAACCTGGCCTCGAAGACATGCAAAGCCGTCTTGCGGAAGCGGGCGCAGAAACAGACTGCGCCCGGCTGCTGATCCTCGATACAGCGCGCCGCAACACGGCCAGATTAGCCGCAGGCGAGAAACTCGATGAGGCCGATGCCTCGGTAACCGCGCGCAATTCCGCCTATGCAGCAAAGCTCGCCAAACAGGCGGCATCGCGACTATTCGAAGTCTCAGGCGGCTCTGGCCTCAATCAGGCCAATCATCTGCAGCGCGCCTTTCGCGATGTCTATGCCGGTACGGCGCATGGCACGTTGAACTGGGGCCGCAGCGCAGTACGCTATGGCAACAACATACTGGGCTGGCCGCCCAACCTGCCATTCTGAAGGATCACTTATGCATAAGGGACCAGCATGAAATTGAAGCCGATATTCTACAGCCTCGCATTGGGCTTTGCTTGCCTTGCGCCTGCCAGCGCGCAGGAATCGAATGCCGGATTCTATGCTGGCAAGACCATCACCATCATCGTTGGCACGTCCGCAGGCGGTGGCTACGACACTTATGCGCGCGTGATGAGCCGTTATATGGGCCGACATCTGCCCGGAAATCCGCGTTTCATCGTCTCGAATATGCCCGGCGCCGGCTCCAACATCATGGCCGCACATGTGGCCAATTCGGCGCCGAAAGACGGCACGTTCATCGCCGCCCCATTTTCGACGCAGCCACTGGCCGGGGTGCTCGAAGATATTTCTCAATTGCGCTATGAGCCGCGCAAACTCAATTATCTTGGTTCCGCCACGACCGATATCTTCATGTGCGTGGCAAGCCCACAGGCGCCAGCCAAATCTTTTGCAGATACATTCAAGGTGGAAACCGTCACCGGCGGCACCGCAGAACGGGGATCCACGGGTTATCTGCCCGTCATGCTCAACAACATTCTCGGCACGAAATTCAAACCGATCTTCGGCTATCCAGGCAGCCGCGAGATCATGGCCGCCATCGAGAAGGGCGAAGTGCACGGCATGTGTGGCCTCAACTGGTCCAGCCTGAACGCGCAATATGCGAATTTGTGGAAGGAGGGGAAGCTGAAAATTCTCGTTCAGGATTCCTCTATCGGCCATCCGGAGATGGACAAGCTTGGCATACCCAAAACCATTGATTTCGCAAAAACGCCAGAACAGAAGGCGATTATGGAAATCATCTATTCCCAGGAGGTTTTCGCGCGCCCCTATTTCGTTGCGCCCGAAGTGCCTGCGGACAGGTTGGCCGCCCTGCGCAAGGCTTTCATGGCGACATGGCAAGACGCCGAAGTGCTCGGCGAAATGAACAAGATGATGCTGAACGTCGAGCCAAGGCCGGGCGAAGAAATTCAGGCGATGATCGACCGCATCTACGCCTCGCCGCCTGAGCTGATTGAAAAGACGAAGGATGCGATAAGGTTGAGGAAGTGACTTTGTGTTGCTTTGGTAACGAATAGACTGTCACCCCGGACCGCCAGCCTCCGGCGTCCGGAATGATATCTGTCGCCTGATGGCCGCGTGATCTACTCCGCCGCCTGCTTCGCATCCCCATACGCCGGATCAAACATTTTCCCCGGATTGAACAGGCCTTGCGGATCGAACAGCGCCTTGATCTTCGCCATCATCTCGAATTCAAGTTGCGATTTCTGGCCCTGCACACGATCGAAGTTTTCCGCACCAACTCCATGTTCCGCGCAGATCGAGCCGCCATATTCCCAGATGAGATCGTCGATGGCCGACACAATATCCTTGCAGAGCTTGTCGAACTTGGGCTCGCCCGGCGTGCCCTCGGGCCAGATGCTCATGTGCAGATTACCATCGCCAACATGGCCAAAGGCGATGACCTTGGAAGGCGGATGAATGGCGCGCGAGCGCACATCGCATTCGGCAAGAAAGGGAATGATGCGATCAATCGGCACCGACGCATCCCATTTCAGCATCTTGCCGGTCATGAGTTTCAGCGGCGGGATTTCGTCGCGCAAATCCCACAGATTCTTCTCTTGCGCGCCATTCTGCGCCAGCGTTGCATCAGTCAAAAGGCCGCGTTCAGCCGCTTCGCCAAAGAAGGTCTCAAGCTTTTCGGTGATCTCCTCGCGGCCTGAGAAACGCACGAGCACG
>CANJJI010000235.1 GCA_947474545.1 Beijerinckiaceae bacterium | reverse complement strand
CGCCGAATGTCCTTCAGCACTTGGTCTGCCGGCGCTTTGTCCGGCCCGGATTTCTGTTTCATCTGCGCTCCTTGCGGCTATGATGAACCAGAAATCCTCCCTTCGTGAAGACCCGAAGTTTGTCTCATGGATGCTGACGGGGAACAATTCGGACGCGAGGAGTCCAAACGTGATTTCCCGGGCTGCCTTAGCGTCAGCCCGATCTTGCAGGCGTTTCTTGGAAGGGTCGATACCGGCGGACAGGAGCTTTTTGGCCTCATCCCGCCTTTGGCGAGCGTCTGCGAGGCTGACGGCTGGGTAAGGCCCCAAAGTCATCATCTTCTCGCTACCCAGAAAATGGTAGCGCAAGCGCCAGAATTTCGATCCGTTGGGATTGACGAGGAGCGCCAGGCCGCCTCCATCAGCAAGTTTATAGGGCTTTTCAGCGGGCTTGGCGTTGCGTGCAGCGACGGGGGAAAGGGGCATATGGGTAACACTCAGTGTGGTTTTGGTCGTTACCCATGAATTTGACCCACCTCATGATGCGATGCAAGGAGACGCAGCGCAACATCGAGGGCCCCGATGAACCGATAAATCACTGATTTTATTGAAGTGATGAGATGCTATGAGACGTGGTGAAAACACCAAATGGTGCCCGGGGGCGGGATCGAACCACCGACACTGCGATTTTCAGTCGCATGCTCTACCAACTGAGCTACCCGGGCGCTTGCGCGTTGCTGTGCTTCGCGAAGTGGGCGGTTTATAGGTAGGGCCAGAGGGAATGTCCACCCCCAATCTCCGGCAAAATCAGCTTGCGGACAGACTCGCTGTCACAGCGCTCAATCCATGTCTTCTTCATCCTGCGGATTGGAGCTGGCGGGAACAGCATAGCGTCCGCCGAGCCAGCGGGCGAGATCGACATCGGCGCAGTGTTTGGAACAGAACGGGCGATATTTGGGATCGCGTGGTTTGCTGCAGAGCGGGCATTTACCAGTGGCCGTTTCCACCACGCGCTGCTGCGGACCCTCGTTGTCGTTTGCCGAATCTGGCCCTGAGCCGGAAGGATCACTGGCGGGCATGGCTCTCCCCTAGATCCTGTCGAGCCAGCCGAGATGGGCGGGATAGCCCTCCCCTGTCAGCAGCCCCATGGTTTCATACAGCGGCAGGCCCACGACATTGGTGTAGGAGCCGATCAGCTTGACCACGAACGCGCCTGCAAGCCCCTGGATGGCGTAACCGCCCGCCTTGCCTCGCCATTCGCCGGAGGCGAGATAGGCCTCCATCTCGTCACCGGAGAGGCGTTTGAAGCGCACGCGCGTTTCGATGAGGCGGTGACGCTCCGCCCCGCGCGGGGTGATGAGCGTGATCCCGGTATGCACCCTGTGCGCCCGGCCGGAGAGCAGCCGCAGGCATTCGGTCGCCTCGTCCATCAATTCGCATTTGGGCAGGATGCGGCGGCCGACGCTCACCACCGTATCGGCGGCGATGACGAGGCTTGTGGCCGCCAGATCCTCGCGCTTGTGGGCGATGGCGGCGGCGGCGCGCGCTTTTTCGCGCGAGAGCCGCGCGGCCAGTGTTCGCGGCAGTTCGCTGCGCTTGGGGGTTTCGTCGATATCTGCGGGGATCAGTTCGTCGGGCTCGATGCCGATCTGCTGCAACAGGGCCAGACGGCGCGGCGAAGCGGAGGCCAGCACGAGCTTTGGCCGCCAGCCCTGTTCAGCAGTGCGGGAACGGCCAAAAAGCAAGTGCGTCATCCTTCAAGGTGGGGCCCCGCGGAGCGCCGGCCCGCGCAAGCAAAGGTCCAAATGCAACGCTTATTTGAATCGATAGGTGATGCGGCCCTTGGTGATGTCATAGGGCGTCATCTCGACCATGACGCGATCGCCGGTGAGAACACGGATGCGGTTCTTGCGCATTTTACCTGCCGTGTGAGCGATGATTTCATGCTCATTTTCGAGTTTTACACGAAATGTCGCGTTCGGAAGCAGTTCCGAAACGACGCCTGGAATTTCCAGCAGTTCTTCCTTCGCCATATGACTCCTTTGAGCGCGTGTAGAGGGGCGTGCGCGTGTATTGTGTTTCGCCGCGCAAGCGCAGCAGGGAGAATTGAAGGCGCGCAACCTAATCCAGTTCCGGGCACGTGTGAACTCGCGCCCGCGCGCCTCTTCCATGATTGCCGCGCATATTCACGAAAACGGCTTCCGGCGCCAGCGGAAAATGCACTCAGGGCTGGCCGGGAGACGGTTCTGGCGGCGCGTCTGGTACAACGGGCGTGTTTGCGGCGGCCAAATCGGCCCGCACCAGCGCGCCATGGCGGCGAATCGCCAGGGGAATCATCGCCAGATAGGCGAGGCTCAGCAGCAGCAGCATTTCCATGGTGAAGGTCGCCAGCAGCAGGATGAACGCGACCGCGCCAAACATGGCCAGCAGCTGGAATTCGCGCGGCACACGGCCCACCTGCTTGCCGGAAAAATGGGGAATGCGGCTCACCATCAAAAAGGCGATCACCAGCACATAGGCAATCTCGAACGGCACAAAGGCCCGGCTCTGCGGCATGCCGAGGAAGGACAGATGCAGGTAGATGGGCAACATCACCACAATCGCGCCCGCCGGAGAGGGCATGCCGGTGAAAAACTGGCCGCTCCAGGCGGGCTTGGCGGGATCGTCGATCATCACATTGAAGCGCGCAAGGCGCAGGGCGCAGGCCACCGCATATACAAGCGCCGCCAGCCAGCCCGCGCTTTTCATGTCGTTCAGCGCCCAGAAATACAGCAGCATCGCCGGGGCGACGCCGAAATCGACGAAATCGGCGAGGGAATCCAGTTCCGCGCCAAAGCGCGAGGTACTTTTCAGCGCGCGCGCAATGCGCCCATCCAGCCCATCCAGCACCGCCGCCGAGACGATACAGACCACCGACCATTCAAACCGCCCCTCGAAAGCAAAGCGGATAGACGTGAGCCCGAGGCACAGGCCGAGCAAAGTCACCAGATTGGGCAGGATGAAGCGCACGGGAATGCGCGTAAAACGCCTGCGCCGTCCGGCTGGTGGCGGGGATAAACTGTCTGGCAAATCGGTCACAGCGGTTTCCAATGGTTTGGGCCTCAGGATAGAGGATTTTGCGGGAATAGCGAAGGGGGAGGTGGGCAGGCCAGCGGAATGAAGGATGTGTGGAGCGCTGGCCTCCCACCTCGTCTGAAGCTCATGCCTTGCGGGGCTCAACGCCGCGTGCTTGTCTCATCCCACACGCCGCCATCCGCTCCGTGGGGGAGCCAGGCGGCCAGGACGATTTTGGGAGTGCGCAATGGACGATGCGCCTGCAATTTATAATTTGCCTCCAGTAAAATCTCCCTGCGGCGCAGGGCTGGCGGGGTTTTGGCGCAAATACTCTGCGCGCTCCCCGTACGCTATTGCCGTGGCTCTCGGGATATTCACCGCCGCCCTTCCCGCCCGCGCGCAAACGCAAACTTCCGGTGCGGATGCGAGCGCCTGGGCGTTGATTCATGATACGTCTGACGCGCAAATCCTTGACCGCTTTATCGCGGCCTATCCTGCCTCGCCGCTGGCGGCGCTGGCGCAGGCGCGCAAGCGGGAACTTTCCGCGCGCGCAAGCACAGGACATGCCGTCCAGAGCAATCCGCCCGCCGCAACAGGCGAAACTTTTATGGACGGCGGACGCAAGGGCGTGGCGGCAACGCCGGGTACAACAATCTTGCGCGTCAGGCCAGCCAAACCCGCACAGGAGGCGCTGCGCCTGTCACCTGAGCGTTTATCGAACTGGAATAACCAGCTGTCCTCGGGTGGTTCCAATAGCTATTCCGGATATTTTCCGGCTCCGCGCGTGGTGGGGGTGAAGCCGGTGCCGGGAAACGCGCTGCCCGCTGCGTTCAATGGTAATATAAATTTAACATTGTTTAGACTTTAGCCGCCCGACAGAGGACTCAAAATATGTGCGGAAAGTACGACCAATATGCAGTAGTTCCATTTGGAATAGTCGTACTCATTGTATATTTTTCCTTGATTTTCTGGAAAATAAGGGCAGCGCGCCGTGATTGTGTTGACCCCAGTTACTATTCAAATTTTGCATATACTTTTCTCTCTCAATGGTCGAATTTGGGTATTGGAAATCTGAGTTCAGCTTCCCCGGTTCGGGAAGAAGACCGCGAATCAATGATGCGTCATGTAAGCGAATTGTTCGCATGGACACTGGTCTTATTTGTCTTTGCTGGAATTGGAATAGTCTCGATTGGTCCCATGTGTCGACTTTAGTTTTCACTGAGGAGGGAAGTCATGGCTGAAAACACTTTTGGTTATTAGGTTTGAACCGCCCCGGCAGGCCAGTGATTGCATTATCTGTTCGCAGGCTTGCGCATAAAAAACTCGATAGTTGCAGAATAACAAGCTTTAGGCAGGTATCCTTCGCCCCTGGCGGGCGAAGGTGTCACGCCGCAGGCGCTTTCTAAAACTGTTTTTCGTGTACCGCGCTTGAAGTTGGCTTGCAAAGAAACATCGTAATAACACCTGCAAGAGAAGCGCTTCGCGCGCCCCTCATCCCCCCTTGCTACGCAAGGGGACCTTCTCCCGCCAGGGGAGAAGGGGGTCGTGTTGCCCCCTTTGTTTTCTGTCTGAATTACAGTGACAGCTAACTCAATCCGCAAACTCAATATTTCCCATGCCCTTGCGAAAACGTTCACGTCCTTGTTTTGGCCCGTCGTGTTGGTCCCGGCTTCCCATCTTGTGACCGAACTCGGCAACCGCCATCTGCCATCCTGCGCGCCCCGCCGGGGCGCTGGATTGTAGCCACGGGTGGAGCGCGGGCGCTGCGCAGCAAGCCAGCGCGCAACCCGTGGGTGGGGGGCCTCTCGAGAGATTCGCCCCCGGCGGGGCGAAGGAATTTTCAACGGCGAGCGCGGCGCAAAACCCGGCAAGCAGCCGCCTTCGATGAAGCGTAAACCCGCCGCCCCGGCGGGGCGGAAACATTGAACCATTCATGTCCACGGGTTCGCTACGCTCACCCGTGGCTACAACCCCGCGCCCCGCCGGGGCGCTGGAGCTGCGCAAGTCAAAATACCCAAATCTTCGGCTGCCCGGCACATGATTGGCGAACATCCCTATTGACAAAATTTTCCCATCCCTTATGTTCATGTTTTGTTCGCTCACACATATCACCCCGCCATGGATATTCCCGCAGCCATAGACCTCAATAAAACCCTCCTCGCCCGCATCATCGCGGGGCTCTTCACTCTGCTGGGTGGAGGAACTGGGCCTGCGTGGATTTCTGTTGAACTGCATCGCAGGATTGTGCGGGTGCTGCGTCCTGCTGAATCGGCTGTGCGGCGGTTGATTGTCGTGCTGGTGACCATCACGGGCCTGAAAGCGCCGCTGCCGCGCGCGCAATCGCGCTCCGTACCCCCGGCTCTTGCTCGCACGGGAGATGCAAAAAAGCGCCAGTCTTTCCCGCTTTTCGATCCCT
>CANJJI010000234.1 GCA_947474545.1 Beijerinckiaceae bacterium | reverse complement strand
GGCCCATCTGCGAAAGGCCCAAGCGCGAACTTTCGACGCCCTATGGAGAACGCTTGGCGACATATGCCTCCTGTTCAAGGAAAATGAATGCTGGAACTTCTTCAAAGCGATGAGGTATGCATCCGATTAAACGTACGATGCTCTAGCGCTCGAGCAGCAATCGCGTCTCTCGCGCGAAGTTCGGCCATGAACTCTGGGATTTGTTGCCACGGAAGCGCGGAATGGTGCCGTGGCTCCTTTCCTTCGATCTGGGACGGCGATGCAAGTACTTCACTTAAGTGTCCCCGCCAGATCGCCGGATTTTCGCCGTCCCGAAGCTTCAACGCCTTAGCGTAAGCCAGCACGCGTTAAATCCGCCCGCGGACACGTGAAGCTGTTTCTGGTTTTTGACGCCAGATCGGGCGCAGGCACCGCAACACATCGTCGGTGCCGACGTCTGATACGGGCATGTCACCGATAACTGGGTAGACGTAAGCGGCAAGCGTATTGCGCCATTGCTGCCGATGTTTAGGGTTTCGCCAGTTAACTTCGCGGGCTTCAATCATCGCCTCAGCAACGGCCTTAAAGTTATTGGCATCGGCCTTTTCCCGCTCTGCTTTAACGTGTCTCGCCTGTTCGACACGATGCTCAATTGGATCAAACCCCTGCCTCAACTGCGCTCGCGCAGCCATCGCAGCCTCACGAGCCGCGGCCAGTGTCAAACCACCGGGGGCTTCTCCTACAGAACCCAGACCCATTTCACGCGATTTCCCGGCTAAGGTGTACCGGAATAGCCACGACTTGCTGCCCCCGGCCGCGATTTGAAGATAAAGCCCTGCCCGATCGCCAATACGAATTGGGCGAGCCGTGTTGCCCGGATGCTTGGCTGTTTCAACGGCTTTTGCGGTCAGCCCTTTGCTCGCCCTTGCCATGCGTGTCGCTCACCAACATGAGGGCAAAATCTACCCCCATTTCTATCCCCAAATATGGGTGGGCTTTGGCAAGATTGTAATAGACGAGTGGAGACGATATCATGAGAAAATGCTTATAATCTGTCATTTTATGAGATGGCTGTAGATGCATGTAGGTTGCGGTACTACGGACGCCATGTCCGCCCTTTTTTATATTCTCTGAAATACATAAAACTGGCGGCCCGTCAGCCCTGCGACGAAGCCCAGGCGACGATTTCGCGCAGCGTCCGCGCCAGCGCCTCATCAAGCGCTGCTGACGCAGCCTTGCCATCCTGGGCGCCGCCTGGAACCCGCGCGGAAAAAATCCGCGCCGCAACAATGCGCCCGCTGCTTTCAGCCACTATTTTTGCGGAGATTTCAACAATCGCCTCACGAGAAGAGACATCGATATCAAACCGACGAATTTCAGAATTGAGGCTGACCTGCGCCACGAACCGCTCGCCGGGCCGGCCTACGGATCGCAGGAGCCGGGCATTCTCGAACGATTGAATCATCATGGTCTGGAGGTGCCGCGGCAGGCGCTCGATCCATTGAGCGCCTTTGAGATAAGCCACTTCCCCTGGCCCTGTGGTCACAACGATGCGTTCGCTGTCGTAGGGGGAACTGGCGACCGGCTCCGTCACGGCCATCTGCCGGGAGCTGGAGCGGCCATAAATTCCGTCCCGCGGCGCTGTCAGGGAATAGGAGTCCAGTGAGCTGCCGCCGCAACCTGCCAGCGCAATGGCAAGCGCAATGGCACCGGCGCTGATCGAACCGCGCCAACGCACCGCGTTTCCAGACCTGACGTCAGCCCGGGCCCTGCTCAATTCCTGTCTCCTACCCTCTCATAGGGCATAAACTATTGTATATCATATTGATCGGAAAATATGTGTCCTTCCGGACACATATAAGCAGACTTCCGGCGCGTATCTTACCGGCCACTATATTCGGGAATAGCGGGTTTAGCGCCGAAAATGAACTGTTGCGGGTTCTTTTCGATAGAACGAACAGTGCGGTTGATCTGTTCCAGCGTGCGCCGCCCGTCACTGGCGAAGGCCTCGTACTGGCGCAATCCCGGCCCTGTGAACTGCTTCAGGCTCGCAGTCAGTTCGGCAGTCCGCTTGTCGAGATTTGTGGATAAAATCCGGAACGCTTTTGCAGCGTCGGAAATCTCAGCAATCACGCTCTTCGTATCGCCACTGCCCAACAGCTTATCGACGCCCGTGAGTACTTTATCGAGCTTGTCAGCCGAGCCCCGCAACGTCGCGGCAAGAGTATCGGTATTCGCCATGATGGATTTGATGCGGGCGGGATCCACGGCGTCGACACGCGTTCCAATGTCCTTGGTCAGCTTCTCGATATTCGCGATCGTCGGCTCGAGTGTCTTGCCCAGGTTGGCGACAGATGTGATGAATTGCTTCACGCCATCTTTGTTCTCGGCCAGGGCGCCAGAAAACGTCTCCACGTTTTTCAACGTGGCTGTGATGGAACTTGAGTTTTCGGTCACGAGCTTGTCGAGCCGCCCGGCCAGCTGGCTCGCATTCTCAAAAAGCTTCTTCAGCTGATCCGTATCGATCGCCTTGACACGATCATTTATATTCTTGGTCAGCTCCTGCAGATTGACGGCAACAGGCTCGATGGTTTTCCCCAAGGCTGAAATTGAAGTCATGAAGGATTTGATGCCATCGGAGTTTTCCGACAGCGCCTTGGAAAAGTTTTCGGCGTTTTTGATCGTATTGGAAATCGGACCCGCATTTTCAGAAATCAGCTGATCAATCCGCGTCATGGTGCTGTCAGCCTTGCCGGCAATTTTTTGCAACGCTTCAAGCACATTCTGAAAATCGGACGAATCAGCGCTCAGTGAGGGTTGACGTCCATTGACGGCTGTCAGCGGCGCCGCGCTTTGGCTGCCGCCGGTGAGCGCGATGGACGCGACTCCGGTCAGACCCTGGAATTCCAGCCGAACCTTCGTGTCGGATTTCACCGGAGTGTTCGCGTCGATATCAATCTGCGCCGAAACCTTGCCGGGGTCGTTGGGGACCAGCTCGATCTTCGTAACTTCACCAACGCGCACACCATTAAAATTCACCTGCGCGCCGCGGGAAAGCCCGGACACCGATGAGCCGAATAAAATCTGATAAGATTTAACGCCAGATTGGGCCCGGCCGCCCGAGAACCAATAGACAAACATAAACGCCGTCGACAGCACCGCCAGGGTGAACAGACCAATCACGGCATGGTTGGCACGCGTTTCCATAACATGGGCACCGGATTACGGGGGTACGGAGAAACACTCAGGATTGCTCGCGCAAATCTCTGCTGTCATCATAACAGTTGAGCGCGCCCATTGCCAAACTGGAGAGATTTCCAGGCAATTTCAAGGCATACAGGCCGCCGTGCCCGCCTAAATTTGCGCACCCGCTGGCACGCTCGCCAGTGCCTGACGCGAACGCGTGCCATGGAAATAGGACCGCACCCACGGGTGATCTGAGGCCAACATGTCCTGGATTGTTCCCGTCGCAATGATTTTCTTGTCGGCCAGCGCGGCTATACGATCGCAGATCGAGTAAAGCGAATCCAGATCGTGTGTAACCATAAAGACCGTAAGACCCAGCGTTTTCTGCAGCGTGCGGATGAGATCTTCGAAATCGGCTGCGCCAATAGGGTCAAGTCCCGAGGTAGGCTCGTCCAGAAACAGAATATCCGGATCGAGCGCCAGGGCGCGGGCGAGCGCCGCACGCTTGATCATGCCACCAGAGAGTTCGGAGGGAAACTTCATGGCGGCATCTCGGGGAAGACCCACCATTTCCAGTTTCAACATCGCCAGTTCATCCATGAGCCCTTGCGAGATTTCAAGATATTCACGCATCGGCACTTGAACATTCTGGCCCACGGTAAGTCCGGAGAAAAGCGCGCCATGCTGGAACAGGACGCCCCAGCGGCGTTCGAAAGATTTGGCTTCCTGCACACCTACTTCATCCAGATTTCGTCCAAAAACTTCAATTGCGCCGCTGCGTTTTTGAACAAGGCCGAGAATCGTTCGCGTCAGCACCGATTTGCCGGTGCCCGAGCCGCCTACAAATCCCAGAACTTCGCCGCGCCGTACATCAAGGTTAAGCCCGTCCAGGATGACCTTCTCGCCGAAGGCCACAACCAGATCGCGAACCCGTATGATGATGTCAGGTTCGCCAGCCGGCGCGCGGCGGCCTCCAGGTGAAGCTGCCGCAATGTCAATCATGGGGTCGGATTGCGTGCCGCTCATACTGCCCTCAATACTTGATTGCAGCGAAGAACATGGCGAACAGACCGTCCACCACAATCACCATGAAAATGGATTTGACGACAGACGCCGTGACCTGACGCCCCAGCGATTCGGCTGAGCCCTGCACACCAAAGCCTTCCACCGTTGCAATGACGCCGATCACCAATGCCATGAATGGCGCCTTGATCAGCCCGACGAGAAACGTATTCATGGCGATAGCGCTTTTCAGACGCGCCATGAACACTTCAGGGGAAATATCGCCATAGCTCCACGCAACCAGCATGCCGCCGAAGAGCGCCGACATATCGGCCAGAAAGGTCAGCAGCGGCATGGCAATGATCAGCGCAATCACCCGTGGCAGCACGAGGACTTCAATAGGGTCGAGCCCCATCACCCGCAAAGCGTCGATTTCCTCACGCATCTTCATGGAACCGATTTCAGCCGTGATCGCCGAACCGCTCCGGCCCGCAATCATGATCGAGGTCAGCAGCACAGCCAGTTCGCGCAATACGAGAATACCAATGAGATCGACAGCGAACGCGGCCGCACCAAACTGCCGCAACTGGAATATGCCCTGCTGGGCAACAATGCAGCCAACAAGAAAATTGATCAGCGCGATAATCGGCAAGCCGCGAAAGGCAAAGCTTTCCAGATGAAAGACGATCGAGGTGAAGCGCAGGCGCGACGGCTTCACCAGCGCCGCCAGGAAAGTCGCAACAACCTGCCCCAGAAAGGTCACGCCGCCGGCAAGGTCGCGCGCGGCGCTGTCAACGCTAGATCCAACATCTGCGAGAATATCGATGAAGACATAGCCCTGCGGCGGCGGCTTGGTGGAAAAATCCCGGTACTCCGCCTCTTTTAGTAAAAGTTCCTGAGCGGAATCCCGGTGGGCGATCTTGGCGTTGATGCCCGCTTGCTGCAGCCGCGCGCGAGCGCGGTCGATGATCCAGGCCCCGGCAGTGTCGAGCCCTTCGATCTGCGCAAGATCGAGGACGACGGACGTCTTGCCCTGACAGGCCGCCATGATATTTTCGTCAGCCTCTTCCAGCGCGACATCGCTCGCAACTGTCCAGTTCCCGGCCAGCGCAAGATGCAAAGCGCTGCCAGAACTGTCGCCCGTCACTTGCGGTTGATCCAGCATCCCGTCTCCCGCCCACGCCCGCCTGGCGCTGGCTTTTGCCTGCCCTCATTTCATAATCATTGCCCCGGCGACTGTCGAGACTGTTGACCCCACGAGCCAGGGCAATCGCATTTCAAAACAGGGTCAGAAGTCTTGACAGGTATGCGTCATCCCACCCTGCTTTTTTGATCTTGCCGCGCAGGGATACTTTTCCACCGTCTTTTTGCATGACGTTCAACGCCATGTGCCGGAGCACGGCGAGATT
>CANJJI010000233.1 GCA_947474545.1 Beijerinckiaceae bacterium | reverse complement strand
GCCACAGAAACCCCGGCCTCATGCTCCTTCAAAATCCCGATGATCTGTTCTTCCGAAAAACGATTCCGTTTCATGCTCTGGTCCTCTCGATGGGCCAGAACGAACTTCTGGCTGGATTAGGCCAAAGGGGCAAGGTCAATTGCGGTCGCAATCGAAGCGAATGTTACAAGCGAACTGACCGCGCTGGCAAAAAGCTCCGATGTTGAAAACGTCAAAATTCTAAAGCTTAGCGCTATTACAAAGCGAGTTGCTAAATTGCTTAAGCTTTGGACGGGTACATAGCCGTCCAACTAACGATTAGATATCTGAACTGAATTCCAACGAAACGAGGCGCTTGAACTTCATAATGCAGCTTATTGCCCCCATCATCTGTTTGTCGCTGGATTTATCCAGCATTAGATGAATGGGGAAACATGATTATCGACCAAACAATCGAATGCCCGGTGATTCAAAAGCTGGAATCAAGCAGGCTGAACCCACGACAAGCCGCATCTTACATCGGCCTTGCTCCCGCCACCCTTGCAAAGATGCGATGCATAGGGGGCTCCCCACTGTTTCTGAGACTTGGGCGTAAGATACTGTATGAACGCACCGCTCTCGATGCATGGCTGGCGGCGAGGTGCGCATCCTCCACAAGCGATGCGGACGCGCGTTTACCGCGACGCCTGACTGATAACTTGGCCAACGCCATTTAACGCAAACCAGCGCCCGCCGCGACGTCTCAAAAGAAACCCCGCCAACGCGCGGGCGCGGACGGGGTACAAGGAATAATCACAATGAAACGTATAGGCAAAATGCGCATCTCGCGCAAACGGGAAACTGCGCCCGATGACGGGCCACTCTTCCGCTGGGCGAAACTCTGCCCAGCCGAACACTTCCCCAATCAGCCCCGCCCTGTCCGCGTACTTGCGCGCCGCTATGGCCTTGCGCCATTGCGCGCTCGCCTTGTCGCGGAATTGGCCGGTTTCAATCTGGAGAACAATCAACATGGTTGAACATACCAAAATCACATTCCGCATTGCTGGGCAGGCAACCATTCGCGAGGTGCGCGGGCGCTATGCATGGTGCCTTGGCAAGCTTCTGGAGGCTGGCGACGATGGCGTGACGCCCATCGAACGCCCAGCGCCGCGCTGGTCGCATTACGTCGATATCCTGCGCGACCGCGAAGGGCTCGATATTGAAACCATCGAAGAAAAGCACGGCGGGGCCTATCGCGGCTGGCATGGCCGTTATGTGCTGCGCTCGCAAATCGAAATCATTGCAAGCGAGGTGGCGGCATGACGGACCAACCCTTCAAGCCCATCACCATCGCGGAAATCCAGAAGAACCGGCGCGAGCGGATTATTGTTCGCATCGATCAATTCAAGGGCACGGTCATCCTTCATGCATGGACCTGGATTGAAGGACCGGACGGGCGCTTGAAAGCCGGTCGCAATGGGCTGGCGGTGGCCTTGCCGCATTTGCCCGCGCTGGCGGATGCACTTCAGCAGGCGCTTGCTAAGGCGCTAGCATCCGGGCTCTTGCCGCAACCTTAGCGCTGGAGACTCACGCAAGGCCGGTGGCGGGCAAAGCGCCTGCCCCGGCACATTTCCCTCAATTTGCTCCAGAGGCCGCACGGCGGCTTTCCAGAACGGTTTGGCCCTATGGCACACTCCCCATCGAACTATGCGCCCGCACATGCGCGCATCTATGACAAGTGGCGTTCGCTGCCCGCGTGGAGCTGCCTCTCTTGCGCGGCGCGGGCTCTGTTGATCGAATTCATGTGCGACTATCGCCCGGCGTTGGCCAATAATGGCAGATTGAAAATGTCGGTGCGGCGCGCCGCCAGCGCCCTGAATGTCGGCAAGGACACGGCAACGGCGGCGCTTTTGGAACTGGAGATTGCAGGCTGGATCACAGTTGAAAAACTGGGCAGCTTTGGCCGCCGCAATGTGCCGAATGAATACGCCCTGACCATGTATGCAAATGACGTGAATTCGACGCTGGCCAGCTTCGCATTCGAACACTTCGAACCCGATGCCTTGCCACGCCGCGCCCGGCGCTCCTGTGTCCGTCTACAGGGACACGGTGGTCCGGATTCAGGGACACGACCGTCCGTCTACAAGGACACGAAACCGCAAAAATATGGCCCGGTGCAAGTTTCGGACGTGTTACGGAACTCGCCTGCATTCAAAGGCTTGGGCGGTCTGAATGGAAAGCGCGGGCAATAGCGCTGCGAAGGGGCGGAGAGAGGTATATATACTATATAGAGGCCGAAGGCCTTGTAAGACTTATTAAGTCAATTTGATAATTTTCTAAATCGAGTGTCGCTGCCTAATGTTTCACACCGATAATACTTTCACTGAATTCTGCGGCTTGTTTTAGTGTTTGACTACGGGCTTCCTGCAACTGCATTGATGGCGTCGCCAAAAACGTGGCGCGGGCCTTAGACTCAATTTCAGGTCTGCATAGTTCGACCATCGATTGAATCAAATTTGCTTTATCGGCAATCGTCTTGCTGTAAACTGTATTGGCAGTGTTCAGGCAGGTCTTCATTTGATTGTCTTCGGATGTATTTCGTGCTGAATCACTTGGTTGACTTGAAGCAACTCCTGAGTTTTTTTCAGCGCGAAGAATAACAGCCGTAGCTTGCACATTCTTTCGAATTGCACTCCTCGCTGTTTCATCTCCTTCAAAAGTAGGCCTATAGGACGGGGTTTCGAATTGGATTGTATTGTTTACCGCATCAATGGCCGCGCGGACCTCTTTCGCACACAGCGTCATTGCCGCTTCGGTTATTATTTCAGCTCGCTCATTGCTTCCTATCAACCGGACAAGTTGTGTGCGAGTGCATTCATAAACGCTTTCCAGCAATAGTTTTTGAGTCGACTTCAACACCGAGCTGCGCGTGGCTTTTTCAGCTTCAACGGCCTCGGCTCGTGCTCGCTCATCCGCTCTTCGCTTTTCCGCTAGTGCCGTTTGTCTTTCCAATTCAGGCTTGACTCGAGAGAGAACAGCTCTTTCCAAATCGTTCGCGTATGGACCGGCGACAAATCCGCTTCCTGTGCCAAAACCGTAAATCTGATCATGTTGCACTCTTAGGGTTTGGAGTTGATCAGAGCAGACCGAAATTGCGTCGCTGATTACAGACCGGAATTGTCCTTTTAGATACAGGTCCGCTAAATCAGAACGCTGACGTGAGTAGTTCGCAATACAATCCGTCGTCGCGCGGACAAACGGCAAGAGTAGACGTCTTTTTTGCGCTTCGTTAAGCGAACTCGTGGGCTGATTTTGGGAATTCGGGCTGAGTTGCATTTGCGCATTCGCGCCAAATGTGAATGCCACTATGAAACCCAATGACAACGCCGACAATCTCACGACCCTAACTCCGTGTAAATTAACCGAGGTACATTGTACGATTTAGATTTACTCACTCTTAAGAACTTGGCTTCGGTCCTTGTGTGATTTCGATTTCATGAACTTCGCCAGCAATAGAAATCGAAATGGTATATTGTTTCGATTGTCCGGGTTCTGATTCCGGCGGCGCAAAATGCAGTTGTCCGCCAATCCATTCGCCCGGCATAATTGTATTGTCTTTCAAAACATTTCTTTCCAGAGAGGCCATATTGGCCTGACCGCGAGCTACAGTATTTGCAATCATCGCATCGTTTTGTGCTGATGCGTTCGCGGATGCGATACTTGCCGCAGTGGGGCTATAGTAAGTTCCGTTGTAAGCGACTGGACCACGGGAGGTATTGATTGTGCCGGAGTAATTGCCATAACCTGATCGAGAAGCTGAATAGCTGTTGGCCCCCGCTGCCGCTCCGACAATCAATGCACCGATTACTTGTCTTGTGCGTTCCTCTTGAAGCAATTGTTCATAGGTAATAACTTGCAGAGGACGAAGAGAGCCTCCGGAAGTTCTCTGATTGACCTGAATATTTTCAACTTTCAGATCAACAGGTTGATTGCTCAGATTGGTCGCCCCTATGATGTAAACGGGCCTGACACCATGTGCTAATTCGCGCGCCGCAAGTCCCACAAGAACAATGGAACTTTTCTTTTTGGAAACCAACGCAGGCTTACCGTCACGGATGATAGCTGACTGGTTAACGTTGGCCGAAAAATTGATGCCTTCCCCTTGGCCGCAACCTCCCAATGCAAGTACTGGCAATGAAATTGCCAAAATAATATTGATTTTACGCATAACGCCCCCACAATTTGTTTTATCCGATTTCAACTTGACACATAGTCGGAATATTGGCGAATCGAATTTAAAAGGGACTTGGTGGCATCCTATGCTGGCCCGCAGATGACCCTTGCAAACATGCGCTCGCTTGGCGTGCGTTCCATCACTGCCGCTTGCGCATGTGGCCACGATGGCAAAGCGGACGTGTCGCAGCTTGCGGATGATTTGCCCGTCCCGATGGTCCGGCAGCGGCTGCTATGCTCGCAATGCGGCTCACGCCCGTTGGACGTGCGCCCGGATTGGAGCGAATACCGTGCGCTAGGTGTGGGGCGGGCTGATTAATTGAACCAGCCAAGATTCACGCGCATGTTAAGCCATGATAAAGTTTGGACATAGTGATTTGCTGCGCACCGCGCATAGCCAGGATTTCAAATGTCCCGTGTGCGGCTCGAAAGTGGCTTTAAACTGGACCTGCCCAAGCTGACCCGGCAGGGATTTTTGTTGCCGGGCAGCAAGACCGGGCCAACATTCATCCGCTGGAGTTACACCGCGACCGGGGAGGAAATCGCGACCGGGCTCCTATCTGCCGACTTGAGCGGGCAATTCGAAGGTTGGGCGCGTTTGCAGCTTGGGGAGCTGGACCAACGGATTGAATTGCGCGCCCGCCCGCGCCACTTCGGTGGTCGCCAATGGTACTTCCGCTGCCCCTACAAAGGGCGTGACGTGTCCGTCCTGTGGAAGCCGCCGGGCGCAAAGGATTTCGCTTGCCGCCAGCGCTGGGGGCAGCAGGTGGCATACGGCTCGCAATTTGAAAGATGGCACGACCGGGCCCTGAACGGCGCACACCGCATCCGCGCCCAGCTGGACCCCAAGGGCATTTATGGCTGCATTGACGATATGTTCCCCCCGAAACCCAAATGGATGCGCTGGCGGACCTATGACCGGCTGGCGGCCAAGGGCGAAGCCTATGAGGCCGAATGCAACGCCTACCTAGTGGAGATTATGGGTCGACTGTTGAAGATGGGTTAGCCAACATATTTCGATGCGCTGGCGGACGGCGGCGGTTGCTGTTGCAGAGATACGCGCGGGCGCGAGGTATAGGCAGGCTCAAATTACGTGACCAGTACGCGCACGCGCGAGATATAGGCTGCAGGATTTCAGTGAGGTCATAAGCAGGCGATGATTTCAGGCCGCGCCGCGAAATCGGCTCTACCGCTTACCGTGCGCTTACCATACAGCCAAGACCAAGCCTAATTGATAGCGAGAATATTGAGCCAATTGCAAAACCGCGATTGCGCGCTGATTTTTCGCCCTGAAAGGGAATAAATCGAGGCATCCGGGTCCGAACCTGGCATGGTGTTTCCACGACAAATCACCAACAGGCGAGTGCCTCGAAATGCCTCTGCGCGAGACGCT
>CANJJI010000232.1 GCA_947474545.1 Beijerinckiaceae bacterium | reverse complement strand
CCCTATCTCACGAAGGCTGCTGCCCCGCCGATGCTCGGCCAAAATCACGCCACGTTCCTCGCTGCCAAGGTGCTTGTATCGACTGTCCATCGCAACATCCTATGCCCTGCGGGCCGTGGGTGTTGCACTTGAAGCTTGAGCCTAAGCTTACTATAATTATGTGGCAATCAATGCGACGGGACGGGCGGGCCTTGAGCCGCTGACGAAACTCGACGTGCGCCGCGCGATGATGATGGCGATCGACCACGATGCGTTGTTTCCGCTGGCGGCCGGGCCGTTCAAGAATATCGCACGGCCGCAAAGCATGTGCTGGCGTCTGCAGGCCGGCTGCGATTATTCGATTCCCCTGCCGAAATATGATCCCGAGGGCGCGAAGAAACTGCTGGCGCAGGCGGGTTATCCCAATGGCTTTGATCTTGTCGTCTCGACCTTCACCAATGAGGGTATTCGCAACGTGGCAGAAGCTGTCATGGGACAATGGCGCAAGATCGGCATACGCGGCACGCTGGAGCCCATGACGCTGGGCGCCTATCGCAAGAAACAGGCGGAGGGCAAGCTGCATGTTTTTGCAGGCGGCTGGCCCGGCGGCGGCATGCCCGACATCACCGGCACAATCGGCTTTCTCTATAACGTGCAGCCGCAGACCGATTATCACAATGACGATGAATTAAAGAAACTCGCCGTCGAGGTCGATCAGGTGATGGATCCGGACAAGCGCAAGGCGCTGGGACGCCGCATTTTCGATATCGGTCTGGAGCGCGGTTATTTCATGCCGACAACGCCGGGACCTGCGATTGTGGTGCACAGCGACGAATTGAAAGTGCGTGCCGGTACGCTGCGCGGGCAGGGCGTGGATGTGTGGAACATGAACTGGAAGTGAGGGGGAGAAGCGCATCGTCATCCCGGACGCCGAAGGCGATCCGGGCTCGCAAGGTTTTAATGCGCTCTTTATTGTTGGCGATCCCGGATAAATTGCGGCGCATTTCATCCGGGATGACGATCCGTCCTACTCCGCCGCTTGCGCCAATGCGGGCACGCTCGCGCCGACATTCGCCATTTTCGGCATCACCTCATTCCTGAACAATTGCAGCGAGCGCAGGGCCTGCGGCAATGTCATTGTGCCGAAGAACATATAGAGCGACTGATAGTTTGCGCCCAGGGCCTCGGCCTGCCGGGTGAGCTCGCGGCGCACGGTTTCGGGGCTTCCCGCCACGACCATGCCGAGGCGCGACCAATCTTCAAAGCTTTCGGTGCGGTGGACACCTGTGCGTTCGGCGAAATCGGAGACGGCATTACGCTTGCGGATCCAGTTCAATGAGCCCGCGTGATGCTCCAAAGCGGGCTTGGCGATGCGTATGGCTTCTTCATCAGTGTCGGCAACCACCACATGGCGCAGATGGCCGATGACGCCGCCGCCGGGGAAATCGGCCTTGGGATGTTCGACACCGCCGCGTTTGGCGAGCGCTGCCCGATAGGCGTCCATATTCGGCTTGGCGAAATCCACGCCGCCATTGGCGACGAAATGCATGCCATGCTCGCCTGCCCATTGCGCGCCGGTGACGTTGGACGAGCCATACCAGTAAGCCAGATTATGCTGCAGCGGCTGAAATGGCAGCGGCACATTGTTATATTGATAATGCTTGCCCTGATAGGAAAACTCCTTCTGGCCAAGGCCGGCGCGCAGGCAATTGTAATGGTCTATCATGATCTCGCGGGAATCGGCATGTTCGACATGATGATATTTCATCTCGAAGGGCGAGACGCCGCGGCCAATGCCGATTTCGAGGCGGCCTCTGCTGAGGTGATCCAGCATGCAAATTTCTTCCATCAGCCGCAGCGGCGAATAAAGCGGCAGCAGATAGACCAGTGTGCCGATGCGCATGTTCTTGGTGGCGCGCGCAACGGCGGAGAGCCACAGGCCCGGCACGGGCACCATGTTCAGCGGCGAGGAATGATGTTCGGCGACCTGCAAGGCGTAAAAGCCTGCTTCGTCCGCAGCGGCGGCAAATTCCAGGCGCTCATCAAATTGTGTGTAAAGCGGGCGGTCTTCGCTGCGCTCGAGATGATCAAAAAGTCCGAATTTCATGTTTCCTCACGGCGGTTATGGGACGGCTTCGGCCATCGCTACTAGTTCCAAACCACTTTGCAACGGCAGACTGCGGACAGCAAGTGCGGCTGCGGGTTCCTTTTGCCGCAACCCGCATCCGTGCTATCGGGGCGGCAACAGACACTTTGAGGGGGATTCCTATGGGCGCAGCCAGTGCAGCCGATCACGAACATCCGGAAACGCAGGGGGATCCCGAGACCGGCACGCGAACCGTCCGCCGCAATCCCAACGCACGGGCGCAGCGCATGGGCTGCGATATCTGCGTCGTGGGTTCGGGCGCTGCGGGCATTTCAGCTGCGCTTGAGGCCGCGAAACTTGGCCGTAAGGTGGTGCTTGTGGATGGCCTGCCTTCGCTGGGCGGGCAGGCGGTCAATTCGATCATCGGCACCTATTGCGGGCTCTATTCCAACGGCACGCATGGTTATCAATTCACCCACGGCATAGCCGATGATATTCTTCGTGATCTCGGTGCCCAGGATAAAGCGCTGTTCTACCGGCATGGGCCTATTACAACCGTGGTCTATTACGACGAGATCGCACTCTCGCGCTGGGTTGAAACCAATGTGGAGAAAGCCGGTATCACCGTGCTGCTGGGCGCCATCATGCGCAATGTCGAGCGCGACGGGCGACGCATCAAATCGCTGGAGCTGGTGACGCGCTATGGCGATGTGATTGTGGAAGCGACGGGCTTTGTCGACGCGACCGGCGATGCGGCGCTTGCTTTTCAGGCGGGCTTTGAATGCCGGGAATCTGCAGGCCATCCAGTCTATGGCACGCAGATGGTGGTGGTTGAAAACATCGATGAAGAGGCTCATCCCACGCGCGATGAGATGCGCCTCCGCATGGAAGAAAAGGGCGACGAGTACGGGCTGCTGCGGCGTAACGCTGTTTCCTTCGTGATCCCGGGCCGCCGCATCGCTGCGCTGAACATGACGCATACGGAAACGCCGCTGGAGCCGCTCGCAATGTCTAAAAGTGCGCTGTCTGGAAAGAACCAGGCGGACCTCGCAGTGCGGTTTCTGCGCGAGCAATTCCCCGCCTGTTTCCGGCAAGCAAAAGTACGCGCCTACGGCATGCCGGGCATCAGGCAAACGCGCTGGATTGCGGGCCGTCATCAATTGACTCTGGATGAAGTACGCAGCGGCCACCGGCACCACGACGCGATCGGGCGCACCGCATGGCCGGTGGAATTACATGATACGGACAAGGGTTATGTCTGGCAGAGCTTTCCGCCAGAGCATGTGCACTATGTGCCGCTGGGCTCGCTCATCCCTCATGAAGGCGATAATCTCATTGCGGCCGGGCGCTGTATCGATGCTGATCTTGCCGCGCTCTCGAGTGTGCGCGTGATGGGGCCGTGCATGGCCATGGGAGCCGCTGCCGCACATGCGCTCGATCTGGCTGGCTCTGGCAGCGTGAACCAGATCGACATAGGCTCCCTGCAAAAGCGTCTCAGCGACAATCTCGATCGCCAGGATGCGCCGTGGGAGATCAGGGTATGAGGAAACAGAACATGAGATCAATTTCGAAATTTGGCGCGTTTGCTATCATTATGCTTGTGGCATCCGCGGCGCAGGCCCAGAGCTGGAACGAGACCGTCGATGCAGCCAAAAAGGAAGGCAGCGTTGTCGTCTACAGCAATCTGGTTGGCGATCCCACGTTAAAAGCGATCGTGGCGCAATTCACCAAAATCTACGGCATCAAAGTCGAGGTATTGGAAGGCCGCGCGACGGAAATCCGCGAGCGCACGCGCACGGAACAGGCAGCAGGCCGTTTTCTTGGCGATGTGACGTTTACAACGTCAGGCCAGGGTGAACTGATCGCGAAGGAAGATAAATCCTATGTGCCTCATGAGCCGACGCCGAACATCAAGGCGTTGCGCACGCCGTTCAAACACGATGGTCTGTTCGCGCCAGTCATGACGATTGCTTATGGCATTCTCGTCAATTCCAACATGGTGAAGCCGGAAGATGAACCCAAAAGCTGGGCCGATCTTGCCAATCCCAAATGGAAGGGCAAGATTCTCAGCGACGATACGCGCGCCGTTGGCGGCGGCTATCTCATGTTTTTTGCAACATTGAATGAGCCATCTCTTGGTCAGAAATATCACGAGGAACTGGCGAAGAACGAGCTCACGTTCAACCGAGCCATGCGCGACAACACACGGCGTGTTGGTCGCGGCGAATATCCCGTTTATATACCCTTCATCTACACCGATATCAGCAATCTCAAGGGACTTCCGGTCAAGGCGATCTTCCCGAAGGAGGGCAGCCCCTATGTGATTTACGGGCATGTGGTGAACCGCAATGCACCACATCCCAATGCTGCGCGGGTCTATATCGACTATTGGCAATCGGAAGAGGTGCAGATGATGTGGGCCGCAACGGGCATGGGCATCACGCGCGATGGTCTTGCCGATAAAATCCCCGCCGATATGCGCGAAATGGCCAATGCCAAATTGCTGGGTACGACGGATATCAATCGCCAGAACGAAGGGCTCGCACTGGCAACGCAGATTTATAAATAAGCCTCTCGCCTTCATCCTGAGTAGGCGAGAAGCGCCGCATCGAAGGACGTGGGCGAGGTTCGCATGTGACGCCTGTCCTTCGATAAGCCGCCTTTCGGCAGCTGTTCAGGATGGGGTGTGAAAGTGGAGGAAAACAAAATGTCTCAACAGGCCATCGCAGAACTGAAAGAACTTCTTGGCCCGCGCGGCTGGCTGGAGGGCGAGGACGCGGCCACTTACACAGCCGATATTCGCGGCGCTTATAAGGGCCATGCGCTGCTGGTGGCGCGGCCTGTGAATACGGCAGAGGTCTCTGCTGTCGTCAAAATATGCAACAAGCATGGCATCGTGATTGTGCCGCAGGGCGGCAATACTGGTCTATGCGGCGGGGCGATTCCGCGCGGCAATCGTCCATGTATCGTGTTATCGGTTGCGCGGATGAACAAGATCATTTCTGTTGATCCGCTGCGCTACTCGGTAACGGCAGAGGCAGGCTGCATCGTACAAACGATTCATGACGCGGCGGCAGAAGTTGACCGTGCCTTTGCTCTGGATTGGGGCGCGCGCGGTTCTGCCGTGATCGGTGGTGCGATATCCACCAATGCGGGCGGCATGAATGTGCTGCGCTTCGGCAATACTCGCGATCAGGTTCTGGGTCTTGAAGTTGTACTGCCGGACGGGCGCATCTGGAACGGCTTGCGCGCATTGCGCAAGGATTCCTCGGGCTATGATCTTAAGCATCTGTTCATCGGCGCGGAAGGCACACTCGGCATTGTGACGAAGGCTGTCATGCGCCTGCATCCGCGCCCGCTTCGCGACCAGACGATGTATGCCTCTGTCGGCGACATCGACCGGCTGATGGAGCTTTTTGCGTTGGCCCGTTCTGTCGGTGATTCCAATCTCACAGCGTTCGAACTTATTCCCGGCCACATGGTCGACAAGGCCATCGCCAAGTATCCCGTGCTGAAACGGCCAATGGAAACGCGGGCGGAATGGTACGTGCTCGT
>CANJJI010000231.1 GCA_947474545.1 Beijerinckiaceae bacterium | reverse complement strand
TTCGTATCGCCTGCAACGTAGGCCGGCTTCGTGGTATCTTTGTTCATGGCGTGGTCTCCAGTCTGGCGCTTCAACGCCAGAATCAATTGGGTTGGACAACCCGGAGACTACGCCAACCTAATTCCAACCACTCCCGCGACGGCACCCTGCATAACGCGCCAATTCAGCGCCCCAGCGCTGATCGTTCGACCGGAACGAGAACATGCGGTTAAGCAGATAAGTGACACCAATTGCGACCGTAGTCGCCGGAATGCGCGCAACAACAGGCGTAAGCCAACCCGACCGGACCAATAGAACAGTCAGCCCCGCATCCACGGCGAGGCCAACGAGGCCAACAGCGGCGAAGGCGATAGCTTCACGGCGCAGGGCGCTCCTCGATCCATGGGTTACGGCTCGAGCACCCGGCACGTAGTTCACAATTGCGGCCTGTCTGCGTACATCCGCGACACCAGCGCAATCGCACCCAGACCTGTCAATGCGCCACCCATCAAGTCCGATAGGTAATGGCCACCAATCGCCAGCGTTGAAAAGATCAGAACGCCATTGAGAATATAGACAGGTGTTGACAGCCAGCGCACAGGGAAAAGGGCCCAGACTGTTATCAAAGCCAGCGCTGTATGGAAGGACGGGAAGCTGACCAGCCCCTGAAAATTGTTCAGAGGAATTTCACGCATACTGCCGTCGCGCAGCGCCAGGAAATGTTTCATATGCCACGCAGCGGGATAGGGATCGCTGATAGGCGCCAGAACCTCAGGCGGAGGCGTGTTCATAGCGAAAGGCCCAAACGAAGGCCACACAGCCGCCGCCACAATGACCGTGGTCGCAGTGATCGCAAACAACAACAGGAATTGTTCAAGCCGCTCGTAGCGTTGAACCGCCACCAGCACGAGAATAACCAGCGCCACCTGCGGCATTGATGTTTGATAGGCAACCAGCAAGATTTTTGCTAGGGCGGGCCTTTCCGCCACGAAAGACATGTGAGCGGACCAATGGAAGCCCAGCGCCCGGTCTATCGCCTCAAAATTGTTGTCGAGCAGGGGCCAGCCGAGCGAACAGGCCAGATAACTTAGTGTCGCCAGCAACAACGTGAACACGATAAGAAACAGCGTCGCATTCGAAGCGGCGGCAATCCGCGCATCTGGCCGTTTGACTGTGTAAAACCAGCTCAGCACCAGCATCATAAACGCTATGCCAGCGATCAAGACGCCTTTAACGAGCGGTACGGAAAAGCCCAGTGCAAAAATCCCTGCCACATCAACAATGGCGAGGGCGGCTGTGATGATCCACCCTGCCCGCAAAGGCGAAACGCCCCGCGACGCCGTCCACGCGGGCGCGTATGATGATTGAAGGCTCATGCCATTCCCGCACAATGAGGATTTGCAACGGCAGTTTAGTCGCTCCGCTCTCAAAAAAGAGTTAAGTTGATGAAAATCTGATGGCCTCGGTCACAGTCCAGCTCATCCGAATTGACTACGCGCGACCGCCCACATGCCACGTGCGCTTTCTGGCCTCATCCTGTAAATCGGCAACATACCGGCAATCCAGACTGGAGGACATAATGACCAGCAAATACGCGGAGACTTATGCGCGCTGGAAGTCCAATCCCGAGGCTTTTTGGGCGGAAGCGGCCGGAGAGATCGACTGGTTCAAGCCGCCTCAGAGGATTTTCGATGCGAATGCGGGCGTCTATGGCCGCTGGTTCCCCGACGCCACCTGTAACATGTGCTTCAACGCGCTGGACCGCCATGCCGATGGTGGCCGCGGAGAACAACTCGCGTTAATATACGACAGCCCCGTCACCAATTCCAAGCGCACCTACACCTATAGTCAGTTGCGCGACGAAGTCGCGGCCTTTGCTGCAGTTCTGCAGGATTTTGGCGTCAAAAAGGGTGACCGCATCGTCATGTATATGCCGATGATCCCCGAAGCCGCCATCGGAATGCTCGCCTGTACACGAATCGGCGCAGTGCATTCGGTCGTCTTCGGCGGCTTTGCATCGAAAGAGCTTGCGACCCGCATCGACGACGCAAAACCCAGGCTCATCCTTGCTGCCTCATGCGGCATCGAACCCGGGCGCATCGTGAAATACAAGCCTTTGCTCGACGAGGCGATCAACCTGTCCAAATTCAAGCCCGAAAATGTAATTGTCTACCAGCGCCCGCAGGAAACGGCGGCAATGACTGCCGGGCGCGACCACGACTGGCAGCAGCTCGCCGATGCCGCCCGTGCCGCGGGCAAGAAGGCGCCGTGCGTGGAAGTGGCGGCGACGGACCCGCTCTATATTCTCTACACCTCTGGCACCACAGGTATTCCCAAAGGCGTCGTCCGCGACACCGGGGGCCATATGGTAACATTGAAATGGTCGATGAAGAACCTTTACGGCGTCGATCCAGGTGAGGTCTTTTTCACCGCCTCCGATGTCGGCTGGGTCGTCGGCCACAGCTACATTGTCTACGGGCCGCTTCTGCATGGAGCGACCGGAATCCTGTTTGAAGGCAAACCCGTTGGCACGCCGGATCCCGGCACGTTCTGGCGTATCATCGCCGAGTACGGGGTCGTGGCCTTTTTTACCGCGCCTACCGCCTTCCGGGCCATCCGCAAGGAAGACCCAAACGCAGATTTCCTCAAAAAATACGATCTTTCCAAATTCCGCACACTCTTCCTGGCGGGCGAGCGCGCCGATCCGCCAACCCTCGAATGGGCCGAGCAGATTTTGAAAGTACCAGTGGTCGATCATTGGTGGCAGACAGAGACCGGCTGGTGCGTGGCTGGCAACCCTGTCGGACTTGGCTTGCTCCCGATCAAGCATGGGTCTCCAACAGTGCCGCTGCCTGGTTGGGATGTGCAGATCGTCGATGAAGCTTCAAAGCCACTGCCGGATGGCACGATGGGGTCCATCGTCATAAAATTGCCGTTGCCGCCCGGGGCGCTGCCGACACTCTGGCAGAATGATACGCGCATGCGCGAAAGCTATCTCGACGAATTCCCGGGCTTCTACAAAACCAGCGACGCCGGTTATCGCGATGCAGATGGCTACCTGTACATCATGGGCCGCACGGACGACATCATCAACGTCGCCGGACACCGGTTGTCGACCGGCGGCATGGAGGAAGTGCTCGCCTCTCATCCCGACGTCGCCGAATGTGCGGTCATCGGCGCGAAAGACGCCCTGAAAGGTGAGGCGCCTCTTGGCTTTCTCGTGCTCAAGGCCGGCGTCACGCGCGATCGCGCCCAGATCGAAAAGGAAGTGGTCGGTCTCGTACGCGAAAAGATCGGCCCGGTAGCTGCATTCAAGACCGCCGTTACGATTGATCGCCTGCCAAAAACGCGCTCCGGCAAGATCCTGCGCGGCACGATGAAAAAGATCGCTGATGGCGATGAGTGGGCGATGCCCGCCACCATCGACGATCCCGCCATTATGGGAGAAATCGCCGCCGCGCTGAAGGGGCGGACGGGATAGGCGCCATTAGTCTTCCAGCTGCAAGGCCGTTGTTGGCAATTTCGGGCAGGCAGCTGACGTCACCCCACTCGCGTGCTACATTCGCTTTATGTCCACCAGCACCCGCACCATGAAAATACCCGGCCCCGATCATCCGATCACCATGACGCCATCCGGCAAAACATGGCGCGTAAAATTCCGTGGCGAAACCATCGCTGAAAGCGCCAGCACTCTGGTGATGCAGGAAGCCAGTTACCCCCCGGTAGTTTATTTCCCGCGCAAGGATGTGCAGATGGACAAACTCATCCGCACGGACCATCACTCATGGTGCCCGTACAAGGGCGAGGCGAGCTACTTTTCTTTGAGGGCCAATGAAGGCAGCGAGGAAAACGCTGTCTGGACTTATGAAACGCCATTCGAGGCCGTAGGAGCGATACGAGAACTCGTGGCGTTTTATCCCAACAAGATCGACGGCATCGAAGAAGTTTAGTCGCCCTATACGGCCTGTTTTGCTCCCAACACTTCATCGCGTAATTCGCGCCGCAGAATTTTGCCCACATTTGTCTTTGGCAGGCTGTCGCGAAATTCCACGTGTTTGGGCACTTTGTAAGGCGCGAGATTTTCGCGTGCATAGGCCCGCAGCTCATCGACAGTTACGCTCATATCCTTGCGCACAATATACGCCGCGACGGCCTCACCCGAATGTTCGTCCGGCACACCGATGACAGCGGCTTCCAGCACTTTGGGATGCGAGGCGAGCACCTCTTCAACTTCGTTGGGAAATACTTTGAGGCCTGACACTGCGATCATATCCTTCATGCGATCAACGATCTTGATCTGACCGTCGGGCAGCAGCACGGCTACGTCACCAGTGCGAAAGAAGCCATCCTCGGTGGTGACTTTCACAGTCTCCTCAGGCCGTTGCCAATACCCCGCCATAACTTGCGGTCCCTTTACGCAGAGCTCGCCAGGTTCTCCCAGGGGAACCAGAGCGCCATCAGGCGAGCGCACGGATATATCTGTGCCAGGGGCTGGATATCCGATCGTGCCGGTAAAATCCTGAATATCGAGCCGGTTGATGCTGACCAATGGCGAGGTTTCCGAAAGGCCATAACCTTCAATAATGGTTTTACCGGTGAGCTGTTTCCATCTCTGCGCCACGGCTGCCTGTGTCGCCATCCCACCGGAAATACACATGCTGAGTTTTGAAAAATCTACAGCGCCAAAACCGTCAGCATGTGCCAACGCATTATAAAGCGTATTCACCAGCAAAAAAATGCTCGGCGGTGTTTTCTGCAAGGTCTTGATGAATCCTGGGATGTCACGCGGATTGGCGATCAGCACCTGCATAGCCCCGATGCGGAACATGAACAGGTTGCAGGCCGTAAGTGCGAGAATATGGTAAAGTGGCAATGCTGTGTACATGACGTGATCGGGTCGCACACCAAGGAACGGCTTCAGCCATGCCTCGCATTGCATCACATTGGCTGCGATATTCCGGTGCAGCAGCACAGCGCCTTTCGACACACCGGTTGTTCCACCGGTGTACTGCAGAAAAGCCACATCGTCGCGCGAAACGTCCGGCCGCTGAAACGTTCCGTCCTTTGCCCAGCCCAGGAACGCACCAAAACGAACCGAACCTCGCAAGGCAAATGCTGGAACCGACTTCTTCACGTATTTTGAAACGAAATTGATGATCTTGCCTTTGAAACCCAGGAGATCACCGGGAGAAACGATGACGCCGCATCTAAGTTCCGGCACATCTTCGAGGCAGTCGGCCAGTGTATGCGCAAAATTTTCGAGCACGAAAATCAGTTTTGCTCCGGCGTCGTTCAACTGATGTGTCAGCTCACGCGGCGTATACAGAGGATTGACGTTCACAACCACTCCGCCCGCCAGCAATATGCCAAATATGAGCACGGGATAGGCCATGACATTGGGCATCATGATGGCGATCCGGTCGCCTTTGCGCACACCAGCCACCTGCAAGGCCGTTGCAACTTTGATTGAAGCAGCGCCAAGCTGGCCGTATGTCATACGTACGCCGAAACTTTCCAGCGCTGGTCGATCAGAATACTTGCCGATCGTCTCGTCGAAAATGTCGAGCAGCGTTCCAATCGCCCCATCGTCGAGCGTTTTGGCCACCCCATCGGGATAGTGATCAAGCCACGGCCGTGGAATATCCTTACTGGAAATACCGCCATTGCTCATAGTCA
>CANJJI010000230.1 GCA_947474545.1 Beijerinckiaceae bacterium | reverse complement strand
GGGCAGATCACGATGCGCAAAGTCGATGGCTGGAAGACCCTCGCCGACAAGCCATCGGATCAACCCATTGACCTCGCCGCATGATCGGATAACTTCATGAAGCTGGAGATCGCGTTAGCCTATTCCAACCACCTTCGCGACGGCACCCGCCCAAAGGCTGATTGGCTTCTTGAGTTCATAGGAAAATCGCGTACACGTTTGTGGTCCACTGGTTGATAAGAAGTCAGACCTGTAAAACGCAAACAGATTGCGGGTGGCGGAACCCCATTCCAACCGTTGGAACGCCGAAACTATCTCAATGCCCTGGTCTGCAGTAAACGCTGGGTAATAAAGTTTTTCGATTGGCACCACCCGGTCTCTATATGGAGGGCCAGGCACCACAAATGCTACTTCGTGCTCATCGCAGGAAGCCAAGATTAGAACTCTTGCACTTTCATCCGAATCTAATTTGAAAATTCGGACTGGACGGCGCCAGTATTCAAATGACTGGTAAACACCATCACGTTTTGGTGTCGCACATCTTTCTTTCTCCAGCGCTGCAATCAAGGAATTTGGCGCAGTATTTAGGTCGCTAATAAGTGCTTCCTGCTGACCTGAGGTCCAGAACTTTATAAAATAATCGTTAGTTGACAGAGGATTGAAATTCGGTTCGCTTTGCCCACGAACGGCTCCACAAAATCCGACGAAGGCCGCCAAAAATATACCCGTCAATGTCATCCAGTTTCGCCGGGTTGTGCCGCAAATTCCAGCCGGAGTGGTACTCCAAAGACCAACGCCAAGCCAAACACCAGCCATGCCACACACGACGCGCCTCAGCCAATCTGCTTTCAGCATTTCCCACATCGCCATACATCCTCAAATGAATTGCAGGTCAAAGCATAATCCAGCCTGTCTGCTTGCAACAGGCCCTGTCATGAAAACTACAAATCCTCGCGCCGCCAGCCGCATGCCCCACGCGCGCAGCTGCAAACGTCAACGATACATAAACTGCGCCCTGAGCGGGTCAGTCACAATTTCTCAGCTTACACCTTCTCAAAAACCTCCCGCGTCAGCGCGCGCGCCTTGGCGACATTTCTGATCATCAGAAACTTGCCGGTCATCGCGCCTGGCACGCGCCAGCGTCCCTCGATTTCGGTGCCGTCGGCGCTGAGGTTGCCTTCGTAGAAGACGCTGTGGTTCCAGCCGCCGCTGCCATCATAATCCTTGGCGAAGTTTACGGCGCTGCCGCTGCGCGCCCCCGATATCATCGCGAACAAAGCCGCGCTTTCGCCGGGCGTGACTTCACAGGTCTCGTGCGTCGTGCCTGACAGCGATGTTCCCGCATCGATCAAGGTGGCGACAAAGGACACGGGGGCCATCAGCGCGGGATATGAATACAAACCGTTCCACACGCCCGTGAGGGATTTGGTGAGATCGGCATTGCCGGACTGGCTCATCATGCACTCCGTAAAGGCTCGCCAAAAAGCGCCGGCTTTGTTTTCGCCAGCGTCTGGATTATATGCAGACAAATGGCGCAATTTCGCTTTGGGAGGAAGTATGAAAATTTGCCGACTTATGGCAGCAGCCTTGGTTGTTGCTGCGTTCTGCGCGCCAGCCATCGCGCAAACGTATCCCGACAAGCCCGTGCGCATCATCACCGGTTTCCCGCCGGGGCCGCTGGATGTTTTCGGCCGCCCTGTGGCGGCAAAACTGCAAGAGGTGTTCGGCCAGACAGTGCTGTTTGAAAACCGCATCGGCGCCAATGGCGCTATCGCCGCCGAATTTGTCGCCAAGGCCGCCCCCGACGGCTACAACATTTTTATCGGCACGTCAGGAACGCATGTCACCGCAGTCCACCTCACACCCGGCCTGCGCTATGATCCGGTCAAGGATTTCGCGCCGATTATCGCGGCTGTGGAGCCGGTCACTGTCATGGTGATCAATCCCAAACTGCCGGTCAAAAACATCGCCGAGTTTATCGCTTATGCGAAAGCCAATCCGGGCAAACTGTCTTACGCGTCCACCGGCATCGGCTCTGTGTTTCACCTCGTCGGCGAATTGTTCAAGCAGACAGCAGGCGTCGATATGGTGCACGTGCCCTATCGCGGCGGCGATGCGGCGATGAACGATCTCGTGGCCGGCCATGTACCCGTGACGTTCACGTCGGCCACAACGGCCGGCGGCCACATCGCCTCGGGCGGCGCACGCGTTCTTGCTGTGCTGGAGCCCGAGCGTTTTGATCGCATGCCTGACGTACCCTCCATGAGCGAAGCCGTGCCGGGTTTTAAAAAGCCTTCGACATGGATGGGGTTTTTCGCGCCGCCCGGCACGCCGGAACCGATCATCCGCCGCCTCAACACCGAGATCGCCAAGGCGCTAACGGAACCCGCATTCAAGGCGCGTATGGCGGATGGCGGCTATACCGTGCTCGCAGGCCCGCCGCAGCAATTGCATGATCTCATGGTCGATGGCATCGAGCGCTTTGGCAAGATTATCAAGGACGCCGGTATCAAGCCGGAAGGGAAATAGCCCTGCTCAGGCGGCAGCCCAGATCGCGCTGCCGCCAACAAATGTATGTTTGACCCGGCCCTGCAGGCGCGCTTCATCGAACGGCGTATTTTTGCTGCGCGAATGGAGATGAAGCGGGTCGACGACAAAGGGTTCATCGGGATCGAAGATTACGAGATCGGCCGGCGCGCCTTTGTTGAGACGCCCCTGCGGCAAACGCAGAATATCCGCCGGATGCAAAGACATCGCGGCAATGAGCCGGGGCAGCGTGATATCCCCGGCACTCACCAGCCGCAGCCCCGCCGCCAGCAAGGTCTCGACACCGATAGCGCCATAGGCGGCCTCGGGAAAAGGCACACGTTTGGTTTCCACATCCTGCGGATTGTGATCGGAGACGATCACGTCGATTGTCCCGTCAGCCAGCGCCTCCACCAGCCCCACACGTTCGCTTTCGCTGCGCAGCGGCGGCGACATTTTCAAAAATGTCCTGTAATCGCCGATGTCGTTTTCATTCAGAGTAAGATGATTGATCGACGTGCCACACGTCACAGGCAGTCCCGCCGCCTTGGCCTTGCGGATAATATCCAGCGACAACGAATTGGTGACAAGTTCGGCGTGATAACGCGCGCCAGTCAGCGCCACAAGCCTTATGTCGCGGTCGAGCACGATGGCTTCGGCTTCATGGGGAATGCCCGCGAGCCCGAGACGCGCAGCAAACTCGCCCTCGTTCATCACACCTGCACGGGCGAGATCACGGTCCTCCGCATAATGCATCACCAGCGCATCGAAATCGCGCGCATAGGTCATCGCGCGGCGCATCACCTGCGAAGACACGACCGATTGCGACCCGTTGGAAAAGGCAATGGCGCCAGCCTGGCGCAGCAAGCCGATTTCGGCAATTTCAGCGCCCGAAAGGCCCTTTGTCAGCGCCGCGCAAACGTTGATGCGCACCTTGGCATTGTCGCGCGCACGGCGCGTGATGTAATCGACCGTCGCAGACCCATCGGCAGGCGGCGAAGTCTCCGGCGTCGCCAACAAGGTCGTAACACCGCCAGCTGCAGCCGCCGCGCTGATTGTCGCAATCGTCTCACGATGGGATGCACCGGGTTCCCCGATAAAGGCGCGCATGTCGATCAGGCCGGGCGCCAGATGCAAACCACGGCAATCCATGATTTCTGCCCCGGAGACATTGGCCGCCGTAACCTCTGCACCTGATGCTTCGATGTTGCCGCCTTCGGCGAGCACGCCACCTTTGACAATCTTGTGCGAAGCGGGGTCGACGATTTGGGCGTTAATGAGGGCGAGGCGCATATTTCCGGTCATACCTGTCGCCTTATCATCTGCTGGCCAATAATTGAACCGCCAGTGGATGCAATTCACCGGCAAATGGATCGATGATCGTCACGCCACGCCAGTTGAACCCGCTATGACCATCCTCGCTCAAAAGGACATCACAACGAGCTTCCGCAGCCGCCGAAAGAATGACAGCGTCCCAGATGTCGAACTGATGAAATTCGGCGAGGTCTCTTGCGCCATCCAGAACGGTTTCCGTTGTCGGAAGTAGAATAGCGCCCTTTGACCAGCGATCAGTTGACTGCCGGATATTGGCAGGTGACCAGCGGAATTTGCGCGCCAATACCCTGTGGAATTCGCCCAGCACCTGCACCGGCAAAAACGTTTCGTGCAGGACCAGACCGGCAAGAAATCGCGTTGCACGCGCTGTTTGCGACGCCTCATGCAGATTTTCTGCATAAATCAAAAAATTCGTGTCCAGAGCAATGCGCATCAATCGTCATATGCCCAATCGCGATTGAATTTTCCAAGCATCCGCATTTCCGGTTCCGGCTTGGACTGCAAATGCTGCAGCAATTTTTTCATGGCCTCTCGCCGTTTTTCCCGCTCATCCTGCTCGTCAGCAGCCGACAGCCTTGCCACAACCTTGCCATGCGAAGTGATCGTTACGATTTCGCCGTCCTGAACTTCGCGCAGGAGTTTTGAAAACTGCCGGTTGGCCTCGGAAGCGGTGACGATTTTCATAGCCAGACCCAAAGTAGTGATTTTCACTACATATCAAAAAACAGACGAAAACTCAATATTTCACCCGTTCGGCAGATGTTGCGCCAGCGCTTCAAGCACCGCCATACGCACAGCCACGCCCATTTCAACCTGTTCGGTGATCAGCGATTGTGGCCCGTCGGCAACCGAAGACGAGATCTCGACGCCGCGATTCATGGGACCGGGATGCATCACGAGCGCGTCAGGCTTGGCCCATTTCAGCTTCTCGTCATCGAGCCCGAAGAAATGCGCAAACTCTTTAAGTGAAGGTAGAAACGCCCCTTCCATCCGCTCGCGCTGGATGCGCAGCATCATCACGATATCTGCGTCGTGGATGCCCTCTTCCATGGAGCGATGAACTTCGACGCCAAAGCGCTCGATCCCTGCCGGCAGCAAGGTGGAAGGCGCAACTACGCGCACCCGCGCACCTAGAGTGGCCAGCGCGATAATGTTGGAACGCGCCACGCGCGAATGCAGGACATCCCCGCAGATTGCCACGATGAGCCCCTCGATCCGTCCCTTGTTGCGGCGGATGGTCAGCGCATCCAGAAGCGCCTGCGTAGGATGTTCATGACTGCCATCGCCCGCATTGATGACGGGGCAGCTGACCTTGCGCGCCAGCAGATTGACAGCCCCCGAATGATGGTGGCGCACGACGATGAGATCAGGATGCATGGCATTCAGTGTCACCGCCGTGTCGATCAGCGTCTCGCCCTTGTTCACGGAGGACGTGGCGACGGACATGTTCATCACATCTGCGCCCAGGCGTTTGCCCGCCAGCTCGAAAGACGCTTGGGTCCGGGTTGAGGCTTCGAAGAACAGATTGATCAGCGTGCGCCCGCGCAGAACGCGCCGCCGCTTTTCTACCTGGCGGGAAACGTTGACGGCTTCATCCGCGCGATCGAGCAGGTCTTCGATCTGCGGCCGGGTCATGCCCTCAACGCCGAGAAGATGCCGCGGAAAAATCATGGAGAGTGAAGCTGGGGACATAAACCCTGCCTATAGGCCCCCTGCCCCGCAGGAGGCAAGGGCGCGGGCAGGTTACGCACTGTTTTGCAAGATCACCTGAATAAATCGGTCGCAATCTTCTGCCAGCCGGGAAGCTGGTCATCCACCTCCTCCGGTGTTAGCAGAAACGCTTT
>CANJJI010000229.1 GCA_947474545.1 Beijerinckiaceae bacterium | reverse complement strand
TCGAGGCACTCGCCTGTTGGTGATTTGTCGTGGAAACACCATGCCAGGTTCGGACCCGGATGCCTCGATTTATTCCCTTTCAGGGCGAAAAATCAGCGCGCAATCGCGGTTTTGCAATTGGCTCTAAAACACAATGGCGGATGCCCAATAGTTTGACTTGGTCAATCGATTGCTCAATGGCGAATAATGATTAAAGTCCTGTCCAGAATGACGCGCTCGTTAAAGAGCCAGGATTTATGAGGCGCTGATATGATTCTGAGCAAAGACCGCATCCTCACCACCCATGTCGGCAGCCTGCCGCGCAACGCGAAGCTTTCCGCGCTGCTTGTGGCGCGTGAGGCAAATGAACCCTATGATAAAGCTGAAATGGACCGTGAAATGGATGCGGCCGTGGCGCATGTGGTTGCCAAACAAAAGGCTGCAGGCATCGATATCGGAAATGACGGCGAACAACAACGCGTCGGTTTCCAGACCTATGTTCCCCAGCGCATGAGCGGCTTTGCCGGCGAAAGCAAGCGCCGCCGGGGTAAGGAATTTGAAGATTTTCCCGAACTGGTCGCCTTGCTGCTGCGCCGGTTTCCGGCGGTCAGCAAGCAGCAGAATGCGCCTGAATGCCAGGCGGAAGTGAGCTACAGGGACACAACGCAGATCGACGCCGAGACGGCCCGCTACAAGCGCATTGCCGCTGGCAGCTTTGCAGAAAATTTCATGACCGCGCCCTCGCCCGGCATTATTTCCAGCACCATGCTGAATGCCTTCTATTCCAGCCAAGACGCCTATCTCGACGCCCTCGCCCGGGAAATGAAGAAGGAATACGAGGCCATCCACAAGGCTGGCCTGACTTTGCAGATTGATGCGCCTGATCTTGCCATGGATCGCACGATGATGTTCCGGGATCTCACTGACAGCGAATTCGTTGGCGCCTGCGAACGCGGCATCGCCGCCATCAACAAGGGACTGGACAACATACCACGCGAAAACGTGCGCCTGCATATCTGTTATGGCAATTGGGAAGGCCCACACGTGCATGACGTGGCTTTGGCCAAGATTTTGCCTGCACTTTATCAAGCCAAAGTGGGCGCTTTGTCGATCGAATTTTCGAATCCTCGCCACGCGCATGAATACAACGCTTTCAAGATTGCCCCTTTGCCAAAAGACATGGTGCTGATCCCAGGGGTAATCGAAACCACATCCAATTTCGTCGAACATCCAGAAGTGGTGGCACGCCGGATTGAAGACGCTGTTGCAGCCGTTGGGGATCGTGAACGGGTGATCGCATCGACCGACTGTGGTTTCGGCAGTTTCACGAACCGCGAATGGGTGATCGAACCTGCTGTATGGCTAAAGCTGCAAGCGCTACGCGAAGGTGCTGACATCGCCTCAAGGCGGATCTGGGGCAAGGCCGCCCCCTGATCTTTCTGCACTGGAGCGGCGAAAAAGTGGCCGTGACGCTGGAATCTGCAAACGCAAGCCGCAAAGCCCTTGCCGGCCGCCGCACTTTCCACTATCTCTCCGCCGTCCCGGCCCTGCCGCTCCACCGAAGCGGATCCCAGACCCGGCGGCCCAGTCTTGGGGAATAGTTCAACGGTAGAACGACGGACTCTGACTCCGTTAATCTTGGTTCGAATCCAGGTTCCCCAGCCACGCTCGAGCGGTTCTGGCCATCTGGCAGGCGGATTACAACGGCTCGCGGCCCCACCCGCAACTCGGATGTCAGACACCGGCCGAGTTCGCCTCCACTTTCATCCCGCGTCCGGCGCTGCGCAAGGCGAAAAGCTCCGCGCCATCAGCCCCCTTATCCCCCGCTCAGCAGGGCAAATCCATCCCTGCTGAAACCCGAGAGGTTGGTGTAACAATTCCGGCACGTCTGCAGCTAATCAACGGCTGAAGTCAGAGCAACTTTCCCATAGCCTTCAAAACGCGCTCGGGTGTAGCGGGGAGTTCGATATCTTCCACGCCATAGTCAAGTAACGCATCTATAACCGCATGAAGGATCACCGCCGGGCTGGCTATGACGCTGGTTTCACCGACGCCCTTGATCCCCAGGGGGTTCGTTGTGGATGCGATGCAGGCCATGTCCATCGTCAGAGGCGGCATATCATTGGCGCGTGGCATCGCGTAATCCATGAACGAGCCGCTAAGCAATTGACCGGCTGGCGTGTAAGCCATGTGTTCCATCAGCGCCTGCCCCATGCCCTGGGCAAGTCCCCCGATAATCTGGCCTTCGCAGATCATCGGGTTGATGACCTCGCCGATATCATCGACGCTGGTGTAGCGATCAATACGCACGACGCCGGTGCCCGGATCGATTTCCAACTCGCAAGCATGTGCGCCATTGGGGAAAGCTGGCGGATTGGAGCCCCAGGTGCCCGTGGCTTCCAGACCAAGCGTTTCGCCCTTCGGCAAAAACATGTTGTAGGCCGCGCGTGCAACTTCATCGAGACTGACCGAACGGTTAATATCTTTGATGCGAAACAATCCGCGTTCATGCTCTATGTCCTCAGGTGCCTTTTCCAGTAACCGCGCAGCTATGCGTTTGCCTTTTTCGACAATGGAGTCTGACGCCAGCGCCAGCGCGCAGCCGCCGACAAGAGAGGAGCGCGCGGCATAAGTACCGCGGCCAAAACTCACAGCATCCGTATCGCCCTGCATGAATCGTATGCGCTTGAGCGGGATGCCCAGGCGATCACTCACAATCTGCGCCCAGGCTGTGGCATGGCCCTGTCCGTGACTATGGGTGCCCGACAAAATCGTCGCATCGCCGTTGGCGTCGACGCGCACTTCCATGCGTTCGTTGCCTACGCCGGAATATTCAATGTAGTTCGAAATTGCACGTCCGCGTAGAAAACCCCTTTGGGCGCTGTCTTTCCGGCGCGCTTCAAAACCATTCCAGTCAGCAACATGCAGGCAGCGTTCGAAAACGCCGGGAAAATCGCCGGTATCATAGACGTTGCCTAGTGTGCCTTTTAATGGCGCATAAGGCATTTGCGCTGGCGTGATGAGATTGCGCCGCCGGATTTCGACTCGGTCGATGCCTGTTACGCCAGCGGCCTTTTCCAGCAGACGCTCGATCAGCAGGTTGGCTTCGGGCCGCCCTGCCCCACGATAAACGCCCATAGGCGATGTATTTGTAAAGACTGCAGCGTTTTCTATATCGGCACTGGGAACATGATAGACCGACGTTGCCATGCGGCCCGTCGTGCGCGGCGGAGATGATGCTGCGGAAATGAAATAAGCGCCGATAGCGTGAATGGTGCGCACACGCAGGCCGAGAATCCTGCCGTGTTCGTCGAGTGCGAGTTCCCCTTCGGCATGGTGATCCCTTGCGTGATTATCTCCTGCGAGCGACTCGCCGCGTGTAGCCGTCCATTTAACAGGCCGTCCACAGCGTTTGGCCGCCCACACGACCAATGCGTCGTCGGGATAAGCATTGGCTTTCATGCCAAAGCCGCCGCCCACATCGGGAGAAATCACGCGCATGCGCGTTTCGGAAATTCCCATAACAAACGCAGCAATCATGCGCCTGACGGCGTGAGGATTTTGCGATGAACACCAGAGTGTATAGCGGTCATCGTATTTATCATAAACGCCGACAGCGCTGCGCGGCTCCATCGCGTTGGCGGAAATGCGCTGGCTTTTAACGCGGGCTTTCACTGTGAAAGCCGCATTGGCAAAGGCGGCGTCTGTTGCGGAACGGTCACCTTCATTCAAAATGAAACAGGCGTTTGCAGCGCAATCGTCCCAGACAAGAGGGGCCTTTGCCCGCATGGCGATGGTTGCATCGGCATTGGCAGGCAGGGGCTCGTATTCGACTTTCACCAGATCAGCTGCATCGCGCGCCTGACGCGGCGTTTCCGCCACCACAAATGCAACGCGATCGCCGACACAGCGCACGCGATCCCTAACGAGTATAGGCCAAAGCGTGTGATAGGATTCTGGCCCACCCCAGTCTTTTGGATAGGCAAATGCAGGCATGCCTTTCAGCCCGTCCTCATCGGCATCCGCGCCTGTCAGGATACAGATGACGCCGGGCGCCTGCATCGCTGCGCTCGTATCGATTGAGCGGATGCGCGCATGAGCATGAGGCGAGGTCACGACGACGCCGTGACACATGTCCGGCAACATGACGTCGTCAACATATCGCCCGCCACCCGTCAGTAACCGCTGATCTTCGACGCGCTCGAGCCGCGCGCCTATGCCTTCGAATGGATCAGACAACACCAAGTCTCCTCATCTTGAGCAGCTCATGAAACAAGCCTATCGAAGAATTCGCGCAACATCCTTCGATACGCTGCGCTGACGCGCAGCTACTCAGGATGAGGTGAGTATTTGCTCAATATTTGCCCTGGTTTTCCTTATACCAGCGCGCGGCGCCGGGATGCAGATCGACATCGAGCGGTGTGCCTTCCGTGTCCGCGCCCAGTTGCAGCACGCCAGTGTAAGCATCTTCCCAGGGGATCTGGTCCTTGCGGGCAGCGATGGCGGCGCAGATCTTGTACGCTGTTTCGTCGGGCATACTGACGTTCACATACAGCGGCCAGCCTCCATAGTCGAAACAGGCGTAGTCCTCTTTCAACGAGGGAAACTGCCCTGCAGGGATCACCACACGCCGCCAGCCCAGCTTGTTCATATGTTCGAAATGGTCCGGCGCAATCTGGATAGGCACGAGGCCGGCCTTCAGCGCTTCTTCGAACCAGATGACGAGGCCTTCATCGAAAATGGCTTCCAGGCTGCCGTCAGCCAGAGCACTCATACGCCTGGCGTCATTGGGCGCGCCTGTCACGTTCAGCTTGCCGCCCCAAGAGACGATATCGGCAAGAGAATAGCCATAATAGCCGAGAACCTGATCGATAAAAACACGCGTGGAATGGGTGACGTCCTCCTTCACCGAGACATGCAATGGATATTTCTTGTCCTTGATGTCCTTAAGCGACTTGATGCCCAGACCAGGCCGCACATAGAATACGAACCGATCCCATGTCGGCCAGTTTGCCACGGCCTTGAGCGGAAGCGGTTTTTTGAACAGACCGATACCGCGCACGGCCTGCGTGAGAAAGCCCGAGGGATTGACGAGCCCAGCATCCAGCGCACCTTCGGCAACATCGTGCATGAGGACAGGCGAACCGGTTGCCATCGATAGCCAAGGCCTCCAATGTTCCCCCGAACCGTTGCCGACGGATATGCGCATATCGCGATTGCCGCCGTAGGGCGTCTGCGGATCGCCCGCGATCGACAGGCCGATTTCCCAGAGAAACTTCGAGCGCACGAAATTGGCGCCGCGCGGCAACGGATACATGGCTGTCCTCCCTGTTTGTGATGCGAGCCTAGTCCATTGCCGCACGCGATCCAATGCCAAGATTGCGGCCATTATCATGAATTGGCCAGCTTTGGCTTCCCAGACTCCCTAACCCCTAAGCTGCGACCCAGAAAATACCACAGTGACCGTAGAGAATACCCGGGAATATTCGGCGGCGGCTGGGGGCACGAGGCATATCTATCTGAACAAACGTCTAGTTTATTGAACGAACAGAAGGGACCCTTGGCCGAAACGCATCATTGCCGGATGCTTGGCAAAGTTATGGAGAAAGCAGGCTTTCCTTTTCGCGGGGTGCCGTCGCGAAGGTGGTTGGAATAGGCTAACGCGATCTCCAGCTTCATGAAGTTATCCGATCATGCGGCGAGGTCAATGGGTTGATCCGATGGCTTG
>CANJJI010000228.1 GCA_947474545.1 Beijerinckiaceae bacterium | reverse complement strand
GCGTCTCGCGCAGAGGCATTTCGAGGCACTCGCCTGTTGGTGATTTGTCGTGGAAACACCATGCCAGGTTCGGACCCGGATGCCTCGATTTATTCCCTTTCAGGGCGAAAAATCAGCGCGCAATCGCGGTTTTGCAATTGGCTCTATTGCTAAAAATTAATCATCCCTCGCCCGGAGCCGATTCCGATGAGCAGCGCCGACACAATTTCTGCGCAAAAGCGGCAAGGACCGGCGCTTTCAGCTCCTTTTGTGTCCCTGATCCTGCTCGCCTGGGTTTTCGTGCTGGCTGTCTGGGTTCGTGTGAATCAGCTGCAAAGCAGCGACGTCGGCTGGCTACTGTCCACCGCCGAATGGATGCTGGATGGACGGCGGGCATCGATCGATTTTCTGGAGGTCAATCCGCCGGGGTCAACGCTCATTTATGTTCCCGCAGTGGTTCTGGGACGCCTGAGCGGGCTGGGGTCTGATTTGACCAACGAGTTTCTGGTCTTTTTGTTCGCAATGGCCGCTGCGTGGTTTGCTGCAGGGCGGTTTGCCGGGGCTGAGAGTGAAACCTATATCCGGTTGAAGTATGTCACCGGACTATTGATCGTCTTTCTGATCCTGCCGTCCCACGCCTTCACCCAGCGCGAACACGTCGGCACCCTTTGCCTGATACCGTGGCTTGCGATAGCCGCCACACGAGATCAAGGCGCGGGCATCCTGCTACGTGTGATCGCCGGCATCGGGATCGGATGCGCCGGGCTTGCCAAGCCACATCTGGTTCTTGTTCCTGCCGCCGTGCAGGTATTTGAGCTTTATGGCCTTCGTTCGATGAAGGCTTTTGCGGCTGAGATTCTTCGCGTCGAAAACTTCGCAGCTGGTCTTGTTCTGATGACTTATGGCGGGGCGATCTACTTCGTCTTTCCGGACTATCTGACGAATGTTCTACCGCGTGTGGCTGACGTTTATTTGCCCGTACGGAGAGGCATCTTCGAACTCATGGGTTTTGCGGGCGTCCGGATTGCACTGCTCCTTTGCGCCCTTTCGCTGGCGCTCAAGAACTGGACCAGACCCGGATATGGCTCTTCTGAGGTTTTTGTTGTTGCTGCTGCCGCTGGTATATTGGTGTATTTCATTCAGGCGAAGGGTTTCCCTTATCAGATTTACCCCGCGGTTGCGTTTGGCTTCATTGCTTTCGGTTTACGTCTGGCGGATGGGGCATATGAAATGCAAGGTTCGCTTGTGCGCGCATGTCTTGCTGGCATGGCTGTTATCTGCGCTTTCCTCGGCTATCTCTATTTCGACACCAGAAACGCCGCCGAAATCAAGGCTACGGCCCGCGAAATCGCAAAGGTCGATACCTCTCCGCGCATTCTGATGATCAGCGGCGACCTGGAAACAGGCTTTCCTGTGACCCGTTTGGCGCATGGAACCTGGGTTCAGCGTCAACCTTTTCTCTGGATGGCTTATGGCGCTTATAAAATCGCCCGGGATACAAAGCCTCATGGCGCGCAGCTCGAGACGCTCAAGCGATATATTGCGCTGGAGCGAAAAATACTTGCTGAGGACATCGTCAACGGAAAGCCAACCATAATCCTGATTGAAGGCAACCGCGCATTTCGCTGGAAAGAATGGGCAGAAGAAGATCCGGAAATTGCGGGGTTGCTTAAGGGCTATCGCGTTGCTTCAATGTCTGATTGGGCAACCATTTTGCAGAAACGCTGAGTCTGGCTGATTGAACGGCCAAAGAGTCTTAACAAAGATTTCAACATTCGGAGGCATCTTAACCAAACCTCTCACGGGATGTTGAACCGCGTGCGCTATCGTCCGCATTGAGACCTGATCGCACTCAAGAATACGGAATTTCAGTATGGCCTCCTCCGCACTTCGCGTCTCGATTGTCGCGCCGACATTTAATGAAAGCCGTAATGTCGCTGCGTTCGTCTCCCGGATCGAGAAGGTGATGGGCGATTCGTCTTGGGAGGTCATCTTTGTGGATGACGACAGCGAAGACGGCACCTGGCATTACGCAAAGAAATTGTCAGAGCGGGATAACCGCGTCCGCTGTCTGCGCCGTATTGACAGCCGCGGTCTGGCCGGAGCCTGTATCGAAGGCGTTTTGAGTTCGTCGGCGAAATTCATTGTCATCATGGATGCTGACTTGCAACATGATGAATCAATCGTACCGGAGATGTTGTCGCATCTTGAAAGCGACACAGCAGATCTCGTTATTGGTACGCGCATCGCCAAACCTGAAACTGAAGACGCAGGCTTTTCAAAACAGCGCGCCTGGGCCAGTCAGTTTGCAACCCGTCTGGCCACCGCGTTTCTCGGTACAAAAGTGACCGACCCCATGAGCGGCTTTTTTGCCATGCGGCGTGAAGCTTTCGAAAAGATTGCTCCATCACTTTCGACATCCGGGTTCAAGATTTTGCTGGATATTCTTGCCTCATCGTGGCCGCCCCTGCGTGTTCGGGAAGTGGGCTATCATTTCCGTTCGCGCAATGACGGCCAATCCAAATTCGATACGCGTGCGATGCTCGATTTTGCCAGCCTGCTCGTCAACAAGGCGACCGGCGGCATGGTGCCTGCACGTTTCGTGCTTTTTGGTTTGGTCGGCGGCCTTGGTGTTTTTGTGCATCTGGCGGCGCTGCGGTTTTCGTTTGGCACGGGGAAGATCAATTTCACTGAAGCGCAGGCGATTGCTACCTGCGTGGCGATGACTTCAAATTTCTTCATCAACAACATGCTCACCTACCGCGACATGAAATTGCGGGGTGTGGCGGCGATGACGGGCCTTGTGAAGTATTTTCTGCTCTGCGGCCTCGGAGCGATTGCTAACGTGGGTATGGCCAGCTGGCTTTTCGGTGTGAATGGCTCCTGGTGGCTCGCGGGCACAGCGGGTGTGATCGTCGGGTCCGTGTTTAATTATTCGATGAGCTCGGCCTTTGTCTGGCGGCGCAAGGCGCGTCAGACATTCGTTCCATCTGCTGCAACGGTCAATCTCGAGCAACTCGCAAACTGACCTCTCAGTGATTGATATGCGGAGAATTTGCGCTGGCTGGCCGTGGCTGCCGGTTCAATCAAACGTGTAGATGTCCTGTTCCTGGGAAAGCCCCCGTAATGTGGCTTTGCCGGCATTTTTTAAACCTTTTGTCGTACCGATGCGTTTGACGGCGCCCGCGCCGATCAAGACGCCGGACTCCACATCGCGAGCAAGGGATTGCAGGCGCGCCGCGCGGTTTACCGCTTCACCATGGGCCGTGTAGTCGAGTTTTGCGCGGCCTCCGACATCGCCAACCGTGGCGAATCCGGTGTCGACACCTATGCGTGTCCGGCCAAACCCCAATTCCTTTTGTCTTTGTTGTTGCTTGTATTCTGTTGTGGCTTCGTAAATTGCACGGGCGCAATTGACGGCGCGTTGCGCGTGGTCAGGCTGATCCAGCGGCATGTTGAAAAAAACATGCACGGCGTCGCCGACGATCTTGTCCACCATGCCGCCATGTTCAACGGCGATCTTTGCGATCATCTCGAAATAATCATTCAGGGTAGCAATCAGCAGGGCTGGGGCTGTGCGTTCACCAAACGAAGTGAACCCTTCAAGATCTGTGAACAGGGCCGTGACTTCCCGCCGCTGCGCTTCAATACGCAGAAGCTGAGGATTGCGAGCCAGAATATCCACAACGGCAGGCGCCAGGTAGCGTGCAAATCGTGCTTCGACCAATGTTCTGTTGGCGCGTATTCTATTGTGGACGGAGGTGCTCGCGGCGGCCGCCGCCAGAACTGTTGCCGCTAATGCGGGTAAAACGTCGATCAGTATTGCCGCATGAAGAAAGGCAGCAATACTGAGTCCCACGCAGGCCAAAGCAATGGCGGCCACCACCAGAGCAACGAACAATGGCGGTAAAAACATTGCGGCGGTCATAGCAGCAAGTCCGGTGCCGATTGCCAGAATATATTCGGTCCAGGGCGCATGGCGCGCGCGCTGCGGGGCTATTCCTGTAAGTATCTGATCGACAGCCTCAGTTTGTATCTGCATCGTAGAAATCGCTCCCTGCACAGCTCCCGGCAAATAGGCGCCTGCCTCGGGCGCGGAACTTCCGATCACTACGATGGTGTTTTCGCCTATATTCGTTCGAACGCCCTCCAGCGCCTGCCATGCTGGAATGGTGTACTTGCGCCAATAACCGGGTTCGCGAGGATAAAGCCGGAGTAGACCGTCGCGCGCCGTGATAATCTTATGACGGCCGATTTCGAGGCTACGCGCATTGCTGTCGATGGCGACCGTACTGGCACCTTCCGCGTTTCTGACAGTTTCCAGCGCGAAGCCAGGGAATACCGCGCCCGCGCCTTTTTCCGCGACGTCAAACAAAAGTGGAATTTGCCGCAATTTACCGTCCATATCGGTATCGAGTGAAAGCAGGCCAAGACCGGCTGCTACATCTGCGGCCTGTGCAGGAGGTCCCAGGACTCCGGCTATGCGAACGGGCGCCAGATCAATGGGGTTTTCATGATTGGCCGCCAATACCAATGGCGTATATCTAACTACAGACGGCTGTTCTGAAATGCCAAGGCCGAGAATTACCGGCACGCCCTTGTCGATCGAAGCTGAAAATGCAGCGTCGTCGTCCGGCAAGGTCTGCGCGATAGCAGCCAGATCGGCCCGGCCCTCCATATTGCCAAGACGCGAAATTATACCACGTGGTCCATTGCGATCCTGACCTTCCAGCAGGATATCGAGAGCAATAGCGCGTGGGTGAGCCTGGGCGGTCTTTTCGATCAATGACGCGATCTGCGCACGCGGCCATGGCCAAGGGCCAAGCTTTTCAAGGCTGGCGCTGTCTATATCGACTGCGACGACATCCGTCGAAGGCCCAATACGCGGGAAAATGAGCATATAGCGATCAAGCAACCCCTCGCGTGAAGCAAAGGCCAGCCCGCCAGGGTTGGCGGCGAAAAGGGCGAGTACAAAAACAATCGACAACAGGCCTGTTAAAAGGGCCTCCCGCTGTCCTTCAGCCGGGCGCATGATCTACACCTTCGGCTTCAGCTGAAAGCTTGTTCACATCATATATGAAAAGCGCGCCCCGGCGTTCGAAAACACCCGCGCGTTCGAGCTCCTGCAATGCGCCATTGATTTTCGGCCGGCTTGCCCCCAGCACGGTTGCAAGCGCGCTTTGGGACAAGGGAATAGATACGGATCGGCGGCCATTGTCGCGATCATGTCCCCGGGCGCGGCCGTGCGCCATGATGAAACGGGCAAGGCGGCGGCGCAGAGAATATAGCGCTATCCCTTCCAGTTGATCGGTCGTTTCCCGCAACCTTTGACAAAGTTTGCGAGCGATATCGAGCAAGAGGGCGGGATTTTGCGACAGGATATCGTCGAAACGTGTGCGGGGAAGAAAGGCTGTTCGCGCGCTCGCTGAAATGACGCGGGCAGAGGCAGAGCGGGGTCCGCCGTCAAGCGCTCCAATTTCGCCAAATATTTCACCTGCGCCGACATCGCGTAACGTGAGTTCTCCGCCTTCTGCTGTTGTCAGCCCCAACCGGATTGCGCCGTCCGCAACGACATAGAACCCATCCGACGTATCCCCGGCAGAGAATAACAACGCCTCTTTTGAAAACCGAGTGGGTTAGGGCGCTGCACAGGTGACGACGCGCATCAGGGTATCCCTTTGTTAGAGCGGGCAGACCATCCCTCCGTCCCGACCTGCCTTCCCCGGGGCGAGGCGTTGGTCGGCGGTCAAGGATGGCCAGCG
>CANJJI010000227.1 GCA_947474545.1 Beijerinckiaceae bacterium | reverse complement strand
CGATCTCGGCTGAATGCATTTTAAGCCCCCAGAATGAGTTAGGTTTATCTTGGCTGAGAGCCGCGCCGGTGGCAAGATAGCTGTTTACGGCAAATACCCGCGCAGTTTGTCCAGCGGACCCAAACGAGCGAGCAAGGGGGAGCGCATGAGCGAGTTGAAACGAATTGGCCTGATTGGTCTTGGTGCGATGGGCCGGCCGATGGCGCGCCACCTCATGGCCAGAGGTTTCACTGTTTTCGGGTATGATCCAGTCGCCACCGCACAGGAAAAAGCGCTGTTATTAGGCGTTACACTTGAATCTTCTCCAGCCGATGTTGCCAGAGAAAGCGAAATTGTACTTGTAGCCGTAGGCTTCGATTCGGATGTGGAGCGCGCCTTCTTTAACAAGGGCGGATTGATGGAAGCCGCGCGCCCCGGCCTCATCGTCGCCATCGGCTCGACAATCGCCCCATCCTATGCACGCGAACTGGCCACGCGCATACAGGGATCGGGCATCGATCTCATCGACATGCCGCTGACACGCGGCGAGGGCGCTGCGGAAGCTGGAAAGATGCTGGTCCTCGGAGGCGGCGAACCTCATGTGTTCGAACGCTGCAGGCCGGTTTTTGCAACCTTTGCATCGGATGTGTTTCATCTCGGCCCCTTCGGCGCCGGGCAGGTTGGCAAAATGGTCAACAACATGATGCTCTGGGCCTGCATGGCAGCGACCGACGAAGGCTTGCGATTTGCTGAAAAGATGAACGTTGATAAGGAAAAACTGCGTGAGGCCCTGGGCCATTCCAGCGCCCAAAACTGGTCGATGACAACGCGTGCTGAAGAAAAGCCGACGCCATGGGCAGAAAAAGACATGATGATTGCAATGCAGGAAGCAGACAACGTGCGCATGAGCTTGCCGCTATCAGGCGTCGTGCGCGAGCTGATCAAGGATTTTAAAGTGCGAATGAACTATCCGACGCCTAAGGTGCCGAAATAAACTGACGCCTTGCGCTGGAAATTCAAACACAAGACACATCGAACCGGGCTTTCCCGGCGTGCGTCAGGCCGCTATTCTACCGCTGCCTGCATAAGATATAGGGAGGAATATACATGTTCATAAATCCGCATAAGGTCTTGCTGACCGCAGCTACTTGCGTCCTCTTCAGCTTTTCGTCTGCCTTCGCGCAAGCGCCCGCGCCAAATGCGGCCGGTGACGTCGATATTCAGCGCGGGGTTGAATACGCCAATCACGACGGCACATCCTTGAAGGGCGACCTTTATCAGCCCAAGGCCCCCGGAAAATATCCGGCGATCATCGCCGTCCACGGCGGCGGCTGGCAGGGCGGCTCCCCTGTCGCCTATCGCTATTGGGGACCCTATCTTGCAAAGCAGGGTATCGTTGTATTCGCTATCAGCTATCGCCTGACCAGGCCCGGCCAGAAAACTTACCCGCAGGCCGTGCAGGATGTGCGTGCCGCCATACAATTCGTGCGCGGACGAGGCGAGGCTATCAAGGTCGACGGAGAGCGTATCGGATTGCAAGGCGGATCGGCGGGCGGCCATCTTGTTTCGCTTACAGCGCTGGCGGGTGAGGAAGCACCATTTGCCAACGCTTATCCAAACGACCCCTTTGCATCAGTCAGCGCGCGCGTAAAAGCGGTCGTGTCTTTTTATGGCGTCTACGATCTGCAGCAGCAATGGAATCACGATGTTCTGCATCGTCCGCTTGATAACATCAGCGAGAAATTTCTGGGTGCAACGCCAATGGACAATAGAAAACTTTATTTTGAAGCGTCTCCCATGTCCTATGTTTTGAAATCAAAAAATACGACGTCGTTTTATCTTATAAACGGCACCGAGGACGATGTTGTCGATCGCAGCCAGTCCGACAATTTTCTGCTGGCCTTGAAGCAGGCGGGCTTCTTTGCGCGCCGGATCGTCGTTCAGGGCATCGGCCATTATTTTGAATCCGACCCGATCGAGGAAGCGTTCAGCAAATCTGGGGAAGCTGCAGGCCCGGTCGTGCGCTTTCTCAAAGAGCGGCTGTAATAAATGCTTCAGCGTGACGTCAGACCGCGTCACGCTGAAAGCATCGATATTAATCAGCGCGGACAACCGCGATAATCTTCCTGTGCCTGAATAGCATTCACACGCGCCTGCTGACCGGGCGACAAACGGCCATAAGGGGGGAAACACCCAGGACCGAACACCGAACGCGCACGCGCAGTCTGGAAGCAATATCCAGCCTGCGCAAATATCGCATTCCGCCTGTACCAGAGATCGCCGCACGATTGCGCCTGCGCAACCGATGGCGCGAGAATAACGAAGCTTGAGGCAGCGGCCAGCATAGCGATAGCAAGTTTCTTTATCACAAGAGCCTCCGTTCTTTGACTGTGAAACATACTAAATTTATTTGGGAGGTTCGCGCGTTGACAGAAATCAATCGACAATTTTCACGCCGCCTGCTTCAACTCCCGCCAGCATTCAGCCAGAAGCGCGTAAGATTTCTTGCGCGCTTCGTGGTCGTAGATCGAAGATGTAATCATGACTTCGTCGGCCTGAGTTTGCGAAACAAACAACTTCAACCGCTCAGCGACTGTCTGCGCCGAACCGCAGAAAAGCTTTTGCCGCCGCCGCGCAATATAGGCGCGCTCCTGATCGGTCCAGGGATAGGCCATCGCTTCTTCGGGCGAGGGCAGCGGCAGCATTTCGCCTTTGGCGCGGCGCAGCCAGTTGAGATCGTAGGTCATAGCGAGACGGCCCGCTTCCTCGTCAGTTTCCGCAATAACGGCGGCGACTGCGATGATCGCGTAAGGCTTGTCCAGCGTCGCTGAAGGCTTGAAACGATCACGATAAGTGCGCATGGGCACGACCGCGTCGAAGTCCGAGAAATGCGAGGCGAAGGAATAGCCGACGCCGATTTCAGCCGCCAGCTGCGCACTGTAGTCACTGGAGCCCAGCAGCCAGATCGGCGGCAAGGGCACGCCCGAAGGCATCACCTTCACCCGGTTGAACGGATGCCCATCGGGAAAATCGCCGTTCTCCCAAAGGTAGAGTTCCTGCAAGCGCTCCAGAAAATCGTCCCCTCCACGCTCTTCAAGCCTCCGGCGCAAGGCATGTGCGGTCACCTGATCAGTGCCCGGCGCGCGCCCCAAGCCGAGATCGATGCGGCCCGGGAAAAGCGCCTCCAGCATCTTGAACCGTTCCGCCACCATCAATGGCGCGTGATTGGTCAGCATGACGCCGCCCGAGCCCACACGCATGTTCTTCGTGACGGCGGCCACCTGCCCGATCATGATTTCGGGCGCGGGCGAAGCCACCGAGGCCAGCGAATGATGCTCGGCCATCCAGAAACGCTTGTAGCCCAAGTTGTCCAGCGATTTGGCCAGATCAATCGTGTTGGCAAGGGCCTGAGCGGCGGGGGTTCCTGAAGTCACAAAAGAGAGGTCGAGGGCAGAGAGGGGGATTTGCATGAATGAGCCATACGCTTTCTGAGCTTGTCGAAAGTCTAGGACGGAATAGCTGCGTAAGCCAGCCTGCCGTCTCAGGCCCGCTGCCCCTGCACCGCCGCAAAATTACCAGTTGCGGGATCGAGCACTCGCAAAACACCATTCATCACGCCGAAATAAGCGCCGTGCAAAGACAGCTTGCCGCGCTCTTCCAAGGTTTTCACGCAGGGAAACGTGCGCAGATTTTCCAGCGATTGCTTGACGGATTCCAGCGCCAGCGTCTCGATAAACGCTTCGCCAACACTCGACGCATCCCCATGCGGCAATGGTCCCGCGCGCTCATAGGCGGGCCCGAGAAGCTTCACCCATTTGCCGATGAAATCGCCGGGTGAAAGCGGGCGCGTATAGGGATCGACCTCGTTCTCGGCAAAGGCCCGCACGCCGCCGCAACCGGCATGGCCCATCACTACGATATGCTCGACCCGAAGACCCATCACTGCAAATTCCAGCGCCGCGGACGTGCTGTGATATTCGCCATCAGGCGCGTAGGGCGGGGCGAGATTGGCGACATTGCGCACCACGAAGATTTCGCCGGGCCTCGCGTCAAAAATCACTTCCGGCGACACACGGGAATCGCAGCAGCCGATCAGCAGAATACGGGGCTTCTGCCCCTCTTCCGCCAGCTCCCGGTATCGCCCGTGTTCTGAGCTGAAGCGCCCGGCCAGAAAGTCCTGATATCCTCGGATCAGCCTTTCAGGAAATGCGGTCTCGGTTGCGGCGCTTTCGGGCATGGACATATTGGTACTCACAAGTCAGGATTTGTTCGTATATGGGTGGCGGGTTGGCGGGGAGAAGTCCCTGTAACTACTCGCGCTGTCAAACTCACGCAATCAGGGAATATTCTAATGGACATCCGCCCGCGCCGAAGCCTTCTCTATATGCCCGGCACGAATGCGCGCGCCCATGAGAAGGCGCGCACGCTGCCCGCCGACGGACTGATCTTCGATCTGGAGGATTCGGTAGCCCCGGAAGAAAAGCAGAATGCCCGCGACCGCATCAGCGAAACAGTCAAGGGTGGAGGCTTTGGCGCGCGTGAAATAGCAGCCCGCATCAATGGCCTGGAATCAACATTCTGGCGCGACGACCTTGCCGGTCTCGCCGCCCTTCCACTCGATGCGCTTGTGCTGCCCAAGGTGAGCGGCGCAAAAGATATTGCGATAGTTAGTGCAGCCATGCGCGAGACAGGCTTTACTGCCCGCACGCGCCTTTGGGTGATGATCGAGACGCCGCGTGCCGTTCTCGACATTGCGGCAATCGCGGCCTGTGCAGATGACAAGACATCGCCCCTGTCGCTTTTCATTCTCGGCACCAACGATATCGCCCGCGAAACCCATGCCCGCATGGTCAAGGGCCGCGCGCCCATGTTGTCCTGGATCAGCCAGTGCGTGCTGGCTGCACGCGCCTACGGACTGTCGATACTCGACAGCGTCTATAATGACATCAAGGATATCGAGGGCTTCAGAGCCGAGTGCGAGCAGGGCCGCGATCTCGGTATGGACGGCAAGACGCTCATCCATCCCGGCCAGATTGCGCCCGCCAACGAAATTTTTGCACCCCCGGCTCATGAGATTGAAGACGCTCAAAAAATTGTCGCGGCCTTTGAATTGCCGGAAAACGCAGCGAAGGGTGTGATCAATCTGGGTGGCCGCATGGTTGAACGCTTGCACCTGGAAATGGCGCGCAGAATTCTTTCCGTCGCGGCAGCGATTTCGAGTGCAGCCAGCAGCGCAGGTTAAACGGGCGCGGCGAATTACGGGTTCACGGCTTACACGCTCTCGCTTATAGAAGATGTCAAAGGGACAAGACGTATGGCCGAAGATCGCAAGGACCAGCCTGCAGGCACTCAACCAGCTGACGCGCAGGGTGCAGGATCAGCCATTCCCAACCGGGACCGGCGTCGCGAACCACCGACTATCGACGCCAGGCCGGGCGATGTAAAAGTCATTGTGACGCCGGTTGATCAGGGCAAGCCCACGCAAGCATCGCCTGCAACTGCAGGAAGCCCGCCGGGCGCTTCAGCAACCCCGGCGCCATCTGTTTCAAACCCTTCCGGCGCCGGAAAAGATGCAAGCGGTCCGGCCAATTCCCCTTCTCCCGCGAGTGTTACGGCTGGGACTGCCCCTGCCAGGGCAGACGCTGCGAAACCAGTTACGCCTTCGCCAGACATGTCGAAACCTGATGGGGCAAAGCCGGAGGCTGGTAAGTCACCGGCGGGGTCGCTCCCTGGGGCAAAATCGGATTCTACAAAACCGGAGCCCGCAAAATCT
>CANJJI010000226.1 GCA_947474545.1 Beijerinckiaceae bacterium | reverse complement strand
TCCCCTTGCCTCCCAAGTGTCCTGAGCTCAATCCAACGGAAAACGTTTGGCAGTTCATGCGCGAGAAATGGTTATCGAACCGCGTGTTCAAATCCTACACAGATATTATCGATCACTGCTGCGATGCCTGGAACAAGCTCATGGACCAGCCTTGGCGCATCATGTCCATCGGCCTGCGTGAATGGGCGCATGGGTACTGATCAATGGGATTTGGTATTAAGGCCAAGGTCGGCGACATAACCATGGCCAACGAACTTCTCTACGTCAAGATCGACAAACTGGAGGCGGGCCGCCCTTTGACCATTGGGCTAAACCCTTCGTCTCAAATTGCGTCTTTAATCAGTTTGTAACTCGTTTTCACCGGGCAAAAATCGTCTTCGCCTTTTCAACTGCACTCGGGGGAACCTGAAGAGTTCTTGTAATCCAAGACTGAAGTTCTTCGCCGGTTGCGGGTTCAAGCTCTGCGCCCAGCCCGTTCGCTTCGGAAATGAACTCCGGATTTAAGATCATAGCGTTAAATGCTTCCCTTAAAATCTTTGCGCGCGCCTGCGGAACGCCGGGCGCAGCGAAAATGGAGCGTCCAATATCGCCCATGCTTCCATAAAGCCTGAAAAGCTGCTGCGCCTCCTCGGTATCTCCAAGCTCGCCAAGCGCTGGCGCATCGGGCAACTTCGGATTGCGTGCACCCAGATACTGGAAAAGGACTCTTATTTTCTGATCACGCACCCAATCAGCGCGACCTGTGCGCATGGAGGTCCAGTTCACGGCTGTCCCCTCGACCTCACCACGCTCAATGGCAAGCATCGCTTCTGTCGCCGAGGGGTAGCCGCGAACAAGTTTGAATTTTGTTCCGAGCAGCGCATTCATGAGCATGGGCACGGTTTCGGCGACATTTCCAGCGCCGGTGCCAGCGGTCATCACTTCATAACGTTTAAGATCCTCGAAAGATTGCACCTTCGACTTGCTCCAAATGATATGAACGCCAGCGCTTGAAACAAGACGCCCCACCCACGTAAAATTAGCTGCGTCATATCGGACAGCAGCATTACCCACCGCCTGCTCCACAGCGACTGTCTCAGCGACAATTCCAAGCACAGTACCATCACGAGGAGCCACATTGTAGACGTGATTCGCCGCCCGGATCGTTCCTGCACCCGGCATGTTCTCTGGAACAATGGCAGGATTTCCGGGAATGAATTTTCCGAGAAAGCGCGCAACGAGCCGACCGTAGAGGTCATAGGTGCCGCCAGCGGTGTTGCCGATAATCATCGTCATCGGCTTCTTGTTAAAGCTCGAAGCAGCGTCTTCCTGGGCGATAGCGGGACATGCCGCCATCAACGCGATCAATACCGCGCCTGACAGTTTCGAAAGCATGTTTCCTCCCCCATGGTTTGGTTAAGTTCTACAAACCCGTTGTTGGTGGCGGGATGCTGTTCAGCCACTTTTTGGCTGGCTTGCCATCGCGAAGGGCGATCATCTCACGGCTCCAGATGCTTCGCAGGAGCTTGATGGCGATGTCAGCTTCTCCAAGATTTTCCATGGTTCGATCAGCAATGACGCCCTGCCCCATGAGCGCTATGCGATCTTGGATTCGTGTCATATCGGCCCCGTTTCCGCGCCAGGGAATATCCTTGAACCGCATTTTTCCGGCAAGCACGAGATCGGCGATCTCTTCGGCAGGTTGCAGCTTTGAAAGCTCCAACCATTCAGCCTTGCGGCGCTCCAAAAAGGATGCGCGCATCTCTGATGACACCTTTGCAAAGGTAATCGTATGGGTGATATGGCTCGTATCGTCGATGGGCACACGAAAGCCCAGCATGTCTCGCCAACCCATTTCTTCAGGATAGGTTGGTGCCTGGGCCCAACTCGTCGTCGTTGGCGGATGGTAGTAGGTGTCACGCCGCTTGCCATTCTTGCGATGGCCAAACTGAGCGATCCCAAACTCCGTCTCTTCCGTTGTCACAACTGGGACATCATCGTTGATGTTACCCTCATATGGAGAATTGGCGTGAAGGAACCCAATATGAACCTCGTCAATCGAGTTTTCCAGATTCTGGAAAAAATTGATCGGCCGAATTAGCTGGTGGGAAAACAGCACTCCATCACCCTCGAAATGCGGATAACTCGGCATAGGCGGTGGATCGCCAACACCCATGTAGGCGAAGATCAACCCCAGGTATTCCCGACAGGGATAGGCCTTTATCTTCACGCGGTCGGCGAACGAACATGGTTCGGAGGGCTGATCAACGCACTGGCCAGCACCACTGAATTTCCAGCCATGATAGTTGCAACGGATTCCCTCGCCATCGACAATCCCTGCAGAGAGCTGGGTGCCGCGATGAGCGCAACGGTTGCCGACAAGATAAGCCTGCCCGCTCGCGCCGCGATACAAAGTGAGATTTTCACTCAAGATGCGTACCGGGACGCTCCATTCCGATTTCAAACCGCTGGATTGGTAGATCGCAAGCCAGAACTGGCGGAAAAACTCTCCGGCAAGCGTGCCGGGGCCCGTCCGGGCGTAATCTTCACCCTGCGGGATAGAGGTATTGTCCACGTCGTTCATGACATTTGCTCCCGATAGTGCGAGCGGGTTGATCGCTCTTTTGAACCTTCAATTCAAGTACGAAGTGCAACGCGCTTTAGCGATTGCCTGAAAAGCTCGTGTGGCATTTTGGGACCTCGCCGCCAACTTGAGAATGTTTCTGCAAAATGGCCACTGGATTTCGATGTTGGGGATACGCGGGCATGCTCAGCGAACCCTTTTCCATTATCATAGGTGATCGTTTTGACCAGAGCGACGACACCTTTCAGCCGTCGGATGATTGACGAGCAAACAAGGGCACTCGTCTTCTGCGAGACTTTGGCTAGAAAAGGGTAACCTGTCGTCCGCTCGACCAGGCTAACGACGGCTTATTTGTGGTTTGCGCCAATGATGGTGTAGCCAAAAACGCCACGGCGGCCGCGACGGTGGCGCCAGCCGCTGCGCCCGCGCCCAGGAATCGCCGACGGCTGAGCGGCTGGTCGGCTTCAACCTGAGCTTCAGTACGCTATTTCCTGAACATGAGCGTCCCCCCATAGCCAGCTTATTGGTGGCGCTCGCGGCGCTGCTGGACATTCTTAAATGTGCTTCAAATCGGAGGTGCTGACAAGCCTTGACCGGGGCCCTGTCGCGAGCACATGAAATGTACGGTTTAGGTAGTACGTGGTTTGTCCGGTTTTTGGATCGGAGGACCGCGTGTTGCCGGAGGGTCGGATGGCGCGTGTTTTGGATGCGATCAGTTCGCAAAGGCCGTGATTCTTAGGTTCAGCGAACGCTATTTCCTTTGCTTGCAGGACGCTTTCGAGGAGCGCGGGGAGGACGGGCTGATCGACCGTCGCCGAGGGCGGGTATCCCAGTCGCCAAGACCTTCAGACGGCGCCTTTGAGCGGTCGCCGTCGCTTTCGACGCTCCTCAGTTCGGGCTCCGCCCTCCCTTTGTCACGCCAAAAGCGACATTCTCATCTTGATTGTCGCTCCATTCCGCATTCTCATCCTGATTGTCGCGCCGCGCCCAGCGCCGTCTCGAGATCCTTGATCGTACGGGTGATCGCGGGCTGGGCGACGCCAATGACTTCTGACGACTTGCGGATGGAACCGGCGGCCGCCACCTGATTGAAACATTCGATCTGTCGCAGGTTGATCCTAAGAGCCAAGGCAAGATCTCCAAGATGCCCGCACAAGCGCACCAATCCGCGCATGTGTGGCGAAACCTGGCGATTTATCAAGGCTCCAGACTGCGCACCCGCCATAGATGACGAGCTAGGGCGAGCCCAGCACCCGCCGGATCACTTCGGGCGAGGCGGCGCTGGCTTTACGCAACAGCGCTTCAGCCTCCGCCGCGCTGACCGGACTGATGTCGAACTGGCCCTTTTCCGCCTCCTTGAGAAATTCTGCATCTCTCAAGGTCGCCATGAAAGCCTCCCGCAGGACCTTCGCCCGGCTCGCAGGAATGGAAGGCGGGGCGGCGAAGGGTCGGCCAATAACCTCCCGCGCGAGGAGAAACTCAAGCGCCTGTGCGTCAACCTCGTTGCGCGCCTTGGTCCGAATCATCGGAACATCCGGCAGATCGGCCAAAGGCTCCATGCCGGTGTGGAAGAGCACATTGACCTTCTTCTGCGCAAGCCAGTCGGGGTGGGCGGAGCGAATGGAGCCCAGCGTCCAATAACCCATGCCCTCGACCTCCCCCTTCTCCATAGCCAGCGCAGCCTCCAGAATGTTCGGATAGCCGGGGATCAGCTTGAACCTTGCGCCGGTCAGATGTCCGATGGCGGTCGGGACGATCTGCGTGTCCGCCCCAACCCCGGTGCCCGGGATGATCAGTTCATGCGCAAGAAGATCCTCGAAGGTCTTTACCCGCGCATTGTGCCAGGAAAGGGCTACGCTGACGCTGCGGCTCATGCTGCCAAGCCAGGTCAGTTTGAGCGGATCAAACTTGAGGTCCGAACGGCCGAGCATGGGCTCGAACGGCAGCCCGGAACCGATGGTGCAAATCACCGACCCATCCTTTGGAGCGATGTTATAAAGATAATCTATCGCTTTCAGTCCCCCGGCCCCCGGCATGCCCTGGACGATGACATGCGGAGCCCCGGGGATGAACCGCCCGATGTGTCGGGCGAGCAATCGTGCGTAAAGCTCTGAAACACCGGGCGAATAGGAGAGAATACTGATAGTCTGCTTCCGGTAGAAATCCTCATCAGAGGTCTGGGCCTGAGCTGACCCGCGCCCCTGCCCTGTGAAGGCGGCTCCCACAGCCGCTGAAAGCCCGATCGCGAGACCTCTTCGGTTCATCCTCCATCCCTCCCGTTGATTGTTCTGCTTTTTGGACATCATATCTGACCATGCGGCAGTGTCGATATACGGGGGCGGCCTCACGCCGCATTGGAGAGGGAGGCGACTCCTGAGAAACTTAAGTTCGAGCCTGTCCTTCGACCTCGCCGCTGCGGAATAATCGATGGCGATGCCAGCGAGGCCGAGCATGGGCGTCATGACCATGACGGTCAGGCGGCCTTTGTGGGATCCACAAGTTCGGGCGCCAGAAGTCCGATCCGCTCCATCAGTTCCTGCAATGTGCTGCCTGGAATCGTCGATGGCGCCGACGCCACATCATAGGCAACAGTCCCCGCATAATCTTGCAGATGCTGGCGCGCGGTGGACCATCTCGACAGTTCAAGGGTGCAGACCAGCAAGGGAAACAGAAACACCATGACCAGGGCGAACTCGATCGTCGCGACGCCGCGCGTGAAGACGCCAGACGGGAAGGCGGGCTTGATGGTCTCCATGACGCCGCTGAGCCCCACATGCCCGTGGCCGCCATCAAACTGGCAGACCTCGTCGCTGTCCGCCAGCGTGGGGTAACAAGGCTGGCTTTTTAAAGCCTTCGCCGGTTATCCGATCTACCAGTGGCGATACTAAAATCGGGCAAAGTTAGATTAGTTTGGAGGTATCTGAATCAGGTCAGCGAGTTGTGATGTACTCAACGGTTGATCAAGCAATTTTTGGCGAATCGCTCCTGCAATGAGAGCGTCAATCCCCCCACTTTCAGATGGTCAGCAGAGGAGCGGGGGTGGAAATCGTAGGCTGCCCGACGAGATAGACCTCGAGGACCTCTGTGCGATGGGCGGTGCAGGATTCCATGCGCTCGCGGGTGATGTCTTTCTATACGGTCATTTATCGCGGTACGCCCGCTTTTGGCACGCTGTTTTTCGGGAGCCTTGCGGAATTCGTGGGGCTGCGCTGGTCCTATGCGCTTGCGGGGGGCATCTGCCTGCTCACAGCCATCGTTCTATGGAGGCGGCT
>CANJJI010000225.1 GCA_947474545.1 Beijerinckiaceae bacterium | reverse complement strand
TAGCGTCTCGCGCAGAGGCATTTCGAGGCACTCGCCTGTTGGTGATTTGTCGTGGAAACACCATGCCAGGTTCGGACCCGGATGCCTCGATTTATTCCCTTTCAGGGCGAAAAATCAGCGCGCAATCGCGGTTTTGCAATTGGCTCAAAATATTCCTTGATCATATAGCCGCGATAGCCAAGGCAGATGATGAAATCATCAATGCCGTAATGGCTGTAGGTCTTCATGATGTGCCAGAGAATCGGACGCCCGCCGATCTCGATCATCGGCTTGGGCCGCAACTGAGATTCCTCTGAAATCCGCGTGCCCATTCCGCCCGCGAGGATGACTGCTTTCATGGAACGGCCCGGACTCCCGCTGAAAAACTGCCTTTGCCTATAACGCAGGGTCTATGGCATGACAATCAACGCGGGCCTGGTCCGCAAACCGCCCCTCGATTTGTGCAGACGCCAGGATGGCCCGTCAGAAGTCAGCGTTCCGCAAACGCCTGAATATACGCTGGCTCCGGCACGTGTGTTCGCGGGCGCTGGTCAAGGCATTGCCTGGATTGGGCCGCACGTTGAATATCCCGCCGTTTGCCGTGCGTGCGATCGATATAGCCGAAACCATCATCGAAAACCGGTCGGAAGACGCCGCCATAAACGTCTCTGAAAGTCTACGCCAGGCCGTGATGCTTCCTGCAATGGGGACAGATACAGGCGACACTTCCGGAAACCTGGCGGGGACTGCCACCTTCTGGAGCCAGGCAGCTATTCTGGAGGGCTGCTCGATCACGGGACATACGTTCAGGATTCTCAGGGATTCCGACAAGGCGCTCGTCAACCTGAAGGCTGACGCGCCAAACTGGAACTACGGCAAAGGCAAGCGCCTGAAACAAGCGCAGGCCGGTCCGGAACTACATGCCTTCATCAGCACTGAACACAGTTATTATCATTTTTTCGGCAATGAACTGTTGCCGCTTATGAGCTATCTCGAACGCCTGCACGATCCTGCCATTCCGCTCAAAGTGGTCATCGCACCCAAACTTCCCGCATGGCAACGCGCGGCGCTGGATGCGATAGCTGCGGCCTGGCCCTGCATCAGCTACCGGGAACTTGCCCGCGACGAGATTCTGGCATGCAGCCGCTTGCTCTGGGTTTTTCAATTGCATTCAAACTACGAATGGATGCCGGTGACACGGGCGGCCGCAGGCCGGCTGGTCAATTGTCTGGCTGCGCATTTCCAAAATGCAGGCCAATGGCCAGAGCCGCCGGGGCCGCTACTGTTCGTCAGCCGCCGCGAAGCCAGAATACGCCAGATGCGTGAGGAGCCCGAAATAGAAGCCATGCTGGCCGCACGCGGCTTCAAGACCTTTGTTCCCGGCCGCGCGACTCTTGCCCAGCAGATCTCCGCGTTTGGAGCTGCGAAAGTCATCGTCTGCGTGCACGGCGTCGCCCTGACAAATCTGCTCTTCTGCCAGCCCGGTACGCGGATCATCGAGATTTTTCCCGCCAATTTTGTGAAAAGCACTTATCTCTGGCTGGCCACACGCCTCGGCCTCGACTATCACGCCGTAATCGCTGGCGAGGGGGATTTCGACCAGAATTTCTCCATTGGCGCACCCGGCAAACATGCGTTGGCGGACGCGCTAAGTGGTATCGATCAATGATCCTGATTGCGCGGGCCCAACCAAAACTTTAAATCCGAAAGGGCCGTATCGCTGCGGCATGCGCGAAAGCTGACATGAAATATACTGTATTGGGAGCCAAGGGCTTTATCGGTAGCCACCTGGCGCAGGCACTGCGGATGGACGGTCATGAAGTCTTCGCGCCGCTGCGCGACGACAAGGCTGTCTTCAGTACGCATCTGGGGCGGGTCTTCTATTGTATCGGCATGACTGCGGACTTCGCGAAAAACGCCGCTGCGACTGTGGAAGCCCATGCGGGTGTGATCTCGCGATTAGTCGAAGGAGCCAGCTTCGATCACATCGTTTATCTCTCTTCAACCAGGCTCTATGATGGGCTGAAAACGCCGGCGGCCAGCACACATGTTGCGCTGCCGATGAACCCGCAGAACCCACGTCACCTTTACGATCTCAGCAAGGCTCTGGGAGAAAACCTTTGTCTTACCATCGCGCCTGGAAAATCCAGCGTGGCCAGGCTTTCCGGCGTGTTTGACTGGACCCCGGGGTCGCCGGGCTTTCTGTCCGAATGGCTGCAGCGGGCGGCGCGGGAGCGTGTGTTTACACTGGATAGCGCCAGCGGCATAGTGCGCGACTATATCCATCTGCATGATACAATCCGCATATTGCGAGCGCTTGCGGACCGCAGCGTTACCGGCATCACCAATACGGCCAGCGGCGAAAATGTCTCGAATTCAGACATTGCTGCTTTATTCAATGCTGAGGGGTGGGAGGTCAGTTTCGCCCGTCACTCCGAACGGCAGGTCATGCCTGTGTGCGAAATTGCAAGGCTGGATGAACTAGGCGTGAAGCCGCAGTCCATTGCCGGCATCATCACCCACCGCATCAGAGAGTTGAAACGTCGTGAAACTGATTGATCAGACGCTGCAGTCCCTCACCAAATATCTGGCAGCGCAAATCAGCACCATCGTGCCGGACGGGCGTATTGATATATGCGAGAAATCAATCGCAGCGCATATCGAAGAAGCCCTTGCCCGCACGCAACATTGCATCGACGGCGTGAAAATGTGGCGGCCGGGCGAGTTCAATTATTTGCATTCCTCGCAATATTGTATTTTCCTGTATTATCTTGCCAATACAATCTGGAAAAACTCCGGCGATACGGGCGTTCCCACGCGGCTTTTTCTGCTTAACAAGGCGCTTAATGGAATCGATCTGTTTTATGAAATCGAAATGCCGAAAATATTTTTTATCGGGCATTCGGTTGGCATCGTGCTTGCCAAGGCTACCTATGGTGAACATCTCGTACTCTATCAGAACTCGACTGTCGGCAAGAGCGGCGGCGACGCGCCGGTCATCGGGGAGCGGGTCATCGTTCATCCCAATTGCGCCGTCATCGGCCGGTCGCAAATTGCCGATGGCACGATCCTTTCCCAGGGCACGAGCGTGATCAATCGGGAAACGAAAGAAAATATGATCGCTTATGGCGCTGCCAACGGCAGCCTTACATTTAAAAAGCCACAGCGCCACATCATCGAGGATTTTTTCAGGTTATAGATTCTCGCGGTCATGCCTGCTTTTTTGACACACGACGAGAGACTGTCCGCAAAGGATTACCTGCATATACAGTATAGGGTTCAAGTTGTCCGCGCACGAGCGAGCCGGCGGCGATGACACAGCCGCGCGAGACGTGTGCACCATCAAGAAGCACGCAATTTGCGCCGATCCAGACATCGTCTTCTATCACGATGCCGCCTTTGCTCGCGCGAAATCCTTGTTCGCGGATCAATCGATCCTTATCTGTATATTCGTGATTGACAGGAGCGAAAGTGCAATTGGCCGCAACAGCAACGTTGTTGCCGATCAAAATGCCATTGCCAGTGTATATTACACAGCCCGAATTGATCATGACGTGTTCGCCAATGACGACATCTCCGGAACCGCCAGCCGGTTTGATTTTTACAAAGCTGTCGATCACCGAATGCGCGCCGATGGCGATCCGCGTACCACGGGTAGAGTCTTCGATATCCGCCAGATTTGACACGCGCGCATCAGGATGGATTTCGATCACAACAAGGTCTTCCCTAATTTCTGCGCTACGCTGTTGAATTGATCACCACCGACCTAAAAGAAAATATCGCACGATATCACGCATTTTCATGACTCGCCGTCCTGTATGAGACCATGTCATCGCGGCCAGTGCAAACTCCTGGAACCCGGATATATTATGTTCGCGGCGGAAGTCTCTGCAGACCTGCATAAAAATACGGCGTAGCCTCAGCATTTCCCATATTTTTGGTTTCGAATAGGCGCCATCTCCCGATTTTGGCGTGATTCTTTGAATATAGACCGCGTCTGGAGCAAAGACGACCTCACGGGAAATCAGGGCCGAATAGAGTGTCAAATGATCCGGTCCCCATGGCGAATCGTAGCGCTCCCAGACGTGAGCCAATGCTGGGCGCAATGAAGCAGTTTTCCACATTCCGCAAAACCACGCCTGATGCGATTGGCGCAAGAGATTATTAATTTGCGACAATTTGCTGTCTGCCCCGCCAGCAGGCGGCAGATGATAGCGCGCTGTCCCGTCCTTGCGGCGCGTTTCGACTTTAGGAGCAGCGAGCCGAGCCTCCGGATCTCCCATCATCCTAGCCAACAAGGCCTCGATATAATTATTAGAAGATAGATCATCATGACAACGAAATGTGAAAAAAGGAGACCGCGCTGCGTCCAGTGCGGCCTTGAAATTCTTCATCATGCCGATGTTTTCGGTTTGGCGTATATAACGAATGCGGGGATCGCGCGCCGCATATTGCTGCACAATATCGCCAGTCTCGTCAGTTGAAGCGTTGTCTGATACAACGATTTCGATATCCTTGAAGGTCTGATTGCATAAGCACTCGAGGCATTCGGCAATGAGACTGGCTCCGTTATAAACGGGTACGCCAATGGTTACCGTCGCCATTTGCAACTCCAATTTATCCGAAGGGTAGAGCCCGTACCTGATCTACCGCCCGAGCGAAACAGGCACTGTCGTGATGGCACTGTTTGCCGCTTGCTGCATCCTGAATTAATCAAGCGGCGCATGCAGCTTAGGGTCCCGGTGGTTCAAGAGTTTCGGACTGACACCAGTGACAAAGCTGAATCCGCTTTGCTTCATTCCTTCCAGAGACTTCACCGCCAGCATATTGAACCCATGTGGCGGCCCTTCGAGCCATACAGAATCAAGGTCCACGAGTTCGATCGCATGTCCTGCCATCGGCACATTGCTATTTTAGTCCCGCAACGCGAATATCTTATAGCCATGACGAGCCAGAAGCTGAACTATTGGCGTAGCTGCAAGGCCATTCGTCCAGTCCGTATATGAGCGATGCACTTCGAAAAGGATAGCCGGCGCCTGCCCTGGCGGTTGTGACAGGTAACGCTGACTTCCGGTCAAAGCTTCCAACTCCCCTCCTTCAATATCCAGCAAGATAAAATCGACCTTCTCCAGCTTCTGGCGCGCTCCATAACCATCGATTGAAACAGCTTCGAAAGCTCCTTTCTGTCCTGGCCCGGCAATCACGGGGTAAGCATGACTGTCATCGCCGACGAGCGCCAGCTGTGTTTCATCGTTCGACCATAGCCCCACGCGATTGATGAGGACGTTTTCAAGCCCGTTCGCTTTTGCGTTCAGTTCGAGTAAATCCGCGTTGGGGGATGGCTCGAAACAGTGGACAACGCCTTTGCCTTTCATCACCCGCGCCATCGGTATTGCATGATCGCCAATATATGCGCCACCGACGATGACGGTGTTTGCCGTTTTTGCAAAATGCAACGCTGCTTTGGTCGTCTGTGGTTCCCACACATGATCGGGCCGCTCTGCGGCCAGAACGAAGTCTCGGATGATCTTTGATGTATAGCGAGCAGTGAAAGAGGTTCCATCGTCAAGAACCTTTGTCACCAGCGGTTCGCCGGGATACATGGCATCGAGTACCGGTCCGGTTACGTGTTCGCGAATTTCAACACCGGGCAATTCCAATACTAACTCGATCTTGCGCAGAGCTTCGATCATAATATCTCTGGCAAGCTGATTTTCGCCAACGCGCGCCAAGGCAGCTTAGGCTCAAGTTTCAAGTGCAACACCCACGGCCCGCAGGGCATAGGATGTTGCGATGGACAGTCGATACAAGCACCTTGGCAGCGAGGAACGTGGCGTGATTTTGGCCGAGCATCGGCGGGGCAGCAGCCTTCGTGAGATAGGG
>CANJJI010000224.1 GCA_947474545.1 Beijerinckiaceae bacterium | reverse complement strand
CCAGCACGTCGGCGACCGTCGCCTCACCGATTTCCGGATCGTCGAACAAAAGTGGGTGAAGGGGCAGGAGTTTCCTTTGGTGACGATGACGCAACGACACCAGAATTGTTGAAATGGGTGATCCTGTTTTTTCTGAAAGCTTTTTCGCAAGCTTTTGGTCTGAATCAGCCCGACGAGCCGCGGAATCTTTTCCGAGTGCCTTGCGTGCATTCTCCTGAAGCGATGTGAGTTCTGTACGCTCCTCGGTCTTCAGATCCGGAATCGCGACTCTTGTGTCGATGATCGGGCCGACTGTTGCAACAGCGGTGCGAGCCTCCCTGTCCTGTGCAAGCGGCGCCTTGATAAGGGGCGCGCCCTCAAAGATAAGGCGCTCGGGGGAGCCAACAGAGGCGTCGACGATGGATCGCTCAAGTAGCTGTCCTGTGCTGCCGACAAGGAACCAGCCGTAATCTGCGAGCCAAAGTCGTTGATGTAAAACCTTCAATGCACGTGGGATGTCTGACACGTCGGCGACGGCAATGTAGATATGCAGGCCACCTGAACCCAAGAAGCGTTCATCTGTCTCCGCATTGAATAACCCGGCACTTGTTGACGCTCGCTGTACGCGACCAGATTCCTTCAATCCGGGGCATGTTTCAACAAGCGCATCCCAGATGCCACCCGCAGCATTGAGAGCGTTGAAAACGGCGGCAGGCATCCCTTTCACATCGTAGTCGAGCAGCATAAAACCGGGACACTGGGACTGGAATACCAAATATTCCGTTGTCCTTGCGATGACGCCATCACGAGGCGCGGGAAGTTTTCGCGCTGTGACGACATTCACGGGATTGCCGGGCGTACTGCCTGTCTTTGCATCGTCAATGACGCCGAGCGAAATTGCTTCGCTCGACTTTAGCCCATTGATGATGGCGGCCAACTCTACGGCGCCGGCAACTTCGACTCCGCGGGCGGATCCCCGGAACATGAGGCACGCGGAGCCGTCGGATTTTGGTTGCCCATCGTCGCCGAGCGAAATGCTTTTCGAAAGCAGGCCATTGTCGGCCTTTTGGAAGATTGTAATAGCCATGCTGGTAGAGGGGTTCTTTTCCATGAGAGAGTCCTTCTTGAATGTCGCGGTAGTGCAGGGTGCAATCGCCGACTGCGTTGAGTCAGTCGTTTTGGGATGCAGCCAATTGTGGGAATGCGAGATCGACGACCAGACGCGCTATGTGTGGTGCCAGCCGGCATTGGCGCGCGATTATGCGCGCGGGCCGGGAAATGTTTGGTGGAGGTTCCTCTGGGCGCGACGCCGACCAGCGGAACAAGGGCAAGCTTTCAATAGGCAAGCCACTAGCCTTCACGCCCTTCGGCGTGGTACAATTTTTGTGCATACAAGTGTAACCTTTGTTTGGCCCCGTCCGCTCCCCACGCGTTGGCGGGGCTTTTTTTAAGTATTCGCGGCGGGCGTTGGTTTGCGTTACGTGGCGCTGGCCACGTTATCGGTCAGAGCCGGAGACTAAGCTCAACATCGTCGATGTCGACCGCGAGCGCGTCGTAGTCGATGGTCGCGACCGTGCGCCAGCGAACATTGGCCTTGCGGCCCCGGCTCTCGTCCTCGCGCACGCCGCCAATGAACGCGCCGCGCTTGATCGAGGCCTCCTTGGACGGGAACTCAAAGCTGCGCGACAGCGCGCTCGCGAAGGCGTCCCACTCCACCTCCTTGGTCTCGGCGGAGGCGAAGTTTTTGCAATACGTGAATTTGACTTGCATAGGATTTCTCCGATGCCGCTGGAAACTGGATACGCCTGCAGTTTTGTGCTACAAAACAATGCCAATTAATTCCGAGCACACCTGCGCCGTCCCAGCCTCTGGGGCGGCGTTTGTTTAAGAGTTTGTCTTAGTCTGTAGTTCGTTGGCGTTGCTGCGGAAGGTGTTTTCGGCAAGCCATTCGGATATGTCGTTCTCTGCATAGCGGATCAGGCGGCCGCCACAGCGGATGAAGCGGGGCCCGGATCCCTCGCGCCGCCATTTTCGGATTGTGAAGATTTTTACTTTGAACCGCGCTGCGGTTTCCGCTTCGGTGAAAACTCTCTGCGGTTGCTTAATCTCGGGTTGGCGCATGACGTATGCCTCAATCCGGCTTGATTGCCGATGGGCATCTCACATATTCGCAAATTGCTCTTGTGTAGTGGGAGAAGTTGCACGCCTAAAAGCGGACGAATTTCACCTATTATTTTCGCGCACAATATCAATGGCCATTTTAACGAAATGCTCCCCTCCGACGAACCCTTCAATAACAAGTCTACAAAGGTCATCCGTGAACTCGATTAAACGGCGGTTCTTTTCGGAGAAGGAAAGTCCTTTACCATCGAAGAAGTCGGCCCAGAGCTTGACAACATTTGTGGCTATAAATTGCTCAAGGTATTTGTTGGATCCGGTCTTGCTGCTCGCCCTAATTTTGCCTGCCGCAGACATGAGCCCTTGCGCCAGAAGTCTACTTGTGCGGCTGGTGAAAGTGTGTGCTTCTAAGTGAAAAAGGGTAGCAAGAGCCTCCTTGTGGAATACAAGTTCAGGGTTATAACCTCTAATAGGAGGGCGCTCTCGGTCGCTGCGATCAATTTTTTTGACTTCAATCAATTGCTCCAAGCCTATATTGTAAGGAGCGAAAGCATTGAGATCATGCAGCACCAACAATTTTGGTGACATCGTGTCTCGAAATTCATGCCAGCCCGGCCCGGGGACATAGGTCAAGCTGCTTGGCTCGGTCAGGTGACGATGTCTAGGTTTTTCAAGTTCATCGATGAGCTTAGTAAGCTCCTCCAGTTTTGCCGCATGGATCTCGAAGAGTTCTGCAAGCGTTGCCCAGCGTTTATGCGACACTTTATCTGTTTCCATCTGATGCGCAGTTGCATTGATGAGTTGTAAGCGTTCGATCCCCATTTGCCTTCGGTCTTCTGGCACAGACCATTTCAACAGAGTTTGCTGAGCCTTATCGATATCCAGCGTTGCCCTAACTTTGGGCCTCCTTTTCGTCATGCGAGCGCCCCTGGAGACATTGTCCGACTTAGTGGCCATCGTCTCATCTCCTCTTTAGGGTGAGGATATTTCCCTCTTCTTCTTGAGGCTGATCGCGTGCGCTTTGCTCTACGTGGCGTGTCCAAGCTTCAAGAGCCCTCTTCCTCTCCGACAGGTATTCCTGCCTTTGGTAGACTTGCCCCACGGTGCTCAGCCCGGTTGCGGTCGTGTGGTTCAATATCTTGTCGGCAACTGCGGTGCTGAAACCGGCCCCGGCCAACCACGAGACGCACGTCCGGCGAAAATCATGCAATCGCCAGTCATCCTCCACGGGTTGTCCTTGCGAGTTGGCTGATATTAATGCGCCAAGACGCTCGCGTGCCTTGGAGAAACCGCTGACATGCGTCCGGCCGTTCGTGGTGAATACGAGGTCAGAGCCATCAGATCGGGGCAGGGCGGCGATGATCGCGCGCGCTGCAGAGGTGAGATGCACGACATGCGCCTTTCCGTTCTTGGCTCGACTGGCCGGAATGGTCCACGTCGATCCCTCGTTCGATATTTCGCTCCAGCGAATGCCTGCCACTTCATCCCTTCTTTGCGCAGTCAGCATCAGAAGTTGAAAAAGAGGGCCGAAGGGAAATCCAAGATTTTCGGAGTTCCTAAAGATGGTGCCGATCTCGTTATCCGTCAAAACCCTGTCGCGCGATGTGTTTGCACTCGGAATTGGCAAGCCAGAAAACGGGTTGCTGTCGAGCCGCCCCCTTTTCACCGCCCATGAATAGCAGGCGCGGCCATAGGCAAGGGTACGGCTGGCGATACTGCCTTTCCCAGCCTTGACTATCGCATCCAGAGTGCGCACGGCGTCCGTACGTTGAAGCGCCTCAGCCCGACGGTTCAAAAATGGCGCAAACGCTACGGACACCGCCCGAACTGCTTCGCGCCGGTAACTCTCACGGTTGTCAACGAGCCCGATCTCTGCCCAATCGGCTAATAACGCCTTCAACGTCAGGCGATCAGCTTCGGCTTGAGTTTGGGCGTTCTGCCTGTGGGCGCTGCGTTCGGCATAGGGGTCGCGTCCAGCCGCCACCTTCCCGAGGGTTGCTTTAGCTGCCAGCCGCGCCTGCTCTAGTGTGATCGATCCCCAAGCTCCGATAGGCAGTCGCCCCTTTCCGCCAGTCGGGGTCCTGAACTGGACGAGGAAGTTTTTGCCGCCGGTAGCTGAAACTCGAACACCCAGACCGGGCAGGGCGTCATCGAAAACCAGCCGATCCTTCTGCCCATCGGCACAGACCAGCGTGGCGATCGTCTTTTCGGTCAATTTCATACTGCAGCGCCTCCAGCGGACCCACAGCGGACCCATTGGGCGTATCACTTGGTGACACTTGATGCCGCTTAATGTAAGAAGCTACCGGAAATTACGTTGGAAATGAAGTAAATAATTTGGGTCCGCATTGATTTGCAAAAGTTTACGGGATATATAGCGACTTACTCTTAATCAGCGGGTCGTAGGTTCGAACCCTACATCACCCACCACTTTCTGCAAAACTTTGACGCATTTTGATCGCGCGGGACTTTGCCTGGAAATCGCTTTTGGGTTTTCGCTTCGATTCCAAAACTGTTTTCAACCGCCGCCGCTGCGAAGATTGCGGATTCCTGCCAACCAGCTCCGCGATCAAATAAGCTTCAGGTAGCAATTGAATTGCGGGCGCTGAACTTAGCCTTCCTCGGGGCCGCCTGGCATCGGCTTCAACTGGCTCATGCAACCACTTGTTAACGTTACCAGCCTAGCCATCTAAGGGCGGGCGGCAACGTATGCTTGGCCGGTGAGCGTGCAAGGTGAGTTGGATGTGTTCGAGTTTGAAAGCCGCAGCCACATTCGCGGCTGCATTGACCGTATGCGGACCGGTTTACGCAGATCCGTTCTGGTCGCCTTTGAGTGGCGACTGGCTGGTGACGATCAAGGGCAATTTGGTTGCTTCGCCACAATATCCAGGGTCGAGCAACCTGGCCTTTTCACCTTCTCCCGGTCTTTCAGTGAGACGGGCCGGAACTCCGCTGGCCTATTCTGCGCCCGATGACAATCCGGGATTTGCTCTGGTCGATCATGGCTGGTTCAAGTTTGGGCCTTCGGCCAGGTTTGTTGCCGCGCGCCAGACTTCATCGCATGCCGAGCTCAAGGGGCTTCGGGACATCGACTGGACGATTGAGGCCGGCTTATTTGCTGAATTTTGGGCATCGGAGAACATTCGCCTTCGCGCGGATACCCGGCATGGGTTCCATGGCCACCGCGGACTCGTGGCCGATCTGGCGGCAGACTGGGTCCAAAGCCTCGGGCAATGGACGGTCTCCGGAGGACCGAGGCTTTCGTTTGCCAATTCGCGATACATGGGACGCGTGTTCGGCGTTACGCCTGCCGAAAGCCTTGCCAGCGGCGTAATGCCAGCTGATCGTCCGGGCGGCGGACTCAAGTCGGCAGGGCTGATGCTCGCGGCAAGCTACGACTGGTCGCCAAAATGGCGCACGACGGTGTGGGGCCGATATGACCGTCTGCTGGCCGAAGCCGCTTCGAGCCCGATCGTCACGAAGACCGGGTCGCCCAATCAATTCACACTTGGGGCCACAGTCGCTTACTCCGTCGATCGGAGAATTCCCTGAGTGCGGCAATACAGGCGCCCCAATTCCCTGTTGCACCCGGTAGAGTCCACCTGGAATGCGTGTCCAATGGCCACGCTTCCATATTCAATTCAAAAAACTCTTTCTTTTGAGCCTCTTGCAAAACTCTTCGGGGGATTCGCCAGCTTGGGGCTGATTTTGCCGGATAGCGCTGTTTCCGGGCGTTCGCCATACCGTTCTGGCCTTGCATGGCCCATT
>CANJJI010000223.1 GCA_947474545.1 Beijerinckiaceae bacterium | reverse complement strand
TGGTTCGAGCACTATAACGAACTTCACCCGCATCGCGCTCTCGGCTATCATTCGCCGCGAGAGTTCATCGCGATGAGGTCAACCGCAAATAGCGTGGAGCGCGTGTCCGGAAATTAGGGGGCTACAACATCCACCCTTCACCCCCTCATAAACACTTACAAACCAGTATGACTTCCAGACTGTGGCGACCGGATGCACCCAGGACAGGCGAAGGACCTAATGTGGAGCAAGATCAATCGCACGTATGATCAGTAAATCTCACGAAGGTTAATTCCTATCAAAAATGGACCTTGCATTTCAAGTGACTTTGGTCATCAAAGTCGGCAACAGGGGGGCAGGATGACTATTTCCGCGGCATCATTTGTCCAACGACGTGTTCAAAAGCTATAATTTCAAATGCTAGATCAACAGATTGACATTTTGTGTTGTAAATTTACGTTTCGTTAGCCTTAACAAAACTTATTTATTTCGTTTGTTGACAGTCTGCCAATCTACGGTGCGGTTATGGTGCGTTTGCATCATACATTGTCCTACTTGGCCGCTGGCTTACCCTGCTTCAATCGCGGCGACTTTCTTGACCTGGGATTTGAGGAATAGAGCTCGTGTTTCTTCCATGATTTTAATGCATTCGGGATCGAGGTCGTATCTGGGTTCTGGGTCAGGCCGCCAGAAACCGTGAGTATCCCGGCCCCGGCACAACATGGCAGTTGCGCCTTCATACCGGGTCTCTCGCACATGCGGCGCGTTGTAATGTATGACGAATCCGACTCGCGGGTGGTCCGCATTGTTGGGTCCTGATCCATGCACGACGCTTTCATGATGGAACACGACCTGACCAGCACTCAGAATGGCGGGTACAGCGCGGCTTTCATCGACGCCGATTACGGTGCGGCCATCGGGCGCCAGATTGTCCGGGTGGGGCTTAAATTCATGACTTGGAGGCGGCTGCTTGTGGCTGCCAGGAATATATTGCACGCAGCCTGATTGAAGCGTGGCGTCGTTGAAGGAAACCCAGGCCGACAGCGTTTCAGCGGGCTCGAACGCATAGAAGAACGTATCATTGTGCCAGGAGATGAACCGGGGATCGTGCGCCTTTTTTGAAAAGAAGGAGGCGCCCCAGCACAGGATATTCGGGCCGATTATATCTTCGACGGCATCCAAAAGTCTGGGATTACGGATGACATCGCAGAGCCAGGGGAAAGGCAGGTGCGCCTTGATGCGAAATTTCGCCTGCAGTTCGTGGCCGACGCGCGCTTCCATCTCCTCGACCTTCGCGCTCAAGACGGTGGCTTCCTCTCGCGAATAGGCTTCCACCGGGAAGAGAAAGCCGTTGCGGTTGTAACTATCGATCTGCGCTTGCGTGAGAACCTTGGGCATCCTTGCCTCCCTACTGCGCTGCTGCCTGAACCGCACTCTGCATACGGGCACAATGGCTGGACGGAAGCTCGCGAATGGCCGGATAAACTTCTTTGGCGAACTTGGTCATGCTGGCCACCGTCCGCTTGTGATCGAGAAAGCCAGCCTGCTGCATCATGAGAAAGTGGTCGAACCCGCCAACCAGGTCATAGAGCCGCTTGATCTGCTTGATGACACTGTCAGGTGTGCCGGCGATGATAACGCCCTGTTCGCGGAGATATTCGAGTCCCTGCGCTCGGATAGCGTCCGTACGCCCGGTGAACGTGCCTTTCAGTGCGTTGACGTTGAACTCCAGACCCACATAACCGGGGGGATTGCGAAATTGCGCGGGCGACTTTGTGCGCAGATACCAGGCGATTTCGTCGGCACCCTTGAGCGCCTCTTCGTCAGTATCGGCAGTGTACACGAGGGGCATGAAGGCCATGCCGCCGGGCAGGCCATTGGACACATAATTCTCGCGGTAAAGATCAAATATCTTTCGCACGTTCTCGTAAGGCGAAAGAAACGTCGCAAAAACATGCCCTTCGCGCGCCACCTTTTTAATGTTCTCTTTATCGTTGGTGCCGGTGATCCAGATGCGCGGGCGCGGCTGTTGATAGGGGCGCGGCCAGATATTAATGGCGCGTTTGTGCCAGAATTTGCCTTCATAACTGAAGGCGCCTTCGTGTTCTGTCCAGGCACGGGTGACCATGTCGATACCCTCCCACAGACGTTCATTGGTCTGTGTCGGATTGGCGTTGGAGGCGAAGACTTCATAGGTCACGCCGCGCACCATGCCGCACTCGACCCTGCCGCCGGAGATGCAATCGATCATCGCCATTTCCTCGGCAATCCGGATTGGATCATCGCGATTGGCGACAGGATTACCGAGAATGAGCAGCCGCGCATTTTTCGTCTGGCGCGCAAGTATCGCCAGCGAGAGAGGCGCTGCCGCGTTTACGCACACCACGGACGAATGGTGCTCGTTGACCATGATGTTGAGGCCGAGTTCATCGGCGATCACGTATTCGTCGAGATAGCGGTTATAGAGCTCGTGGCCGAGTTTGGGATCGAACAATTTGTTCGGCAGGGTTACGCGCATGGAATCGATCTGATCATGCGGAGGGATATAAGGATAGGGCATTTCGGTGAAGTGCCAGGCGTCCATGTTTGTCTCCTGCCGGTCAGATATGATTGCGCAAATCGCGCAAGAACGCATCTGGCCGTTCTATATGCGGTAGGTGAGCCGCTTCAGGGATGATGGTCATCGTCGCGCCGGGAATAGCCGCCCGGTATTTTTCGCCGTAGGCGACATCTACAATGCCGTCCTGAGCGCCCCAGATCAAATGGGCGGGAATAGTAATTCCATGCAACCGCTTTTTCAGTTTGGGATTGTGCATGTAGGGGTTCCAGCAATATTTGGCGAACGTCTCGGTATTACGGGCAATGATGTAAAGTTGTTCTTCCGGCATGGAAGCGAAATCGCGTTTGCCATTTGCTGGGTCGCACCATTTGCGCCTGGTTACTTCGGCTTGAGGCAATACCCAGATATCGGCGATGTCACTGTCTGTCGGTCCACCATGTTTTACGCCATAGGGATCGACAAGGATGAGGTTTTTAAAGTGCGTATCGTTCTTCGTCGCCATTTCCGCTGCGATCCAGCCGCCGAGGGAAAAGCCAACCAAAGTCGCCTTGCTGATGTTCAGCAGGCGCAGCATATCGAGATAGAGGTAGGAGATATCATCCATATTCGTTACCCAGTCAGGCCGGTTGGACCGGCCAAACCCGATGGGCGAGGGGATGATGATATCATGCGATTTCGCGAGCTCCGCAACGAACGGTAAATCGCGCTCAAGCTGTTCCTCACTTTCGAGCAAAACGATTGGCGGCCCTGCGCCCAGGCGCAACACTTCGATTTCAGCGTCTTCTATTTTCAGGGTCTGTGACATCAAGGACTTTCTTGGCCGCTTCCTCATTGTTTTGACTCAGGGTAGAATTTCCTTCGTCCGGCTGCAATGGAGTTTTCATTGCTGCTTGCGGGGGTGGCCAAAATGGCATTAACCTCCCGGATCAATAAGAAGCATCAAGTCCCGGAGGATCCGCTATGGCCGACGCAGCAACTGCTACCAATCCCGCTCGCGAAGCCTATTACAAGAAGGTCGCGACGAAGGATCTTTCGCCGCTGTGGACCACGACGCTGGTGCAGCCCGAGCCTGCCAAATTTGTGAAAGCTCGCCCGCATCTTTGGGATTTCGATGCGGTTTTGAAACCGCTTCTGCTGGAAGCAGGCGGTCTTATTACAGCCAAGGAAGCCAACCGGCGCGTTCTGTCGCTGGAAAACCCGGGCTTTGACAGTGGCGCACCGCGCATTCTGGAGTCTTTGTATTCGGGCTTGCAAATGATCATGCCGGGTGAATGCGCCCCGGCACACCGGCATACGCCCTCTGCGCTGCGCTTTATCATGGAAGGCAAGGGCGCGTGGACGGCAGTGAACGGCGAAAAGTCTTTCATGGAACCGGGCGACTTCATCATCACGCCATCCATGACCTGGCACGATCACGGCCATGATGGCGACGAGCCCTTCTTCTGGATGGATGGGCTCGATATCCCCATGGTTGCGACGTTCGGGACGATGTTTTTCGAGGCCTATCCCGACGACCGTGCGCCGCAGACCCGGCCGCCGGGTGACAGTCTGGCGCGTTATGGAGCCAACATGCGCCCTGTCAACGAAACCTGGACAAAGCCGGAATCGCCGATCTTCTGGTATCCCTATTCCCGCGCTCGCGAGGCCGTGGAATCCTTGAACAAAAACGGCGAGTGGGACCCCTTCAACGGTGTGAAACTCGAATACATCGATCCCACGCGTGGCGGCTCGGCGATGCCGACGATTTCGGCCTTCCTGCAATTGCTGCCTAAGGGTTTCCGGACAGAGGTTCAACGCACGACGGAAAATATTGTGTTTACGCCAGTTGAAGGCACCGGCCGGCTCATCGCCGGGGAAGGCGACAAGCAGGTGACGATCAGCTGGAAGCCGCGCGATATCTTCTGCGTCCCGTGCTGGATGCCCTACCGTCTGGAAGCGGACGGCGAGGCGAGCCTGTTCAGCTATTCGGATCGTGTGGCCCAGCAGAAGCTGGGCTTGTGGCGCGAACAGCGCGGGAATGCATAAGTTTCATTCCGCGCCGGTCATGCTGGGATTCGTCGCGAGTCCGGGGACCGGCGCACTTCCGCCGGACGAAGCACGCTTCGCAGGCGCTTCGCGCATGTCCCAATAATATTGGACGATTTCCTTGGGCGTCATGGCGACCTGAGATTTACGGCCGAGGAAATAGACGCCATTGGCAGCATCGCTGTTGCCGGTTCGCGATGTGACCCGGTCGAAGAAACGGATCCAGAAAAAGGGCATTGTGAGCAAGGTTGAGATCTTGTTGCCCCAGCCAAAGCTTCGAAAGAAATAGCGCAGTGACCACAACAGCGATGTTCCTGCGCCGCCCACCGTTCCCGCGTCGATTTGCGAGAAGTTGCGGAACAGCCAGCGATGGCCATTCAGGCTGAAGCGATGGAAATCGAATGCGCCACCGTGCACCTGCTGCATAAAGGGCGTATCGGCATAGACCAGCCCGTCATCGGCCAGTACGCGATGAATTTCCTGAACAACCAATTGCGGGTCCAGGACATGTTCCAGCACGGCCTGAATCCAGACAGCATCGAAGCTGCCTGCCGCAAAGGGCAATTGATGCCCATCGGCAACCAGCGTCGTCAACTCCGTCGGGAAAACGTCGAGGCCGACGATATTGAGGGATGCGGCGGCATAAAGTTCACGTGTGCCTGAACCAGCAGTGCCGCCGCCAACGACAAGCACCTTGGCGTTGGGCTTGTGGGCGAGGCGGCCGATCAGGTCCGCAGCTTTGGCTTCCGCGGGCCGGTTTTCGCCATAAAGATTTTCGCGGAACCGGTCGAGAATACGCCCAGGCAAGCCCAATGGGCGGACGATCGGAACGGCCCCGCCCTCATAGGTGGATCGTTTGAAAACGCTTGTCCTGAAATCGACCAGCACCGGCTGGCCGGAAATCAAGGTGAAAGGCTTCTGCCCGTATTCGCAGCCAGAACTGACGCAAAACAGTCCGTTTTCGCGCTGTTCCAGGGAGTCCTGACAGCAAGGACAGCGCAGGAGGTTCTGTATTTCTGAAAGCTTCATGACTGTCATAAGTGCACCGGAGCGAAAGAGGGTTTGTCAGCCTGCAGTAATATGTACGGAAACGGAGCATTTGAGCGCTGCGTTAGAAGTCCCTGCGGATAGAGCAAGTTTTGCGCCCAGGTTTTGCAATCAAGTCCTGCATTCACGTCTCGCGATCGTACCCGCATTTTTCGGCTAGCGTGATTGCTGTCCGAATCAAAGCGCGGGCTCTATCATGGGTGCCGTCGCGAAGGTAGTTGGAATAGGCTAACGCGATCTCCAGCTTCATGAAGTTATCCGATCATGCGGCGAGGTCAATGGGTT
>CANJJI010000222.1 GCA_947474545.1 Beijerinckiaceae bacterium | reverse complement strand
CTTCGTATCGCCTGCAACGTAGGCCGGCTTCGTGGTATCTTTGTTCATGGCGTGGTCTCCAGTCTGGCGCTTCAACGCCAGAATCAATTGGGTTGGACAACCCGGAGACTACGCCAACCTAATTCCAACCACTCCCGCGACGGCACCAACTCCACGCTTGTGCAGTTCTTTTCAATTGTGCGCGCCCGGCGAAATAAAGGGACGCCCGGCACACCCGTGCCTCGACAAACAAAAGCCGGAATGAACCTTATTTCAGAGGGATGGTTTTTACAGGTGGGATTCGAAAGAGCGACATGGATCAACACGTGCCCGATGCGCCTGCAGTGAAACCAGCCAGCGCCGCCAGCCGCTGGGGCGCGTTGCGTCCATTTGTTCATTTCGAACAGCAACTCGGCGAACGGGCTGCTGGCTCAAAAGCGGGTGCTTTTGCCTATGAATTCCTGCGCTTTGGGGTCAAACAGGGTTGGGCCTGCCTGTTCGGCGCGATCATGCTGGCTCTCTTGTTGGCGACGCACCTGTGGTATCCAAAAACAGCCCTCATCCCGCGTTATGATTTTCTTTTCGTTTCCGCAGTGATTGTCCAGACGTTGATGCTTGCAGGCGGGCTGGAGACGTTTGAAGAAGCCAAAGTTATTTTCATCTACCACATTGTCGGCACAGCGATGGAAGTGTTCAAAACAGCAGCGGGGTCGTGGATCTACCCGGAAGAGGCGTTTTTCCGTATCGGTGGCGTGCCGCTGTTCACCGGTTTCATGTATGCGTCAGTGGGGAGTTTCATCGCGCGTTTCTGGCGGCTTTGCGATTTCAGATTTACGGGGCATCCCCCGCTATGGGGCGTGATGTTGCTGGCGTGTATGATCTACGTAAATTTTTTCTCGCACCAATATATACCGGACATGCGCTGGCTGCTGATAGCTGCTTCCTGTGTCTTGTTTGCGCGCACCTGGATTTATTTCAAGGTCTGGCGTCAATACCGCCGCATGCCATTGTTGATCGCCTGCGGTCTAACGACGCTATTCATATGGTTTGCTGAGAACATCGGCACGTATGCACGGGCGTGGGTCTATCCAAACCAGATACAGGCGTGGTCGCTTGTCAGTTTCAGCAAGCTTTCATCCTGGTTCATGCTGTTGATCGTCAGCTATGCGCTTGTAGCGCTGGTTGCGCGGCCGGTCAGCATGTCAATCGGAGAAACTGATCGGCTTGGCTCAAATTGATCATTCGCCGATTTTCGACACATGCCATGTCCCGCTGCAATTGCGCGTGGGAACGTGGAAAGAACCTGATCCTGTACGCCCGTTTCGGATCTGTCCTCTCAGGCTGGCGCGATCCGCCTTGCGGGTTCCCGACGCTGTGATGAGACCGTTGCGGGACAGGAAAAAGCTGTATCGCGCCTGGCCGTTATAAACTGGTCTGCCGCCGCGCACCTCGCCAACGTGGGTAATCTGTCCATAGCAAAGAAGATTGGGGCCCTGTCCGCGCAAGGTTATGTGCCAGCGGCCATCCGGCAGCTTTTCGGTAGCGCGCGCGGGTGCCATTTCGCCCGCCATGAAGGGAGAGGTTAGGAACAGCAGAGGTGTGAGAAGTTTCTTCATGACGAAATTCTATTTCGCCGCAAAAACTTCAAAAGTAACAGTTTTGTGAACGCACGGCTGCATTGTCAGCGCGTGCGGGTGGCCTTCCACTTTCCTCCGCAATAGCGCGAGCCCGAAGACCAGACACCTGACCCGCCTGAGGGCGTCAGTTTGCCTTGTCCGCGATAATTGTCCTGTCCAGCTGTGAACCGGATCCACATGGAGCCGCTGGCCTCCACGGCGCCGTCAGCGCGCAACGGTGAATCGGCTTCCGCCGCGATATCATCGGCCTTCACGTTAAAGGTGGCTGGTATCGTGGCTTCGCAAGTTCCGACATCCGTTGAAAGAACGATGGTCCAGCGCCCGTCAAACTTATTCAGTGTTGCAGCTTCGGCAATTGGCAGGGCGCTGCCCGACAGGAGTGCTGCAATCATGATGGGCCGGAGAAACATTGCTGGAACGCCTGTCTTGATGAGGATTTATGGGGTGGTTTTATCCATGGGCGCCGGAATCGCAAGGCCGAAAGTCGAGCGCCTTTTCACGTGCTAAACGCCAACGCCTCATCGAGCAAGGCGATCGCGTCGCAGCCTGCATAGGCATATCGGCCGATGCCCGCTTCGCGTTGGGCTGCTTCATGTTCGCCGGGCCTGCCTGCCAGATAGATCATCCTCGCCCCCGCCGCCTTGAGAGCGCGGGCGCAATCGGCGGCTGATTGTGCATAGATTTCATCGGATGAGCAGATGCACACGATTTGCGCCGCCGATTGTCTGAATGCCGCAGCGAGCCCGGATATTTCCGTGAAGCCATCGTTGGATATCGTTTCAAGCCCGCCCGCTTCAAACAGATTGGCGGCAAAATTAGCGCGGGCGTTGAAAGCCGCAATGGGTCCAAAATTCGCAAGAAAGAGTCTTGGACGCTGTGCATAAGTCCCGGCGCGATCCCGCAAGGATTCGAACGCCTCGCTATTGCGCACGGGTGCGAACGCATTGACCGCGTGCGCAGGCGGGGCAGCGATGAGCGGTAACAGAACTTCAGCGGCTGTCTCGTGAATATTGGGAAATTCGCTCACGCCGGTCAGCGGTTCGCGTCTTGTCGCGATATTGCGCTGCCGCTGGTCGCGAACGCCTGCGATTTCTGTGTTGAGCGCAGCCAGTGCGGCAAGTTGGGCTGCGCCGCCCTGGACTTCCAGCGATTGAAAAATCTCCCATGCTTTTTCGCACAGCGCGCCGGTCAGACTTTCGATGCCGCCAGCGCCTGCCGCGGGGTCGGCCACTTTTGCAATATTGGCTTCTTCGAGCAGGACCAGCTGGGTGTTGCGCGCAAGGCGGCGGGCCAGCGCATCGGGAAGGCCGAGCGCCTGCGTATAGGGCAGTACCGAAATTCTGTCCGCGCCACCTGTTGCAGCCGCAAAGACTGCGACAGTGGCGCGCAACAAATTCACCGCCGGGTCGCGCCGGGTCATCATCCGCCAGGCGGTTTCCGCGTGGATAAGGATTGGGTGTGGGGCGATTCCGGAAGCCTCTTCAACCCGCGCCCATAAGAGCCGCAACGCCCGGAATTTCGCGATGGTAAGAAACTGATCGGCGTCAGCGGCCATGCGAAAGCCGATCGTGGCAGCAGCTGCTGGCAAGTCCATCCCCGCTTTTTCCTGCGCGCGCAAATAGGCGAGCGCCGCCGAGAGCGTAAACGCAAGTTCCTGCGCCTCGCTGCCCCCGGCGTCATGAACGATCCGCCCGTTCGCAACGCAGAAAGGGCCGGCGAATCCGTGCGCCGCCAGCGCATTTATCCGGGCTGCGAAGGCAGGAGCGAGTTTGTCCCACGGCGCTGGTGTTGCGCCAGTCAGGGCCATTGCCCCTATGGGGTCGAGCCCAAAAGAGACTGTGGCGCTGGCTGGATTAAGCCCGGATTCGATGATGTTAACTGCGAGGGCCTCGGGAGCTTCCTTGGCGGAAGAGCCCAGTTCCATCTCGATGACAATCCCTGCGGGATCAATCCCTGCCAGAACCTGCCGCAGCGTGCCCTCATTCCATTTCAGGCCAAACCCATGCGCGCCTGCCGAATCTTCGAAAACGAGGTGTAGGCCGCTCGCGCCATCAGCGAGATCAGCCAGCGCCAGAGAATTGGCCTCAGCGGCATCGGGATGGTCGGTGCGCGCCAGAACGCTCCAGCCTCCAGGCGCTTTGGCGAAAGCGCGTGGCCCCGCTTGCGCCCGCGCATAAAGCGGCTGGATCTCGATGCCATCGGCAGTGCGCCCAACCAGCCGTTCAAACTTGCCGCCCTTCAGCACCTTGTCCACAAGCCCACGCCATTGCGCCTCGTCCGCAACAGGAAAACCGGCGGCAAATGGCGGGATGGGCAGGGGGATGTCTGGCATGGTCGGGTGATCTCTGGCGACGTTATGCTGGACCTATTGCCATGAATAGGCCACCTCGACCACTGGCCGAAGGTTGGAGGCGGCCTTCATCTTTGCCTCCACACTCATCACGAAAATGAGATCGCACCCGCGCGCCCTTTCCATTGCTTTGGGGCCCTGCAGCGCACCATAATGCGCGCCACCTGCACAACCCGGGGACACGTCAATGCACACACAGATCAGCCGCCGCTCATTTCTCCAACTGACCAGCGGCGCAGCGCTTTTGCCCGCCAGCGCGCTGGAGGCATTGGCCCAGGGTGCAAACGGTCCGCTGAAAATCGCGACCATCGGCGCGGGCAACATTGGCGGCGGGCTTGGAAGGCTCTGGGTGAAGGCCGGCCATTCCGTGTTCTTTTCCTCGCTCAATCCCGATGAACTCAAGCCCATGGTTGCCGAACTTGGGCCACTGGCCCGCGCGGGCACGACGGCGCAAGCCATCCCCAATGGCGATATCATCCTGCTGTCCGTGCCCTATCGCGCCATTCCCGGCCTAGGTAAGGAATTCGCCGAAGCGCTGAAGGGTAAGATCATCATCGACACCTGCAATGCAACGCCAGCCCGCGATGGCGAGGAACTGGTGGCAATGAGCAAGCAGAAGACTATCGGCGTGCTCACAGCGAGCTTTTTCCCCGGCGCGCGCATGGTGCGCGGTTTCAATTCCATCGGCGCGAAGATCCTGCAGGACAATGCAGGCCGCGCCGGTGACAAACTGCCCATCCCCATCGCCAGCGATGACAAGGCGGCGGCAGATGTCGTCGCCCGGCTCGTGCGCGACGCCGGCTTTGAGCCGGTCATGGCAGGCGCGCTGACAAAATCAGGCGAATTCTCGATGGGCAATCCCGGCTACGGCGTCCATGCTAATGCGGCGGCGCTGAAGAAAATTTTGGGCGTTGCCGAATAGGGAATAGGGTTCGAACCAGGAGCGCTCTCCAGCTCATTTGTCAGAGGATGTCATCCCGGACGCTCTTGTCGATCCGGGATCGGTGCGTAAATTTATCTTGGCGATCCCGGATAAAACGCTGCGAATTTTTTTCCGGGATGACATCGCGATTCTCCAATTTTTCGAAAACGTTTATTCCGTGCGCCTCACCCTGAGTGTGCCGCCAGCGTTGGCCAGCGCCAGGAATCTTTCGCGGTTCAAACCAAACAGGCCGGGTGGCAAAGCGCCGTAAGCGATGGAATTTTCGCCTGCGCCAGGCGTCTGCCTTAAATCCGGTCCCGGCCATGTAAACTCGTTCCATTCGGAAATCACGACCTAGGAGCGTTCGCTGTCGAGTTGAAGGCGCGCTTTCACTTTGGCTGGTATTTCAACAGCAAGTTCCGGACGTGCAGGGGGTGTATGAGTGACGGGCAGCACCAGCACCCGCATCTCTTCATTCTCATCCCGGATGGAGGCTATAATTGCGCAGGGCCTGTCCTTGCTGCCTTCTTCCTGTCCAGTTTTAAACTCGGAATGCCAGAGATAGCTGTAGCGGATGATCAGACCGGGGAAGGGCTTTGGAAAAGCCACTGCCGCTTACTTCAATTCGCTGTCGAGATGCGCATATTCATCGGGGACTTGGGCGTCACGAACAGCATTCGCCCACTCTTGTGGCAATTCGCTGGTGAGACCTGCCCGGCGATCACGCCTCAGGAGGCGATGCCATTCCTCAACCTGCATGACCACCAGGGAATCGCGCCCATGCTTGGTGATTACGACTGGCTCATGCCGGGCCTTGTCGCTCAGCGCCCCGAAGGATTGCTGGAATTCACTTGATGTGACGCGAACAGGTTCCATGATGAAATTTTCAAAATAGATGGAGCCTCTTGCAAAACTCTTCGGGGGATTCGCCAGCTTGGGGCTGATTTTGCCGGATAGCGCTGTTTCCGGGCGTTCGCCATACCGTTCTGGCCTTGCATGGCCCATTTTCCGTGATTGCGGACGCGCGGCATCCGCCGCTTGCG
>CANJJI010000221.1 GCA_947474545.1 Beijerinckiaceae bacterium | reverse complement strand
GCCTTTGCAAGCAGAAAAGCCTGGAATTACGCATCAAATGGAATTTGTGAGCCGGATCATCGCATTACCAAATGACACGACGCACGGCATATCATCGCTTCACAACAGGATGTTAACGGCTCGCGAACTAACATGTGACATTCCAGCTTAACTCCAGCACGGCCGGTCCATTGTGAGCTATCCCGTTTCCAAAGAATTGGCGCCGGTTGCGGGCCTCAGTCCACTCGGGGCAAAAGTAGCCTTCTGGCTGATGACATCGCTCGCCGTAGCTGTCGCGATTTATCTGCGCACGCAAACCCTCACAAATCACGATGTCGCCTGGCTCTTGTCGGCAGCTGAATGGCTGCTGGATCGCCGGCGCATGTCCGTGGATTTTTTCGAAGTCAATCCGCCCGGCGCGGTTCTGATCTATCTTCCTGCTGCATGGCTCGGCCACCTCTTGCATATGTCCGGCGATCTGGCGCTGGAAGTCTGCGTGTTCGCTTTGGCGGGCCTGACGAACTATTTCGTCGCTGCGCGCCTTGCCACACGTGACGCTCTCCAACAATCCTCAGCAGTCATCGCCACTGCGCTGACGATCCTCCTGCTCGTCGCCCCAGCGCATGAATTCGCCCAGCGCGAACATATCGGACTATTGCTGTTGCTGCCGTGGATTGCGATGTGCGCGACGCCTGAAAACATCCCCCATCGTGCAACGAGAATTCTGGCTGGCATAGGGATGGCGCTGGCGGTCGTCGCCAAACCGCATTTCATACTCGTTCCGGCAGTATTGCAGGCTGTGGCATTGACACGTACGCGAAAGCTCACTTCGCTATTTTCGCTCGAAAACTTATCTGCCGGTATCGTTCTGGCGATTTACCTTGCGCTTGTCGTGTTTGCGTTTCCCGATTTTCTCACTACGGTTTTACCGCGCGCCTCCGAAGTCTATCTGCCCGCGCGTATTTCCCTTGCATCTCAATTGCTGTTGCCATCGACAACGCTTTGGCTGCTCATCGCTACGGTAACGATCTATCTGCGCCGACAGAAGGAAAGCTCCACATCCACCGCCGATGCCTTCCTTATCGCCTCCGCAACAGGTTTTCTGATTTACCTGTTGCAGGGCAAAGGCTCCGAATATCACAACATGCCCTCGCTGTTTCTCGGCCTTATCGCGCTGGGCCTGAATCTTGTGGATGCCTGCAGGGCGACGAAATCCTTTCCGGTCCTCGCGGTGTTATCCGGCCTCGCAATCCTCGCCGTCATCCAGTCGTATGTCCTGCACAACCAGCACCGGCACGCGCGCACACGCGAACTGGTAAAAGTCGTCTCCCGTCTCGACCCCGCCCCACGCCTGCTGGCCATCGGCGCAGATATCAGCATCGGATTCCCCCTGAACCGCATGACAAACGGCGTATGGGTCCAACGGCAGCCGTTCTTGTGGCTTGCGATGGGCTCGCGCTGGCTCGCCATGACCAATCCGGATTCAGCCCGGCTGGCGGAAGTGAAGCAACGTTACGACAGGCTGGAACGGCAGATCCTGCACGAAGACATATCCAAAGGCTGCCCGACAATCATACTGGCGCAGGACAGCACAACAGCCACGAGCTGGCTCGCCTGGGCCAGGCAGGATGCAGAATTCGTCAGCCTGATGAAGGACTATCGGCTTGTCTCCACAGTCGAGGACGTATCCGTCTTCCAGCGCACCGGACCTTGTCCCGTTCGTAGCTGATTGCTTGCAGCCCTCAGCCGCTGCCAAGCCGCCGGCGGTTTGCTTTGACCTTGGAACGGTACTTTCACACGACTTTTCCCGGTGTCGCGCCCAGAGACATTGCGATGGCAGCTTCGCCTGCCGCCTGAATTTTTTCACTGACCATCCGTCCGGCTTCCCGTTCCGCACTTTTCCCGCCAAGTGACAGTTTCATCATACGCATGGCGATAACCTGCTGTGACTCCAGCGCCAGCATTGATGATTCCATGGCCAGTCGCATCCACTTCGAAAACATGCACCCTCGCTTCCAGAGCCCGCAGACTGCCATATTCAGAAGGTAACGCGGGAAGCCCCGGCTTCAACGCTTGTGAATAACGGGCACAAGAACGAATCAGGTATAAGTAAAGGATGCGTGCCGGGCGCGAGCACAGTAAGCAGCGTTAAAGAGCCCCATCTTCATGCGATTCACGCCAAACATTCTGGACGAAATCAAGGCCCGGCTTCCGGTTTCGGACGTCGTGCGCCGCCGCGTCAAATTGCAGAAATCCGGCCGGGAATGGAAGGGACTTTCACCCTTCGGGACTGAGAAGACGCCCTCGTTTTTCGTCAACGACCAGAAGGGCTTCTACCACGATTTTTCGTCCGGAAAGCACGGCGACATCTTCAGCTTTCTTGTGGAAACAGAAGGGCTTAGCTTTCCAGAAGCGGTGGAGCGCCTCGCTTCGGAAGCGGGCGTATATCTACCCGCAGAATCCGAAGAAGCCGTCCGGCAGGATCGCCAGCGCGCCTCCCTGCATGAAGTGGTTGAACTGGCCGCCGGTTATTTCGAAGAACAGCTACAGGGCCGGGCCGGCGCGAAGGCGCGCGGCTACCTGGCCGACCGGGGCCTCGGCCCAGCGCTGCAAAAACAGTTCCGCATCGGCTATTCCCTGCCTGAGCGCTTCGCCCTGCGCGACTGGCTCGCCGGAAAGGGCGTTTCCGCCGAAGCCATGTGCGAAACGGGCCTCCTCAACCACGGCGAGGACATCGCTGTCCCCTATGACAAATTCCGCGACCGCGTCATGTTCCCCATCTGCGACCGCTCGGGCAAGGTGATCGCCTTCGGCGGGCGGGCGCTGGAGAAGGATGTTCCCGCCAAATATCTGAACTCGCCGGAGACTCCGCTCTTTCACAAGGGCTCGATTCTTTACAATCACCACACCGCCCGCAAGGCCGCCCATGATGCAGGCACCGTCATCGCCGTGGAAGGCTATGTCGATGTAATCTCCATGAGCGCGGTCGGCTTTGCCAATACAGTCGCAGCCCTCGGCACAGCCCTGACGCCCGATCACTGCGAATTGCTGTGGCGGATGGCTGAAGAGCCAATCCTCTGTTTCGATGGCGACAAGGCAGGCCGCAAGGCCGCAGCGCGCGCCATCGACAATGCCCTGCCGTTGATCGGTCCGGGTAAAAGCCTGCGTTTTGCCTTCATGCCCGAGGGACAGGATCCCGACGACCTTGCACGGAACGGCGGCCACGACGCCATTGCCGCAGTTCTGGCATCTGCCAAACCGATGGTCGAAGTCCTGCTGCAGCGTGAACTGGAAACCGGTCCTGTTGATACCCCCGAGCGCCGGGCAGGCCTCGAAAAGCGCATCAACGAAGTGCTCCGGCTGATACCAGACGAGCAATTGCGCCGCTATTATCGCGAGGATATTTTTCAGCGCCTCGCCGCTATGATGCCGGGAGCCGCCAGACAGAAACAGCCTTGGCAGAACCGACGCATGCCATTCGTGCCCGGCCAGCGCGGACGGTTTCAGTCCGGACGGCAGGAGCCTGAAACCGGCTATCGCAGTAAGCCCCTGATGGCCGGACCCGGCATTCAGCGGACACAGGTTTTCGCCCGGGTAGGCGCGCTGGCCCTGCGGGAAGCGCAGATTTTGCTCGCTTTTGCCTTCCATCCGGACATTTTGGCCCGCCATGTCGAGGAACTCGCCGAACTTGACTTCGCCAGTCCGGACGCCATGAAACTGCGCGACGGCCTGATCGCCTGCGCCGCCGCCGACCCTGCGGACCACATTGAATTGCGAAAACAGCTCGTGGCACTGGGATTTGGCGACGCTTTGCAGAAAGTCGAAGCCATGACCGCCATCGCCAAGCTGTGGAATGTGCAGCCGGAAGCGGCCAGCGAGGACGTAAAAGCCACGCTAAATCAGGTCATGGCCTTGCATCGGCGCGCGCGCTCGCTACATAGGGAGTTGAAATCGGCGGAGTTCGCCCTGGGACAGGACCCCAGCGAGGAGAACTTCTCCAGACTGCAGGAAATCAATCTGGAACTCGTGGGCCTCGAAGGACGCGAGGCAGCGCTGGAAGGCTTCGGCATTATGTCGGGACGTCCGGTGCGAAGCTTTTAAAGCGTTTGCAGGAAAAGTGGAAACCGTTTTTCCGTCCGCGAACGCGACAATGCAAAAAGCTGGAGCGCAATGCGGTTCAATGTAGCTGCAATGCTCTCCAGGACACACTTGGAATGCAATCGTTTCCCTTTCCTTTGCGGAAGTGATCGATAAGATGTTTGGTTAAGCAGCCTTTAAGGTCGGCAGCCCCATCTTCGAAGTGAAACGATTCGGGAATTCTGAATACACCTGCCGCCGGGGCGTCTGTGCCGGCGGCGTCCAGTTATTTGTACGGAGCTTGCGACATGGCGAAGAAGGACGAGGAAAAAAAGGCTGGTGAAGGCGCAGTGGTTGAAACCACCGACAGCCCGTTGCTCGATCTTTCCGATGCCGCCGTCAAAAAGATGATCAAGCTCGCCAAAAAGCGCGGGTTTGTGACTCATGACGAATTAAACGCGGTTCTCCCATCCGAAGAAGTCTCCTCCGATCAGATCGAAGATGTTTATTCGATGCTCAACGAAATGGGCATCAACGTCGTCGATTCCGACGATTCCGAAGACGCTGCTGAAGAAGGCGCCGAAGAAGAAGTTGAAGGTGGCGATCTCGTTGAAGCCGCGCGCCCCACAGCCGTCGTCGCGACAACGACAACTAAAGAGCCGACCGACCGCACGGACGATCCCGTTCGCATGTATCTGCGCGAAATGGGCACAGTGGAGCTGCTCTCCCGTGAAGGCGAAATCGCCATCGCCAAGCGCATCGAGGCTGGCCGCGAAGCGATGATCGCCGGGCTCTGCGAAAGCCCGCTGACCTTTCAGGCCATCATCATCTGGCGTGATGAACTGACTGACGGCAAGGTGCTGCTGCGCGACATTATCGATCTGGAAGCTACCTATTCGGGGCCAGACGGCAAGGCCGGCCCGAAGATCGAAGGCGCTCCCGGCGAAGACGGTATGGCGCAGCCTCTCACCGCTTCCCCAATTCAGGCGCCCGCCACCGCGCCGCAATCTCCCCCGCCCCGCCTTGTAGGCGATGACGAAGATGGCGAAGCCAAGCCCGAAGGCGGCGAGGAAAATTTCGACGATGAAGACGATATGGAAAATTCCGTGTCGCTCTCGGCGATGGAAGCGGACCTGAAGCCCAAGGTGATTGAGATTTTCGATCGCGTCGCTTCGGCCTACAAAAAGCTTCGCCGCCTGCAGGATCAGAATGTCGAGAACAAACTTAACAACGAAGCTCTGACGCCGGCGCAGGAGCGCAAGTTCAAGGGCCTCAAGAAAGAGATCGTCATCGACGTGAAGTCGCTGTCGCTCAATCAAAACCGTATCGACGCTCTGGTCGCCCAGCTTTACGACATCAACAAGCGCCTCATTGGCTATGAAACCCGCCTGATGCGCCTGGCCGAAAGCCATGGCGTTTCGCGCGAAGACTTCCTCAAGAATTACCAGAATTCCGAACTTGATCCCAAATGGTTGCTGCGTGTTTCCAAACTCGGCGCCAAGGGCTGGAAAAATCTCGTCGCCAAGGACAAGGATCGCATTCACGAAATGCGCGGCGACATTCAGGCGCTCGCCACCGAGACGGGCCTTGAGATTCAGGAATTCCGCAAGATCGTGCACATGGTGCAGAAGGGCGAGCGCGAAGCCCGTCAGGCCAAGAAGGAAATGGTCGAAGCCAATCTGCGCCTCGTGATTTCAATCGCCAAGAAATATACCAATCGCGGGTTGCAATTCCTCGATCTCATTCAGGAAGGCAATATCGGCCTGATGAAGGCGGTCGACAAATTCGAATATCGCCGTGGTTACAAATTCTCCACATACGCGACATGGTGGATTCGTCAGGCGATCACACGCTCGATTGCCGACCAGGCGCGCACCATCCGCATCCCCGTGCACATGATC